>JANXXI010000080.1 GCA_025350695.1 Acidobacteriota bacterium
TACACAGGTTCCAACAAGATCCAAGAGTGTCGAGAAAGCCTTTTGCAAAACAAACCCAATTTGGAGGAACGACGAATCCCAATAGCGGCATAAGGCATCGAGCCCCGGAAAATTCAGTGTGCAGTAGGGCGGGCGCCCTCGTCCGCAGTCGACCCCCTGGTCGACTCGCTCGGGGTCGGGAAACACCCCCCCGCCGTTTGTGATATCACTATTGGGATGAATCGCAGAGACTTATTCGCCATGGCCGGAGCCGGAACACTCGCCGCACGCCAATTGGCAGCCCAAACGCAAGTCGCACGCGCCACACGCGCCACGCCTTCGCCCAAGATTAAGGACGTGCAAGTCATTGCCACCTCGCCCGCCGGATTGCGCCTGGCGGTCGTAAAAATCGTCACCGATCAAGACGGTCTATACGGCTACGGTTGCGCCACCTTCACCCAACGCGCGGACCTGGTTGTGGCCGCCGTTGAAAAATACTTGAAGCCCTTCCTGATCGGCAAGCCCGCCGATCGCATCGACGATATTTGGCAGGCCTGCTACAACTCCTCTTACTGGCGCAATGGCCCGGTGTTGAACAACGCTTTAAGTGGAGTCGATCAAGCATTGTGGGATATCAAGGGCCGCCAAGCCGGTATGCCGGTCTATCAGTTGATGGGCGGAAAAATGCGAGAAGCGGTCGATTGCTACGGCCACGCGTCAGGCGCCGAAATTCCGCAGATCATCGACAGCGTGCGCAAGTATATGTCCGAAGGGTTCCGCCACGTTCGCGTTCAGATTGGCGTCCCCGGTCAAGCCGGCTACGGTGCGGGCCGCGGTGATGTGAAAGTTCTGTCGCTCCACAACAGCCCCATGTTCGAACCCCGCGACTACATGCGTCGCGCCTTAAAGTTGTTCGAGGCATGCCGCACGGAACTCGGCGAAGAGATCGAATTGCTGCACGACGTCCACGAGCGAGTCTCACCAACACAAGCCGTGCAGTTCGCCAAGGACGTGGAGAAGTTCAAACTCTTCTTCTTCGAAGACCCGCTTTCGCCAGAAGATATCCAATGGTTCCGCCTGATGCGCAACCAATGTGCCACACCAATCGCCATGGGCGAACTGTTCAACAGTCCGCACGAATGGTCACCGCTAATCACGGAACGGTTGATCGACTACATCCGCGTTCACGTCTCCCAGGCCGGCGGATTAACGCCTTGCCGCAAGATCGCCATCATGGGCGAAATGTACGGAGTGAAAACCGCTTGGCACGGACCCGGCGATGTAAGCCCAATTGGCCACGCCGCAAACGTTGCTTTGGACTTGGCTAGTTACAACTTCGGGATTCAGGAATATTCCCCCTTCAACGCGCAGTTGCGAGAAGTATTCTCAGGTTGCCCGGAAATGAAGAACGGCTTCCTCTATGCCAACGAAGCCCCAGGCTGGGGCATCGAAGTAGATGAGAAGGCAGCCAAGAAATACCCCTTCGGTTACGGCGAACGGGGAGAGCGGAAGGATTACAACGGCGGCTGGGGAGAAATCCGCCGCCGCGACGGAACCATCATCAAGCAGTAATCGCATCCCGAATCCGGCGCGTTCCTTCTCCGAACGCGCCGGGTTCCGTAAGTAAACTCAAAACCAGAAACGCCTCCCGCTCAAAGTCGTGGAAGTACCCAGGTTGAACCAGCACGCCGTCCTTTTCAAGCAACAGCAAAGCCCACTCCTCTTCGGTCCGCGTTCGCGGAACTTGGATGACGGCATACCACCCGCCTTCAACATGCAGCGCCCCATCGAGCCGCGCCAAGTTCGTTCGGCAACGTTCTCTAATCTGCCCTACAATACTTGGGCGCAAGGCAAGCAGAGAAGGCAAAGCATACTGCACCGGAGTTCCAACGCTTAGGTAGGTGTCGGCGATGTGCTCCATATTGGACAAGGCCTCCTCATGCCCGGGCCCACCCGCGATGATCCATCCCAGCTTCATTTGGGGCAGTCCAATCAGCTTCGAAAGCCCATTCAAGCAAAATGTCAAAGCCCCATCATTGTCCAACAGTGAGTGCGCCTCCCCATCTAGAACGTAGCCAGAAAAGACCTCGTCCGAGATCAGCGCCAAGTCATACTTGCGGCACATCGCGTTCAAACGCGCCGCCTCTTCAGTCTTGACATAAGAACCCGTTGGGTTGTTCGGATTGACAACCACAATGGCCCGCGACTTGGGAGTGATCGCACGTTCCAAATCTTCGAGGTCAAGCCACCAC
This sequence comes from Acidobacteriota bacterium, assembly GCA_025350695.1. Lineage (GTDB taxonomy): Bacteria > Acidobacteriota > Terriglobia > Bryobacterales > Bryobacteraceae > JANXSF01. Next base: position 2,232 of record JANXXI010000080.1, read on the forward strand.
CCCTCGTGATACCGCAACGGATACTGCTTCACGTTCACTGACTCAAGCGCCGCAAGATAATCGAAAAGTGGGTAAGAAGGAAGGGGCACAAGAATTTCATCCCCCGGATCGCAAAGCAGTTTGAATAGCCACGAGTAAGCTTCGCTGGTGGATGCCGTCATCACTACTCGCCGTAGGTCACAACCAAAGTGCCTCGCCACGGCATCTCTGGCAAACAGCAACCCACGCGGATCCGGATCGTACAGCATCGCCCGTGGATCCGAAAGCGTGGCGAGCACATCCGCCGGATACACGATCCCGGCCTGCGTCGGGTTGGACTGCGTCAGGTCCAGGATTGGATCGCCGCTCGCGCGACGAGCCTCCACAGCCTGCATCAATCGATTGGTTGCGGTCTCCCACTTGAGACGCGACGAGAACATGTTGCTATCATCGCATCATGCGCCCGATTGTTTGTTCCTTGCTCTTAGCCGCCACGGCCTTTACCCAAACCAATGCCCAAGTCTATTCACCCGCAAGCGGACCATCGAAAGGAGCACTGCTCGTGATCGGTGGAGGTGCGGTCGGCAAAGAAATCATGGACCGCTTCGCCGCACTAGCCGGCGGATACGATGCGCCCATCGTACTTATCCCAACCGCTGGCGATCCAGATACCTACGTTCCGCATAGCGGCGAAGCTGGCGTTCTGGGTAAAGCAGGATTCACCAACATAACGCTCCTCCATACCCGTGATCGAAAACTAGCCGACACGACCGAATTTGCCGCCCCGCTTCGCAGAGCCAGAGGCGTTTGGTTAGCCGGTGGACGCCAGTGGCGGCTAGTTGATTCGTACCTCAACACCCGCACCCACCGCGAATTGGAAGCCCTGCTCGATCGTGGCGGAGTCATCGCCGGCAGTTCCGCTGGAGCCACGATCCAAGCTTCTTATATGGTCCGCGGCGCAAAGGAGGGAAACACGATCATGATGGCCAAAGGCTACGAGGAGGGCTTCGGCTTCCTGCACCCAGTCGCCGTCGATCAACACTTGATCAAGCGCAAGCGCGAGAACGACATGGTCCAAGTCGTGGCCGCGCACCCCGAACTGTTGGGCATCGGCATTGATGAAGCTACCGCGATCGAAGTCCACGGTTCCACCTTCGAGGTCATGGGCCCGAGCAAAGTGGCGATCTATGACATCAACACGCCTGGACCGGACGGCAAGCCTTATTACTTCCTTTCCGCCGGGGACAAATTCGACATGAAGTCACGCCGCCTATTGCAGGCGCGTTAACGGATCGCCAATCACAATCGTCATCCAGCTCAGACCGGGTATGCCCGAATAGTAACTATCGGCCAAATTTCGGCCATTGAAATAGGAAACCAAAACGTATTGAGGCCAGGGACAAAGAACCAGGTACGGTTCGTCGACATTGCCGTTTGCGCCCGTGGCTCCCTCGTGAATGTAATCCGCCGACAAGGTTTGCGGTGATCCGAAAAACCACTTCAGCGCGTCCTTCTTGTCCCAACTGGACAGATTCCAACTATCGGGGGGACGCTTGAATGTTCTGCCGTTGCTTGAAACAAACTCAGTCATGATCGCCCCAGGTAGCCATTCGAAGTTGACAAAGCGCTGCTTGCGGTTCCGGTCATTCGACCCCCACGATGCGTAGCCGATCACTTGCTTCTGGTTCGTTAGCACCTTGCTCGTGTCATCAAAAATGACGCGGTCGGAGGGCAGCATGATGAAGGCATCCCTCAACCAGTTGTTGCCGTCTCGATCCTCGGCATCGGGCATGTCAATCACAAACTTGCCCACATTGCGAGCCTTCAATCCACGATCAATCATGGCCTTCACTTCCGCCACATCGTAAGCGGCCAGTCGCGTCACCATGTACAGACTAAAGCGGGGATGAGTGAACGGAGTGTCACGCTGCTTGAAAAAAGGGTTGGGAAGATAACCCTTAGGTGGCGGAATGACGGCGCCTTTCAAGGCGCCATACAGCAGCGTTAGTTCAGAGTCGACACTGGCCCCCTCAGCCGTGACACCGCCGGAAATTCCTGCAACGCGAAGTGGCACACCAAGCGTCGTCACCAGATAGAGAACCTGCTCCACCAGTTTCCCTTGCTTCAGGCATGCCTTGACGGGCTCGGCAATTTCCTTGTCATACTTTGGTCGTTCGATTGTCTCTTCAACCGTGGTGTTGATGCGGCAAACATTTCCGGCAGGGATCTTTCGCACCCGGACGTAGTAGTCTGCGATCTGGCGCGAGTCGGCTGAGGCGCTATTGACCACTACCATCACATTGGCCGGCCCTTGCGCAGTCAGACATGTGGTGGCCAGAACGAGAGTGCCAGTTATTTTAAGGATTTGAGATACTCCAACATGGCCTCCGCGTCCTTGGCATTCAGCTTGTAGGCAGGCATTGGCGGCGCGGCGGGCGTGCCTTTCGGCGTCAGGCCGGTTTGCATAAATTTCAGAAATGTAGCTTCCCCCCATTTCGACCATAGCCGGCTTGAAGCGGTGATGTCCGGCGAAGTTTTGTGCCAATCCTTCACGGTGTGCAGGGGAGCAAAATCGAGCACGGCGCCTTTCAACCACTTCTCTGTATCCAGCTGTCCGTTCTCAAGCCGAGGCGTGTGGCAGTCTTGGCACTTGCCGACTTCCTCTACCAGATATTTTCCGTAGGCGATAGTCTTTGGGTCGGCGGCCCATGCCGAACAGGCAAACGCCAGTAAGGTAGGCAGGATCATCTTCATAGATTCAGGTTACTCGCTGCGGAGCCCGGCAAGCAACGGGGAGTGGATGGCCGCCCGCATAGCGAGGAACGCACTTGCCAGACCCGCAACCAATACCAAGAACAGCAAACTCAACATTGAGAAAATCGATCCGGCGTTGGCCTTGATCACTGGAGCAACGGCGAGCAAGGCAGCAGCGAGCCCGATGGTGAGCCCCGCTACAAGCAGCAATCCGTTTTCGGCGAGCACGACCCAGCCCAATTGCTTCGGTGAATAGCCGACAGCTTTGAGTAGCGCTAGTTCGCGCCTTCGCTCTAAAACACTGCGAAGCAGAACGGCCGACAATCCGATAGTTCCCAAGAGCAGGCCGAGCATTCCTAACATCTGGAAGGTGGAAAGGTAGGTGTTCTCAACAGCGTGGAAGCGGGCAAGGCTATCTTCAGTCGGGGAGGCGTCAAAGCCTGAATCAGCTAGCGACTCTTCCAGCACTTCGGTAACCTTCGCCGCTTGATCCGGAGGGCCATCCAGAAGGAAAAAGCGAAACCCTTCGGAAGCCGGAAAGACCTGCAGGAAGTGCGGCTCGGCGATCACGAGTTCACCTTGGAAAATACTGCCGGAGAGCGAGGCCACCAAACGCAACTTCTTGCCATCGACTGAGATTTCGTCTCCGAGCTTTTTGTGGAGAACATATTCCATGGAATTGAAATCGATGGCTGCTGGAATGGCGCCATTTAGAGGGGGTTCGAGCAACAATAGCCATGGGTTCTTCTTTTGGTCCTCGGTGGTAGCAAGCGAGTCACCGAAGCTGAAGCGTCCCTCTCGAAGAAATGCCTCTTTGGCCCCCAGCACTTTCGGGCTCTCAGGCTTGTAAAGATTTAGGCAACTGGCGTCCTCGCCGGGCTTCAATCGGAAACTAGTGATGCGCCACGGCGCGAGTGTTGCTTCAGGGAGATTCAACTCTGCGCGCGCTTCCTTCAGGTCCAAGTTGTGATAGACCGGCGTTTGCGATTTGGCGAGAAGCGGGTAGCCGCCATTGCCGGAGGCCTTGTCCAATTTTGCCGCGTGGGGCGAGTGCCGAAATGAATCGACTGATACCAGCAGGAAGGTAGCCGATGCGACGAGCGCCACCGAGAGCACACTTCTCACCGGCCGTTCCGAAGCGTTGCGCATACCGAGCCGCGCCAATGCCGATACGCCTTGTCCGTTGACGGGGGCTTGTTTGGCGGAGCCTAACCAGAGCCGGAAGCAGATCAGGAGAGAGATGAGTGTGGAGAGCCCTCCGCCAAAGAACGCGGCGCTGTTTGGGATGCGACCTGCGGCAGTTGCGCCAAGCAAGGCTAACGCGGTGGCTCCGAATGCGGCAGCTAGCGCGACGAGTAATGTTGGACGTTTGGGAGCTACGGAATCGATGCGACCCGCGAGTAGGCCCTTCGGAGTAGCGGCCGGCAGTTTTCTCAAGGATATTAGGAGAGCAGCCAAGCCGGCAACTAGACCGCCAATTGCACCGCCAGCGAGCGATTTCGGTGTTATGTGCAAGGCCAATGCCTTTGTGCCGACTGCTCCAATCCACCAGGTGCGGAGGCCATAGAGGATGAAGCCGGCGAATAACACGGCGAGGGCCATTCCGGCGATTGCTCCTAATCCGGCCAGCACGGCGCCCTCGCCCAGGAGCAGCATGCGGATCTTTCCCATCGAGAAACCTAAGCTGCGGAGTAATCCGATTTCTCTGAGGCGTTGTTCCACGCCAAGCTTGAAAAAGAGGCCTGCCAGAATCAGAGCCGAGAACATGAGGAAGGCGCTGAAGTAGGCAAAGTATTCGCCAAAGTCCGTTGAGCCGGCTGAAGCCGCCAACGTGTCTTTCCGAATGTTGCTGACTGAGATGCCCATCGTTGCCGGATCGATCGACTCGCGGAATGCTTTTTCAAAACGGGGCTCCGGGGGATAGATTCGGATGCCGGATACTTTGCCATGGCGGCTACCCCACCACTTCTGCCCGGCTGCCAAGGGCACGAACATTTTCGGAGTGGCTTTGTACTTGCGCCAGAAATCCTCGTCGACTGGGCGCACTTTGTTGAGATCCATCGGGAAGGGCGGATTCCATTCGCTGATGTCGTCGGAGTCGCTGATGCCGGGATAGTCTGGCGCCATGTTGCGATCGGCGGGGCCTCCGATGAGAGGAACGATGCCGGTGACTTCAGCTTCCGTGTTTTCTGTTCCAAGCTTCCCTTCCTGCTTCCAAGCGAACGATTCCATTTGGATGACGTCGCCGACTTTTGCGTTTAGATCACGGGCGGCCCAATCCGTTAGAAGAATCGGCGTTCGTCCTGGCTTTGCGTTGGCGAAGGCGGGCAAATCGATCGCGGAGATCAGCGAATAGGGGAACTGCTTGGAGCCGTTGGTGGTGAAGTTCACGAGGTAGGTCAGCATCGGTACGGCCTTAAGTCCGAGCTTCGCGGCCGCGGCAAGAGCTAAGCGAACTTGATCGTCGCTGAGCAGACCGGCGCCATTTTCGAGTTGCCGACATTTGCAGTCATCGAGTTGGCGTAGACGTAGACCGAGGTCTTCCAGCGCGAATTTGCTCTTCACAACTTCGTTGGCATTTGCTCCACCGGATATAAGAACTGTGTTGACCTTATCTGCTACATCCAATTCCTGTTGCAAACGAGTAAGTGGCACATAGGCCGCGAGAATAGAGCCTTGTTGGGGGCGCAACGCAAACTCAGGGGCTGTCCCCTTATAAGTGAATCGCATGGATCGTGACGACTCTTCGCGTTTTCCGTGGAGTGTCTCCCGCGGAATCTCGGAAGGCTTTTCGACACGAAGCAAGATAGATTCTCCGTCTTTGGCGTTGAGTTCGGTCGCCAGCGCTTCGCTCAACAAAACTTGCCGTGCCGAAGGAGCGTCGCCGCTCCAACCGTGGAACTTCCAGAATCGCACATCGACTCCGTAGACTTGAACCTTTGCGGCACGCCTACCAGAGGATTGATGCTGACCGATAGCCTCCATCGTAATCATTGGGACACCGCCGATTTCCTGGGCGAGCTTTTCACGAAACGGTTGCATGCTGTTGACGGCGACATCGGTCTTGCCTAGGCGGCCAACGGCCAATTCGAGCAAACTACGGCGCACGGATTCGCCGGTCATCAAAGCGCCGGCGAGCACACCAACGGCAACGGCGATTCCGGCTAGCACGGCCAGATTCGTCCGCCAATAGAATCGCAAGCTGTTCCAGATGAGCTGGATCATGAACGTTCCAAGAGCCCGCGATGCATGCGGAAGCGAATGGGGAAGCGCGCGGCCAAATCGGAGGAATGCGTTACGCAGAGCAGGATGGCTTGGTTTTCTTTATGCAGCTCGAAGAGGAGGTTGGCGATGGATTCCGCCGTGGCTTCGTCGAGGTTGCCTGTCGGCTCGTCAGCAAGAAGCAAGATTGGGTTGCGGATGAGGGCCCGGGCAATGGCCACACGTTGCTTTTCGCCACCGGAGAGTTCAGCCGGTTTGTGCGTAGCGCGGGTGCTGAGGCCGACGCGGTCAATCAGGAATTCTGCACGATCGTTGACGCCCGGATCGGGCTTGGCTATGAGCGTGGGGGCGAGTACATTTTCTAGAACCGTGCATTGCGGCAGCAGGCAATGGTCTTGAAAAACGAACCCAATCTTGTCATTTCGGAAGAGGGCTTGGGCGGATTCGTTGAGACTGAACGCATTTTGCCCGTCGAGCGTAACGGAGCCGGAAGTGGGAGTGTCGAGGGCGCCTAGTAAGTGGAGCAGCGTGCTTTTGCCGCAACCCGATGGGCCGGTGACCGCGGCAGCGTCGCCACGATGCAGTTCGAACGAGACTTGATCGAGCACGCGCACGGGACCGGTGGCGGTGGCGTATTGTTTTGACAGTGATGAGGCAACCAGCATGAGGCTTTAGTTTAAACGAATTGGTTGGGCCGGTGAGGGCGACCGTAAGCTTGATTTTAGGTTAGCAGGCGAGGGAAAGCGTGGATGGTGGATTTGGTTGACAACATTGGGCGGAACGGGTTGTGACCGGGGCGGGTGGCGGTGCGTTTATTCGTAGTGGGTCCATAGGCGGAGAACCTTTACGGCATGTTGTTCGTCGAGCACTTGATAAATTAATCGGTGCTGAATGTTGATGCGCCGCGAGTAAGCGCCGGACAAGTCTCCTAGCAGCTTTTCAAAAGAGGGAGGGGTTTGATATGGATTATCGGCTAAAATCGCTAGCAGCCGTTCGGCATTGTTGCGCAAACCTGAAGCCGCTAATTTCTTCGCATCCTTGCTAGCCTGCTTTGTGAAGACGACTTGCCAAGCCACTACCAGCCAGGCGTCCCATCGCACTCTTCAATTGGAGTGGCCATCCCAAGCCGAATGGATTCTCGCATGCCGGGTACTGAGAGAAGATAAACGGTCTCTTGCATCGCGTTATAGTCCTTCTCAGAAACCAATACGGCGTTTGAGCGGGGGCCAGTAATTAACACTGGCTCGTGCGCTTCCGCCGTTTCGTCTAGAAGTCTATAGAGGCGGTCGCGCGCGTCACTTGCGGTAAGTGTAGTCACAACTGTAGCGTACGATATTTCGTACGGGCGGGGCAAGCGGGCCAACTATCATCTTATGGGTGGGCGGTTACCGTGTAATCTGGATAGACACGGGGCATGATCGTTTGCGAAGTCATCGCTTGCTTAGAATAGTAACTTGCGGCTTCTCTCTTTTTTATCAAAAGTGCGCTTACCGGATCGACCGCTTTGGCTGCGGATGCCTTCTTAACGAAAATGCTACAGTCTCGCTATGACTTAATGAAAGTAGCAATGGCCGCTCACGACGAAGTGGCAGTGGCGATGCTTCTCGCGCCGAACTTCGTGAGTGAAGATGTCTCTGCCAATTTGCAGACAGCCTCTCAGATGATCAAGGACGTCAACAACCTGAAGGCTGATCCCAACAAGTCAAGCAAGACTACATTAGTCTCGGTTGAGTCTGTGACAAGAAAGCGGGTCATGGTTGTACAGCGCTACGACATAAAAACCGTCAGAGCAGACCCTGACGGTTCGCGGCACACCTTCGACTTGATGCTGTTTCAACGGATACGTGGGTCAGGCCTTCCGATGTTTGGCTGATGGAGCGAACGGTGACGGACGAACTTTCATATTTCAAGGATGGCAAGTTGGTCAAGCATCAGCGAAGACCGAAACACTAGACATGCCGGGATAAGAGCGGCATCCGGATCATATATTTCTTCGTCGCGCCGCCCGGACGGATTTACCCAGCTTCCAGATGTGCCAAGTCTCGGAAGCAAAATCTGTCGGCAGCGCATCAGAAAGTTCTGTTGAAAATCCTGGCGGCGAAGAAAGAAATCAGGGCGGTTTATGAAAAACAAGGTACAAGACCAAAAGAGACCGACCGGTACACGAACGAAGCTTGGCCTGGAACTGGAAGAAAGCGGGAAGGAACTTCTGGCTCATCTTAGAGGCGATGCCAAGCTATCCAGACGACGTATCGTGTTGCCCGCGATGCGGATGTCCGGCACCGATGCAAACCAGGATGTCGCAAGGGAAATTCGTCCGCGGCTTTTGCATAAATCCCAGAAGGCTTCAAGAATGGGAACAGGAGCGCAGGAAACCGAATGCGACCTCTCGCGCTTATCTGGCTGTGATCCAGAAAAACCGCAGGGCTGTATTGAGCTGAATGGACGCATTGGCTTTTTTGGCAAAAGCATGGAATTATGATTATGGGAGGCACAGCATGACTTCAAACGAAAACATTGACTGGTCAGAATGCCCGCTTGTTGAAATCAAGGCGGGCGTACAAAGCGGCACCCCAGTTCTGCGCGGTACACGCCTACCGGTCAACGCGATTGTTGATAACTTCGACTATGGCGTAAGCGTTGCCGAAATTTCCGAACAGTTTGAGGTCCCGCCGGATCGTATCCTTGCAATTGTGACCTACGCTAAGAGCCATCGCGTTGCGCATACTGTTTGATAAGAACGTCCCTGTCGGTGTGCGCCGCTTCCTGACTCACCATGAGGTGCAGACATTCGTCGAAACGGGATGGCCTATTCAGCTTGAGAATGGGACCTTCTGAAAGATGCCGAAGCTGCGGGTCTCGAAGTGATGGTTACGTCCGATCAAAACATGAGCTATCAGCAAAACCTCAAGAGTCGTAAGCTTGCCCTGGTCGTGCTGGGTTCCAATATCTGGCCGATTGTAATTAATCACGGGGCCGAGATAACCTCAAAGGCCGACGCGGCAACGCAGGGAAGTTTTGCCTTCATCGAAATGCCCTTGACGCCAAAGCCGCGCCGGAACAGTTAACAGGGCGAGGCGTCGAGTCTTCAAATCCGGGTGCTAGTTTCGATGGGGCTCGCTTTCAACCCTGGACAGCATTCGAACATCGCTGGGGCGATCAACAAAGAAATCAGGGGCGGGTTATGAAAACCAAGGTAGGAAACCGAAAGACTTTGACCGGCGCACGAACGAAGTTTGGCGTGGAACTGGAAGAAAGCGGCAAGGACATTCTGGCTCATCTTCGAGGCGAGGCCAAGCTATCGACACGAAGAATTGTATTGCCCGGTGATGTGGATGTCCGGCAAGTACGGATGCAAACCGGGATGTCGCAAGGGGAATTCGCCCGCGCCTTTTGCATCAATCCAAGGACGCTTCAAGAATGGGAACAAGGGCGCAGGAAACCGGATGCGACTTCTCGAGCTTATCTGGCTGTGATCCAGAAAAACCGCGGGCCTGTACTAGACGCTTTGGCTTCGAAGGGCGCTGCGGTCAGGCCTTTTAATGTAATACACGCTCAAAAGCCTTGACGGTTTGTTCGGCCATCCGGCGGGCGGTGAAATGTTGCACAACGCCTTCGGCTCCTGCCTTCCCAGCCTGGGCGGCGGCTTCGCGGTTGGTTAGAAATTCGAACAGGCCCTCGGCCAGTGCTTGCGGATTATTGGGCTCTACCAAAAGTCCGCCACCTGTCTTCATTAACAGCTCCGGATAGGCGCCGTACGCGGGTTGCACCACCGGCACGCCGGAGGCCATGGCCTCTAACAGGAAGAGACCCTTCGGTTCGTGATACACACTAGGCACGCTGAAGACGTCGAGCCCGCGGAGAAACTCCGCTTTGGCTTCGCGGTCGAGCGCGCCGCGATATTGGAATTGATCGGACAATCCCCAGTCCTTCATCTTGCCCTTGATCGCGGCCAGGTAGCCTTCGTGTTCACCGAGTAGATAACCGGCCGCTTCGAGGGTGGTTTGCGGCACGCCGGACATCTGCCGCAGCAACCGGTAGGCTTCGCAGAGTTGAAGCAAACCCTTTTCGGGAGCGATGCGAGCGAAGAAACCTATCCTGTAGGGCGGCTCAGTTCGTGGTTCGCCGGCGTGGAAATCTTCGGAATGGATGCCGATTGGGGCCACGGCGATTCGATCCGGTTCAAGGCTAAGGTACTTCGACATGAACTCCGCATAGTAACGGCTGACGGAAATGAATAGATCAACCGCGGGAAGCTGCTTGCGAATGAGGTCCGTCGCTTGGCTTCGGTATGGTTCAATCAAGCCATCGAGGAATAAATCTTCGCCCTGAAGCTCGCAAACAATTTTGGATCTGGGGGCCACTCTTCGGATGGCGGGCGCAAGAGAAATGAGCAAAGTATAGGGGATGCAGATGATGTCGAAATGGTCTTCCAAAGCAAGCCATTCGGTGAGTTTGGAGAATTCTTTTCCGAGCGGGCCGCGGGCGCCTTCGAGGACCATCACCGTCATTTCGCCTAAGAATTTCGGATCGACGGCGATGGACTGACGGGCAGCCCAGCGCAGGGCGAAATCCGAATCGAGCAGCTTGTCGAATACGCGGGGCAACTTGCGGAACAACGGCATGGACTGTTGCAAGTAGACGCTGATGCCGCCGAAGAAAACTTTGGACGAGGATACATTTCGCTCATCGGTAAGCGTTGGGGTATAGAAAGGGAGCAGAACCACGTGGTGGCCAAGCGCCATCATCTCGGTAGCCAGCGCGTTGTCTCTGAGGCAACTGCCGCAATACATGGACGCGGCGCCGGCCGTGATCTGCAGAATGTTCATGACGCCATTTGAAAGGCGCGCCGAGCGTACAAGTGATCGAACAGGTTCCCTTCGTGTGGCTGATCCCAACTGATTTTCATGGTTGAGAGGGGGCCGACGTTGAGGCGTCCGATGTGGGGCGAAGCCAGCATGCGGTTGATCAACTGCTGGTCCGAAGTAAGAGCAGTGGCAACTAGCGTTGGTCCACAAACTTCGGGCAATTCGTCGTTCTTCACTTCGACGACGGTGGCGAAGGGGAACAGGAATTCGCGATTGGCGAGGGCGTGTTCGGCTGAATTGACGTGGAGAATAGTCGGCAGCAGATAGGTGCAGTTCTGATACTCGGCAACGCGGGAACCGTCACGGTATTTGGCGGTAGCATCTGTTACGTCGGAATCCATATCGCCATCGATCACGCTGCTTAAGCGGCGGGCGACGTCGGGATTGGCGAAGGGCGCGATTTCGGCTTGCGGATCGCTTTCCTCACGCGGAGTTACCTTGGCGAGACGCTGGGCCAAGGCATCGGCGATTTCGCGGGAATGCTTGGTCACCCAGATGCTGGAGGCGTTGACGCAGGAGCGGCCGGAGTTTTGCACGATGGATTCAACCATCACGTCGAGATATTTTTCCCAGTTATCGGCTTGGTCGGCGCCGATGATGATTTTGCTATAACCGGGGCCGTGAATTTCGATGCGCGGGTCGCCTTGCCAGGCTTTGGCGGCGCCAACATCACCGAACAACATGCCTCGACCGCAACGGCGCAAAATTTCACCGCCACCGGCGTGGCCCGTTGGATAGTAGCCGAAGACTTCTTTCGGCAGGCCAGCTTTGATGAATGCCTGGGCGATGCGATACGGGGACCAAGGTTCAGAACTGCCGGGCTTCAATACTAGTGGTGTCTTCATGGCAATGGCCGGAACCCAAAGTGCGTGGACGCCTGGAGAATTGCTGGGCAGGATTACGCCTAAAGAATGGCCGCGAGGGTAGAAGCTGACGGCGTTGCCATCAACGCGGCCATGGCCTCGGTCAAGAAGTTCGAGATCAGGCAGACGGGTTAAGCCGCGGAGAACGGTTTCAATTTCTTCCATCACGCCGCGGATCTTGGTCATGTTACGGCGGACCATGACCCAGGGCAGGCCGGTGGTGGCTGACACGGATTCCACATACTGTTGCGGCGACTGCAGGGAATCGCCAAGGGGGAGTTCGTCATCGCCGAAGTGCTTGCCGGCGCGCTTGGAAATTTCCATCAGTTCGGCAACGGTGAAGGCGGAAAGAATTTTGTGGGCTTCGCCTTGCGAGTTGAGGTCGCGCTGCACAAGGCCTGTGTTGGCCCTGGAATATTCGACGAATGGTTCGCGGGTGCGGTAGTGCACAGCGGTTTCGGTTTCGACGCTGCGATAGGGAGTGCCCTTGCGCAGGATGGGAATGTGCAGCATTAGTACACTCCCTCAACGACATTTTTCTGAAAACGGGAGAACGGACGAACGTTGCGGACGCCATCCCAAGGGTATTGATCGCACGGAGCTTCGCGTTCGCATTCATCGCGTTCGAGGAAGCGGGGGACGAAGAATTCCTTGGTGAGAGTGGTGAGACGGACGCGGCCGGTTGCGCCATATTCGACTAGGTTGTCGGTCTTGTCGGGGTCGACCACTTCGAGAATTGCACGAGGCGCGGGCGGGTAATAGATGATGGCCCAATTGTCTTCTTTCGTCGGCGCCTTGTGTGTGGCCAGGCCCATCAACGTGTTGCCGTAGGTGGGTGCGAAGTAGATGCCGTCGAGCAGTTCTTCAACGGCGAAACGATGGAATTGCGGCGTCATTTCCGTGCCGCCGCAGAAGATACCCTTGATGCCGAGCTTCTTGAGAGACACCTTTTCGCAGATGGCTTCTAGAAGTTTAGGCGTGGTGAACATACAGTTGATGTCGTGCGCCTTGAGGAGCGTAAGGCCCTGGTCGACCACGTGCGATTTATAGAGCTCAGCTTCCTGAATTTGACCACGACGGAGGAGCTTGATCACCCAGCGAGGGTCAAGATCGACCATGAAGCAGATGCCGCCGCGATGTTGGCACAGGTGCTCGACAGCCATGCGCAAGCGGCGTGGGCCTGTGGGTCCGAGCGAGAGCCAGTTGGCGCCCTTGGGAAAGAACTTGTCGGGCAGGGTGTCGGAGAAATTTTCGTAATCAGTGCGGAAGTCGTTGACGTTGATGCGGGCTTTGGGCACGCCGGTGGATCCGCCGGTTTCAAAGATAGAGATGGGTGAGTTGGCGTAGGCTTTGGGGACCCATTTGCGGACGGGGCCGCCACGCAGCCATTCGTCCTGGAAGTTGCCGAAGCGTTCCAAGTCCTCGTAACATTTCACGTCTTTGCGAGGGTCCCATTTCTTTTGTTTGGCGAAGTTCAGCCAAAAGGGAGAACCAGTATCTGGGTCGAAGTGCCAACCTACAATTTTGCGAACGTGGGCGTCAAGGGCCTTCTTCGCAACTGCTTTCTTTGCGTTCAGAGTCGTGCTCATGGGGATGTTTTCTATCTTAGCTTGATCGGCAGGGGGTGCGTTGGATGCCGACACGCTGCGCCTAGGCCGATTCCCGTTAGAATGGAGGTGCAATGGAAACTAAGTGGTATCACTCTGCATGGGCGCGATGGGGCAGCGCATTTTTGCTTCCTCCTTTGGGGCTTGTATTGCTATGGCTGAAACCGGGCGGCGGATTTTTTAAGAAGCTGGTTGGCACGCTGATGATCTCGGCAATTGGCGCGGCGCAGGCTGCCTATTGGTTTGACCTGCATCTTGATTTAGATGGCAGCGGCATGCGTCCCATGGTGCGGGTCGGTACGCCTGACAAGAACTACGCCAGGCTGGAAACGGATCGCGCGAAGCAGACGGCCGTAACACCGGCGCCTGCACCGGATGCAGCGGATGTGATGTCACTGGCGGCGGCGCAAGATAAAAAGCCGGCCAAGGATCAGCACGTGGTTGAACCGCAGCCTTCGGCAGACCGGGAAGTGAAGCCGCCGGCACCGACTAGTGGACTTTATTGGACGGAGTATCGCGGACCAAATCGTGACGGGCTGTATGCACAGGCGCCGATTTTGACGTTGTGGCCTAAGCAAGGGCTGGATAGGGTTTGGAAACAGCCAATTGGCGGCGGTTGGGCCTCGTTTGTGGTGGCTAACGGCGTGGCATTTACGATTGAGCAACGACGGGCCAAAGAGGCAGTGACAGCCTACGACATGCGAAATGGGCGTGAATTGTGGGCGCATACTTATGATGCGGATTTTCAGGAATCGATGGGAGGACCCGGTCCTAGGGCGACGCCAACGTATCATCAAGGGTTGGTTTATTCGATGGGGGCGACTGGCGAGTTGCAGGTTGTGGATGCGAAAACCGGGAAGCTGAAATGGGGTAAGAATATCCTGTCCGACAACGATTCTCAGAATCTGACCTGGGCGCAATCAGCTGCTCCGTTGATTGTGGATGAAAAGGTGATTGTGCAGCCGGGTGGGAAGGGCAAGTCGATTGTCGCCTACAACAAGATAACGGGGGCGCGGGTTTGGAGTTCGTTGAACGATCAGCAAGCGTACACAAGCCCGATGCTAGTGAAGCTTGCGGGCGTACGGCAGATTGTGACGGTAACGGCGGCGCGGATGGTGGGGTTGAAACCCGAAGATGGTTCTCTATTGTGGGAATATCCTTGGACGACAGAATACGACGTGAACGCGGCGCAACCGATCATGGTGGACAGTACGCACGTTTTTATTTCGGCCGGTTATGGGCACGGAGCGGCGCTGGTGGAACTCTCCAAGACTGAGGATAAAATTAGCGCACATGGGGTGTGGAACAACACTAAGATGAAGAACAAATTTTCAAGCTCGGTTCTTCATAATGGGTATATCTATGGTTTCGATGAAGCGATTCTGGCGTGCATGGATCCAAAGACGGGTGAGTTGAAGTGGAAAGGTGGCCGCTACGGGTATGGGCAGTTGCTGCTGGCAGATGGGCATTTGGTTGTGTTGTCTGAGAGTGGCGATGTGGTGCTGGTGAAGGCTACGCCGGAGAGCCATCAGGAACTGGCGAAGTTTCCGGCGATTGGCGGAAAGACGTGGAATGTGCCGGCCATCGACAACGGCATGTTGCTGGTTCGCAACACAACGGAAATGGCCTGCTTCCGCATTGGCAAGTAGAGCCCATAGCGCACGTTGTATGATGTACCCAATATGTGTTCTTTTGTTCTTATCTTTTTTCTGTTGTGCTCCAGCGTTTTTGCGGCCACTGAATGGCGGCAGTTTCGCGGGCCAAATGGTTCTGGCGTTTCTGATGCTAAAGGCTTGCCGCTGGAATTTGGCGTAGACAAAAACTTACTTTGGAAGACCACGTTGCCGCAGGGGCATTCCTCCCCCGTGCTGTCGCCGGATCGTATTTTTCTGACTGGTCATGACAAGGAAGAGCTATTTGTTTTCGGTCTTGACCGCAAAACGGGAAAGCAACTTTGGCGCAAGCAGGTGCCTCGGCCTCGTAAGGGAGAGTTGCACAAGGCAAATGGGCCCGCCAGTTCCAGCCCGGTCACTGATGGCGAAAACGTCTACTTCTTTTTTACTGACTTTGGGCTGATCTCCTTCACCAAGGACGGCGTTGAACGGTGGCGGATGGAGTTGGGCCCTTTCAATAGCCCCATGGGGCTTTCCAGTTCCCCTGTGCTGTCCGGCAACAAGTTGCTGATGAACTGCGATTCGGAGAGCGGGTCATTCATGATCGGCGTGAATAAAGATACAGGGAAGCAACTATGGCGTAGAGACCGCTCGGAATTCACCCGCGGGTTTTCGACGCCTGTTCTGTATCAGCAACCCAACCAGCCAATGGAGGCGATCATCGCCGGCAGCACGCGGCTGGTTTCCTATTCAGTGGACACGGGCGAACCGATTTGGTGGATTGACGGACTTACCTGGCAGTTGAAACCAACTCCGGTGATGGATAAGGAAAACATTTACGTCCTCGGTTGGGCTGGTGATGCCGATCAAGGGAACCAGGAAGAGATTGCCGACTTCAAAGAGTATCTTGTCAAGTGGGATAAAAATGGCGACGGGAAGCTTTCGAAGGAAGAGATCCCGGAAAAAAAGATTGTCAACCAGTGGGACTCTTTTGATTTAGATCGCACTGGGTTCCTGGAAGAGCGGGATTGGAAGTTGTACCAGGCGCGAAAGAAAGTTGTAAATGCCGTCCGCTCTTTCAAGCTGGGTGGGAAAGGCGACATGACAGCGGCGAGCACACAATGGAGCTACTACAAATCACTCCCCAATGTGCCGTCACCGTTGCTGTATGAGGGCATCCTTTATATATGCAAGGAGAGCGGCATCTTGACGGCGTTAGATGCGAAGACGGGAAAGGTGCTGAAGCAGGCGCGGTTGACGGACGCGCCGGGAGATTATTTTTCTTCGCCAGTGGCCGCGGATGGGCGCATTTTCACCATTAGCCACGAAGGTAAGGTGAGCGTGATTAAGCCGGGCGCAGCGTGGGAAGTGGAGCGAACGATTGCCTTGAATGAAGACGTGAACGCTACTCCGGCGTTTGAAGATGGCAAGATCTACATTCGGACCCATCAACATCTGTACTGCTTCGGAAAGAAGGAGTAATTTCGTGCGCACGGCTTGGCTATTTTTTATTTGCGCGGCGGCGACCGCCGCGGAATGGCCGCAATATCGCGGTGTCAACGGCAAGGGAATTTCGGACGACAAGAATCTTCCGGTGGAGTTTGGGCCGACGAAGAATGTCGTCTGGAAAACGGCCGTGCCGCGCGGGCATTCTTCGCCGATACTTTCAGGGGCGCGAATTTATATGACGGCGGAAGATGGCGGGAAGATTCTTACCATTGCCTTGGATCGAAAGACCGGAAGAGAGTTGTGGAGGCGCGATGCGCCGCGACCGCGTAAAGAGGAGATGAACAAAACGAACTCCGCGGCCTCGGGCAGCCCCGCAAGCGATGGGAAAAACGTTTATGTTTTCTTCGGAGACTTCGGGTTGATTTCTTACACGGCCGACGGCGCTGAGCGTTGGAAGTTGCCCATGGGTCCATTCAACAACATCAACGGACACGGTTCATCACCAGTGATTGTGGGCAACAAACTGATCCTCATTGTGGACCAGGATACGAACGCCTATATCCTCGCATTGAACAAAGACACGGGTAAGGAGATTTGGCGAACCGGGCGACCGGAGACCCTGCGTGGCTATACCACTCCTGCTATTTGGCGCCCGAAGAATGGTCCAACAGAACTAATCGCGCCGGGCGCCTTTGTAACGTCGGCATACGATTTGGAGACCGGCAAGACGCTGTGGTGGATCCGGGGGATGGCTTGGCAATTGAAGGGCACGCCGGTGATTGAGGGCGATATTGCTTACATCAATTCGTGGGAAGCCGGGGGCGACGCGGAGACTCCGCCGGAGGTGCCGAGTTGGAAAGATTCAGTGGCCCAGTTCGATACGAACAAGGATGGCAAGATAAGCGAAGATGAATCGCCGAAGAATTTGAAGAAGCGCTCGTTTCTGGAAGCGGATTTGAACCGCGACTTGTTCTTGGACGAGCACGAATGGACATTCATGACGTCGCGCAGGCAAGCGCAGAATACGGCATTTGCCGTAAAGCTTGGCGGGCGGGGTGATGTTACCGATACGCATGTGTTGTGGCGGTACCGGAAGTCGCTGCCGAACACCGCGTCGCCACTTCTATATAAGGGTGCGTTGTTTCTGGTGAAAGACGGTGGCGTGGTGACGTCGTTGAATCCGGAAAACGGCACAGTGTTCAAGCAGGCGAGGCTTACAGGGGCATTAGAGCAGTATTGGGCGTCGCCAGTTGGTGGTGACGGAAAGATTTACATGGCTAGCCAAGCGGGTAAGGTGAGCGTGCTTTCCGCCACGCCGGAATGGGAAGTCCTGAAGATGAACGAACTGGATGACGACATCTTCGCGACGCCCGCGATTGTGGATGGGATGCTGTACATCCGAACGCGTTCGGCGCTGTATTGCTTCAAGAAACAATGAGCGGACATCTTCCGTTTTCGCAAAGGCGGTTGCCTGAAGATCAGCAAAAGGCGGAATCCGAAGCCTTCCTGCACAGGATGCGGGAGCGGCGTTCGATTCGCCACTTTTCAACCGAGCCTGTCCCGTTCGAGTTAATTCAAAACGCAATTTCGACTGCGGCTTCGGCCCCAAGTGGGGCGAATCAGCAGCCATGGCGATTCGTGGTGGTGAGTGATCCAGCTTTGAAGAAGCAGTTGCGCGAGGCAGCCGAGGCGGAAGAAAAAGAAAACTACGAGCGGCGATTTCCTGAAGAGTGGTTGCAGGCCCTGGAGCCTTTCGGCACGGATTGGACGAAGCCTTTTATTGAAGACGCGCCCTACGTTATCGTTGTGTTCCGCATTGATTACGGACTGGACGGCGAGCGCAAGATCAAGCACTATTACGTGAGCGAATCGGTGGGAATCGCCACGGGGTTCTTGCTGGCGGCTTTGCACATGGCCGGGCTTTCGACGCTGACACACAGTCCAAGCCCCATGGGGTTTTTGAACAAGACCTTAAACAGACCGCCGAATGAACGGCCGTTTATCCTGATCCCCGTGGGCTACGCTGCATCAGGGGCGACTGTGCCCGGCATTCAGAAAAAAAGCCTGGACGAAGTTCTGGTATCGAACCTACCTTAGGCACGCCAGTATTTTTGAGTTGCGCATGCACACAAGGCCATTGCCAACTGCGGGGTATGCGCGAATCAATCCGTCCATTACTTTGAAGTTCCCCAACGCTTCCAGCTTTTCCGGGTTTGGTTTGATCTTGAAAATTTGGCCGTCCTCGCGCAGGTACATCAAATGATCCTTTATCAGCGTCAGGGAGCCACCCCCAGGACCAGCCAACATCTTCCAAGTCACACGGCCGGTTTTCATTTCCACGGCCCGCATTTCGACGGCCGGGTGAACTGCTCCATGAAGGCCATAAAGGAACCCATTGATCAGCACGGGTGTGGCGTAATGAGCAGAGATTGCATCGTCACCAGACCAAAGTTCCGTGGGCGGGTTGGTGGAAAAGTCCAGGACGATTGAACCCACGCCGTAGTTGGAGGTGATGTACAGCAGATTGCCGTCAACAATTGGGTTGGCGACATTGGCGGATGCGTGAGCACGCGCTCGCCAACGCTTTTCATAGAGAATTTTTCCGGTGTCTTTATCGGTCACCAGAATACCTTCGCGAGTGAAGAAAACAATTCCGAACGGCGCGGCGGTTGGCGAGGAGTAACTCATTTCATGATTACTGGCCTTCCAGATCAGCTTCCCTGTCTGCGGATCGAACGCGCCGACACCTGCTTTCTTTGAACCGATGTTGAGGTACAGCTTGCCTTCGTGGATCAGCGGAGAACAACCGGCGCCGAACCATCCTTTGGGCGAACCGTACTGCTTGTGCACGTCGGCGCGCCATAACTTTTCTCCGGTATTGACGTCAAGAGCATGGAGGACGCCTTCGGCGCCGAAGGCGAATACTCGACCGTCCGCAACGGTCGGAGCCGCGCGAGGGCCATCCTCGAATCCAAAATCATCTTTGTAGCTGGTGGGGTATTCGAACGTCCAAATGGTCCTGCCATTGGCGACGTCGAAGGCTTCGACAATCTCCATCTTAGCTTTGCGATGAAAGAGAATAACCTTGTTGCCAACAATGATGGGACCGGCGAAACCGGAGCCCACCGGACGTTCCCATGCGAACTGCGAGGGCCAGGCGACGTCGGAATCGGCGTAGATGCCGTTGCGGTTGGGGCCCAGCATTTGTGGCCAATCATGGAAGAACAGGAACGGCAGCAGAGCGAGCATCGTTATTTAGGATATCGCTTAGAGTGAGACGGTTTTGTTAATTCGATAACTCGAATTCCGGGAAACGCTGTCTCGCCACCCAATAAACGGCGCCCGCTGCTTGCAGAGCGCCGCCTTGTAGCATTGAGCAATATTACTTTTACGGATTCCAGCGGTTCAACGTGCCATACAATACATCACTGGAAGGCTGCGTTATCGCTATGCTGGCGTTATCTCGGCCCAGATCCGAACGCTTGAACGTTACGATGTTATTCGGGCCAGTGCTTACTAAACCCAAAATAAACGCCATGCTGAGGTTGTTATTTATGAATACGTATTCAAATTGAGTTGCATATGGGCCAACTTGAAATGACATATTGCCTCCGTTGCCAGGTAAGGTTGTACCCGCATTGTTGAAGCACGGATAAACCTGGTAGCTTCCGGCCGTTGATGCTAACCGGGTATGGTTCACTCGGCTGTCTGGACCGCTGGCAGAGGTAACCGTGCCGACCAGGCCCGGTCTGTTCGTGGCAAGAAACGTCAAATCGCCAATCGCAGCCGTTGAGCCTGCAGAGGCGGGAGTGCCGGCTGATTGTGTTTGTAAGGACCACCATGGACTGGAATCCGGCACAAAGTTGAATTGCATTACTCGGTTCAGGTCCGTCCCGTTGTTAGAGAGAACATTGCATGCCGCTGTTTGCGCCGCTGAATCAAACTTCACCGCATTACCCTTAATGACATGGTTAATGAAGATGTTGTCAATATACTCCTCATTAACCATCAAGATCTCAGAAAAGGTATTATCCTTGAACACGAATTGCCACAGGGTGTCCTGTGAGCCGTCGCTCAAATGCAAAGTACCGCCTTGGATGATGCTGGTTCCATTTATGCATTGGTATTGCGCCAGCGGTCCTCTGTTTCTTGTGCCAGTGGCGGAGAGACGGAGAATTCGACCTCCCGCATTCACCGACATGTTACCAACTACGGTAAGGAAGTTTCCCACGCCGCGCTGCACGTCAAAGGTTCCAATAGCCGCCGCTTGAGAACCAAGACCTTCAAACGATCCTCCCAAGTCTTCCCAGTGGAACGCCCATTGACCTACGAACGGATCGACGCCGGGAGGGGGATTGTTATCAGAAAAGTTACATAGCCCTTGGGAAAAGGCAGAGGTGGCCAGCAGCGCGGAAGCTGCGAGATTGAGAATTGTGGGCGTGAAGAGTTTCACTGTGATCTCCTGTAGATTTTTAGAGCACTCGGGACTAACCCGACTTAGTAAGTACTTACTTGTAGCAACAAATCGTACCATGACCATTAGTTCATTTCAATAGTTAACTTCGGCATTTGTTGGGCAAATAAGTCGTAACTTAACGACTGAACGCGCACGAGTAACTGAAAGGTAAACAGGTGAATACTAATGTACCGCGACGACAGCGACCGCTTACCATACCGCGGCGCAGCCACGACGCTAACACATTGCAGACGCAAGTAACTTGAATGACTACCGCAGTGTTGCCCAAAAGATTTCGCGCCGGTGCAACTTATTGATTACAAGTGCATAAGAAGGCGACACGGTACATAAGTCAACTTACACTCTCGTGACTTTGAATCGCCTTCTGAGTATCCTACGGATTGCTTCGAATTGGCCTGGCCAGTAGTTCCTTGCTAATCCTGAAGTCGTGAAAGTTTTTTCAGACATAGAGTTTCGGAACTTTGTGAGACCTGGCTTGGGAGGAGTAATGGGGTCCAACACTTACTAATAGTACTTCTCAAACCAATACATCGTAACTGCGGTCATATTCATTTTCCGATGAGAGATCTAAGGCAGACTTGTGGAGCATGTGGGCAAACCAGAGAGCAGTAACTGGATTCAGGAAGGCTTGCTCCAAACTTCTGACCGATGCGTTTTCCACGTTTTCAGCAGCGTGCACACGTAGTTAGCGGTAGCAGGTGAGGTGCGTTTCGTTGCGGAAGCAGACTAAACCGTTGCCAATCGCGGGCATGGGGCGAACCTTACCGTCAGAGGCTTTGAAGTGCTTGATGACCTCCAGTTTCTTGGGCGTGGCCGCGATCTGAAACATTTCGCCGTCATCGCGAAGGAACATGATCTTGTCCCCTAATAAAGTTACGCTACCGGCTCCGCCGACTTCCATGTTCCAAGCAACCTTGCCCGTGCGAAGTTCGACGGCGCGTAACTCCTGACCCGTTTCGGCGCGTCCATGTAGGCCGAAAAGATAGCCATCCTTGACGACCGGCGTTGCGTAATGCGCTGATAGGGAATCATCGTTGGACCACAATTTCGCCGGTGGATTCTTTGAAAACTCCAGGGCCAACGCTCCTGTGCCGTAACTTGAAGTGATGAAAACAACGTTGCCAACAACAACAGGCATCGCGGCATTGACCGAAGAGCTTGAGCGCGACCGCCAGGGCATTTCGAAATTGATTTTTCCCGAGTCCGGATCGGTAACCAACAGCCCGGCTCGAGTAAAAAAGACAATGCCGAACGGTGACGACACGGGGGAGGAGTAACTCATTTCATGATTCGATGATTTCCAAATCAACTTACCTGTCTTAGCATCGAACGCCCCAACGCCCGCTTCCTTCGATCCAATGTTGATGAATATCTTTCCGTCGGCATGGAGAGGAGAGCAGGCGGCGCCGAAGAAGCCCTTAGCTACATTGAAGGTCTTATGTACGTCAACGCGCCACAGCTTCTTGCCTTTCGTCAGGTCAATAGCGTGCATGACTCCTTCCGCCCCGTAGGTGAAGATTTTGCCGTCGGCGACGGTTGGAACCGAGCGGGGGCCCTCGTCGAATCCGAAATCGTCACGATAGTTAGTGGGGTACGAGAAGATCCAGAGACTCTTGCCGGATTGAGCGTCGAAGGCTTCAACAATTTCCTCGGAGCCACGGCGATGGAACAGGACGACCTTTCCTTCAATGATGATAGGACCGGCAAAGCCCGCACCAATTTGTTTTTTCCAGACTATCTTTGAAGGCCACGAAACGTCGGTAGCGGTGTATACGCCATTTCGCGCGGGACCAAGGAATTGGGGCCAGTCCCCGAAAAAGAAAGCCAGAAGTAGAAGTAGTCGCATAGGGAAGTGTTACTAAGAGCATACCCTTGAAACGAAGCGGGAGGAAAGAAACAACAATATCGCACGGACACTTTCAATGCCCTCCACTACACAGAATGATGGCGCCAGGTGGTTGCCTGGCGCCATTCTTGCCCTTACAGTTTTACCATCAATTCCATCGATTCAGCGTGCCGTAGAGAATATCAGAATCCCCAATATTGCCTTGCCCGAAGGTTGGTCTGCCTGTGGTCGTGAGGCTCAGGATGAAAGCCATGCTGAGGTTATTGGTTGAAAAGATGTATTCATACTGGGCTGCGTACGGGCCCACCTGCAACGACATGTTTCCTCCGTTGCCGGGCAGGCTGGTCCCTGCATTGTTGAAGCATTGATTCACTTGGTAGCTTCCGGCCGTGGGTGCTAACCGGGTATGGTTTACCTGGTTGCCTACGCCGCTGGCGGAAGTGACCGTACCTACAAGGCCCGGTCTGGTTGAAGGAAGGAACGTCAAGGCGCCGATGGCGGCAGTAGTTCCAAGAGCAAAAGGATTGCCGGAGTCTTGAGTTTGCAGGGACCACCACGGAGTAGGATCACCAGCCAGGTTGAATTGCATTGCGTTGTTCAGGAGCGCCGGTACTCCACCCCCAGTGATAAAATTACAGTTGGCTGTCTGTAAAGCGGTGTTAATACGAACGGCATTACCCCTAAGCACATGGGACAGCCCGACGTTGTCAATATATTCTTCGTCAACCATGAAGATCTCTGAAAAAGTGTTGTCCTTGAATACGAATTGCCAGATTGTATCTTGTGATCCGTCGCTCAAATGGAAACTACCGCCCTGGATGATGCTGGTTCCGTTTATGCATTGGTATTGAGCCAGGGGGCCGCGATTCCTTGTGCTCGTGCCGGAAAGCCTAACGATACGACCGCCGGCGTTAACTGTCATATTGCCGATAACCGTGAGATAGTTGCCCACCCCACGTTGTACGTCGAAGCTGCCGATCGCCGCTGCGTTACTACCAACACCATCGAAAAACGACCCTAAGTTTTCCCAGTGGAACACCCATTGGCCAACGAACGGGTCGTTCGGAGGGGCAAAGTTATCTGAGAAGTTGCATAGACCTTGAGAATATGCGGAAGTGGCCAAGAGCGCGGAAGCTGCAAGGCTAAGAAATGAGGGGTTAAACACTTTCATGATTGTTTCTCCTGTAGAATTTAGGACAATCCAGAACTAATCCAGACTTAGTAAGTACTTAGGTACAGGACAAGATCGTACCATGACTATTTCTTAAGATCAATAGAAACGTTTGATCCTTTTAGCGCGAAGCGGAGTAACCCAACTACTTGGACTAACATCGTATAAACCCGAGTAAGTACCGTACTTACCAGTAGCGAAACCTCTCGACGATTACTCTGCCGTGGAAGACTACCTTACTAATAGTACGTATAACGCTAACAGTACCGACACGCCACTCGCCTGACATAAGTAGTAACCTCTCGACTAACCCATTTTTCTTCTAGGGACTTAGTCACTGTTCCGTTAGAATAATAGGCGCTATGAAACTTTTA
>JANXXI010000120.1 GCA_025350695.1 Acidobacteriota bacterium
CTTCCGCATCCGCCCTGTGCTCGAATCCCAGCACCGCATCATCGGCGTAGCGGACCACAATCATGTCCCCGTTTGCCGATTTCCGCCGCCACTGTTTCACCCAAAGATCGAAGACATAATGCAGATAGATGTTGGCCAGCAGGCGGGGTTGAGCCAGCGCGAGCTTGCAAAGAAGATTGGAACCAATGCATCTGTAATCTGCCGTCTTGAGGACGCCGATTACGAAGGGCACTCACTTTCGATGCTGAAGCGCATCGCTGAAGTCCTCGATAAGCGTGTGGAAATACGATTCTTGCCGGCTAAACGATTGAGAACCGCCTGACATTCCCATGGCCAGAACTGGCACGCCTCCCAGTTCCAGTGACCTAGACTGGCGACAAAGGGAATGTCGACCGCGGGCAACAAACAAGGAGGGACTTCATTCCACCTCCCGCGAATACGATGAGCGGCGAATCTTCGGGAAAGAATTGGAGCCTGTGGGTATGAATTCTCCGTGTTCGATCCGGAATCTTACTTCGGCTGAGCCGTTACAGGATCCGAGTTTAGGTAACGACGCTTTCGGTTTGGTTCCAACGAATGCGCTTGCCGAAGGGCCGGCGGCAATGGCGACGGTTCTTTTTACGGCCATTATCCCTTAACTATGCGGCCATTTTTGGTTAACGTCAACTTTTCGCCGCCCCATTCCACTTGTCGACCAGAGATTCCCGCCACCCAAACTGCGGCGGCCCACAAGTCGCGGAGGGGCAACATCCATATGTTCCGGAGCGCATTAGTGTCGGCCAGCAAGGGCCCTGCCGAAGCTAACGCCACTGCGGCCCGGATGGCGAACAGCCATGCGGCGATGCTCCACCATCCGCACGCTGCTGCGACGATGCTCCACAACGTGGCGAACGTTACCGGCAAGCCGAGGTAACCGATCAGATCGCCGCGCGAGGCCTTAATAGTTCGCGCCCAACGCACTTGATGCGACCACGCCTCGCCCAACGTTTGCGCGCCCAAGGCGGTCTCCACAATCACCGTCGAAAAATGCACGCGCTTGCCGAGTTTCGAGATTTGCATTCCTAAGTGATAGTCGTCGGCGATGTATTCGGCCACGGCCGCGAAGCCGCCCATTGCGTCGAGGTCGGCGCGGCGGAACAGCATGGTGGAGCCGAGCGCGAATTCTGAGATGCCGACGAACGGAGCCACCAGCGCGGAGGGGACGAAATCTGTCGCCACGCCGAGCGCCTCGAACCAACCGGCCTTATAGGCGGCTCGCGCTTTATAGAGGCAGGTGACCAAGCCGATGTTGTCCGCGCTGTGCAGGGCGCCGACGATGGAGCGGAGGTAGCCGTCGGGTACGTGAATGTCGGCATCGTTCACGAGGATGAGCTCGCCGTGGGCCAGAGTGGCCAAGTCGATGAGCGATCCCACTTTGCGATTGGCCGCATCGGTCTGACGGACGATGTAGCGGATGCTTCGCTCTGGGAATTCGTTGATGAGCCGCTTCACCTCAGTTAGCGCGGGGTCATTGGCGTCGTTGACGGCGAAGATCATCTCGAAGTGGGCATAGTCCTGCTCGGCGTGGGAGCGGATGGCTTCATAGAAGCCGGTCTCGATGCCTCGCACTGGCTTGAGGATTGAGATGGTTGGGAATTCGGTTGGCTTGGGGTCGGCCTTGCCAAGGCGCGAAACGACTGCGGCCAGCGCGATGCCTTGATATGCCGCGGGAATCGCGAAGAACCATTCGATCATGGTTGGATGCTTGCCTCTTTGATTATCAAAGGCTCTAGAGGAGATGCTTCCGCAACTCTGAAAGAGTTTACAGCACCTTGGCAGGCTGGCCAGGGGGCCAGCCGCGGACCAGGGGGTCCGCCCCACTGTACACACCACTGCGCACACCATTGCACACCGGTTGAATGGTTTGCGCAAGTACTCATAGCGCTAAAAGCCAGACACCGATTGTGACTAAGAGCACACCCGTCCAACGAGCCGGCGTGACTGTCTCCTTTAAGATCAAGCGGGCTAGAATTGTTTCGACGGCAATGCTGAGTGCGGTCGCGGGTACGGCGAAGCTTAGATCGGATATTTGCAGCAGCGCGAGAAAGGCGTAGAAGGAGACGGCGAGGAAAAACACTGAGGCGATCATCGGCAGCTTACCGAGTAACGTGGCAAGCAAGCGGTGGACGCGGAAGTCAGTTACTTCACCGTGGCGTTTCATCTGCCAGCTTTGCAGCATGTCACTAGCGACGGTTGAGCCGACGATGATGGTGATGAGCGCCCAGCGGTTCACTTCTCTACTCCGGTGGTTGTGCTGACTGAGGTTAGTCCTACGATCACCGTACCGCCGACGATGCACAACGTGCCCAGCCATCGCAGGGCGCTGATTTGTTCACCCATGAATAAGTAACCCATTATGGCGTTGAGGACGAAGCCGATGGATGTAACTGGGATGACGTAGCTGAGGTCGGCCCAACTTAGTAGGGCCATGCGAGAGAGGACCCAGGCGGCGAGAAGTGCGATGCCGAGCAGCACCCACGGGTTGAAAACGACGCGGACGAAGGACATGGCGGAGCCGTCCATATTGCCGCCATGCTTCATGCCCCAGCCGAGCGCGAAGTTGCCGAGGACGTTGGTCAGCACTACGATGCAAGAAAAAAGCCGGGTCTTCGCTTGAAGCCCCGGCGTCGTTTGATTCGTTGAGTCCATGTGGAGGATCCCTCGATTATCATCGGGGGCTAGCCGTTGTGATCAGTCGCCGGCGGCTACTGAAGTGGCCGTGCGGTTGTCCTTCACAAACTGCTTGCGCTTGCTGCGCAGCGCCATGTATTCCCGGGCTTCCTTATAGAGCCGCTTACGTTCCGAGTTGTCGAAGATAGCCTTGCGGACGATGCGCCAGGCGGCCTTCGGACGGAAGTAATATTCGCCGTAGAAGCGCTCCACCCAATCGACCAGCTCGGCGCGATCGAGGCCGGGGTAGACTACGGTCGGCAGTTGGTGGCCAACTTCGTCGGTCATGGCGTCCAGCGTTATCAGGCCGTTTTTATTGGCGTAATCGTAGAATTCCGTGCCGGGATAAGGGTGGGCGATAGAGACCTGAATGGTCTCGCAATCGAGGCTCTTTGCAAAGTTGATGGTGTTCTTGATCGTGTCACGCGATTCGCCGGGCAGG
>JANXXI010000124.1 GCA_025350695.1 Acidobacteriota bacterium
CATGGCAGAAGCTATCGTCAAACTCCGCTCTCTGTACCTCAGCGGCGACTTCGAAAACTACTGGTCTTTCCACGTCTCTCAAGAACAACTTCGCCTATATCCTCAAGGCCGCTGGACCGTCGTCGCAAAATAGACACACCCCTCCTGAAAAGAAATTTCAAAAATATCTTGACTTTGTTCAAAGCGATGGTAGCCTTCCACATGAGACGAACCCCCATACTTACAATCTTGTTGGTAACAGCCGCAATAACAGCCTCGCGCTTCTACCCCCCCCTCGTGGCAAAGGCCCGATAAGCACCATCGGATATTCGCTGATGATGGGACGAGCCTAACCTATTTTTTTGAGAGACTTACAGCCAACGATCCACGCTTCGGCCAACTTTCAAAAACTCAGAAATCCTGGATTCGAAACATGGTGTCACAATTGTCTTCAGTTTCATTGTTCAGATTTCTTGCCCTAACACCTACCTCGGTGTACGCGCAATATGGTTGCGGCGGCGGATACAATACCGACATCACCGGATCATGCGGTATTTATTGCGGTGGCACTTATAGTGATACGGGATCCAGTCCCTCTTCTGATAGATGTGTCGGTAGCCGCGCTTCTGGGCAGTCCTGTCAAAGTGACGATGAAGGCTGCAGCGGAAACTTTGCGTTTGAAACTTGTCCCATTCCATTTTGCAGCTAAATTAAGGAGCCAACATTATGACTAAACTAATGATTTCCCCACTTATTAGTACGATTCTTACAGTATATTGTTCACCGCTTCAAGCTGCTGAGAAAAAAGATATTGTCGTTGGTGAGTCGGCCCAACTGCCCATTCATGCTCTTACACTTGAATTAAAACCGAAGTGGACAAAGGGTGCACTTGTCAACTTTGAAAAAAACGACACTGCCTCGCCAGTTCTTCATTGGGTTGACGCCAGCCACCAGGAGTCTACTCTTGTATTCACTCTTGATGGGGCGGCAAGCATTCATATTGGTGATGCCGCTTTCGGCTCTGCGACCCTGGCCTTCACAGGCTTCGCTGCGGATCCTGATCAACGTGGTGCTGCCTTTATCGCATTTGTCTCAACGGTTTCAAAAGAGGTAACCACCGTACGTTTGTCAAATTTCAGACCAGAGTTGATTACTGTTGCACAGGATGGAACTGTTTGGATAAAAGGTTGGCAGCCTGGTGCCAACGGTAAGGGCCTGGATCTTACTGCTATGGTTCTCCGCCAATATGACCGAACAGGAAAAATGCTGAATGGTTTCGTTTCTCAAAAAGACGCACTAGCCCTAATGGAACGGTATCAACTTACTGGTGTTGCTGGGCATCTAACATCCTCATTAACAAGAATCGGTTGGCACGAGTTTAGAAACGGGCCGTACTTTGAGATATCTCTCGATACGCTGAAACTTTCCCAGTATCCCGCAGTCCCAGTGTCGGCCAAAGGTGAGTTTATAAGCGGATTGGCTATTACTGAGAATGGGACAGTTGTTGCAAACACATCAGTCTGGTGTTGTTCGGACCTGCCAAAAGGGGCATACCTATATGTTCTGGACCGCAGCAATGGAGTATGGGAACGGATTGATCTCTACAAAGGCAAATTTTCTCCGCAGCTATTGGGGAGACTTTTAGGTGCCGAAGGCGACAAATTGGTTATGGCTAATCGTGCTGGAAATGCTAACTTTGTCTCGCTAAAGTAACCCTTTATGCGGGCACGATTCTACCTTCCATTATTGGTATTGTTTGTGGCTTCCGCCGCGATAAATTTTAGGCAGGCCAGAAGAATTGGGGAATTAGAGGCCGCAACCGACTCTCAATTTAGGAACGGTCTACCCGAGGGTATGTTGCTTCCAGATCTTGATGCGCAGGACTTATCTGGGCATCAAGTGTCGGTTCGCTTCGGATTGCCGTCGACAAAACCACATGTCATCTATGTATTTCGGCCTTCCTGTGTATGGTGTCAACGTAACAAAAAACGGGTCAGTCTTTTAGCAGATCGACTTACTGGGAAGTACGATGTGATTGGATTGTCATTGGATCGCGAAGGGTTGGAGGAGTTTGTCGAAGGGCAATCTTCTTCAATCCGAGTTTTAACTGAGGTTTCAGAGGCTACTCGAAGTTCATACCGATTGAAAACAACACCAATGACAATAGTTGTATCTGCAAATGGTAAAGTCATGGCGAGTTGGATTGGAGCTTACGACCGAATTCTCCTACCCGTGGTGCAACGGTTTTTCTCAATCAACCTCGAATCTGGCGAGGACTTTCCTGGAATTTGACTGACCTAATTTCTTGCGATTTCATAGGCAGCCACCGTTCTTCTGGCTACCAAGCTCCAATCGTGTTTTTTAGCAAAGTTGAGACAAGGTTCCTTGTTCCTGCCACCTCCAACAAACTGACCTCGGCTAGAGCATCCCTTAACGTCGTATGGCTTGAACCGCCGAACAAAAGGCCCGTGCCTGTCGGTATAAATTCGCTCTTAGGATGAGCTCTCCAACTTGCGCTAGGAACTAAGTCATTTGGTTCCTAACTAACCTCCGAATCGGCGGAACATTGATCATCACCGGCTATTTTCTTGCCGAATCCCATAAGGTTTTCAATCACTTACCTTTTCCCAGAGCCCGACCCCCTTGCATGCCCTTGCCAAAATGGATTCGAGAATCAAAGGTGGCTCCTCTCAGGAAGAGCCAACCATTTCATTTCGAAGAGGAGTAAAACCGCCAACGCCCAATTATTTACTGGCTGGAACATCGAAAAAGCAAATCGGATCGAAGCCGCACTTGCCGTCGATGGCGTCGACCCTCTTCTCAGAAGCCAACGAAAAAACACTCAACCGCATCGCGACTTACCACATGCGAGCCGAACGTACTTTCCACAAATGCCTCAAGGAAAAACAGTCTTACCAAGCCGCACATCCGCTCGATGAACCGGTTTTGCGGAACGAACCCAAACCGGAAATGAAGAACGAAGCCAAATTAAGTCAACCAACGATAACTGAACATAAATTCAGCAGGAATCCCTACGTCCGTCCAGCTCCGAAAGTCGGCCGCAATGAACTCTGCCCATGTAATTCCGGCCGCAAATACAAAAATTGCTCCTTGCGGAACGAACCCAATTCCGTTAGGGAGGCTTTGGCCGCTTGATATAGAAGCGGTGCTAGAACACTTATTGGGATAACTCCTCCAACTCCAAGCGTTCAACTCGCGCAATGTTCGTCAGGATAGTAGAGCTTTGGCCTAGCCCCGACGGAAATTGGGGGATTGTTCGGAGTCCCAACAACGGACCTGGTTCGGAAGAATCCCCCCATTTCGCATCGGGCTAGTCAAGTGGATGGATATAATGGCAGCTTAGTTATGCCGCTTCGAATTTCAACCTTTACTATTTTTGCAGCATTGGCCGTACATGCCGCTGAGCCTGCTCCTAAAGAGATCATTACGATTGATGCCCATGTGCCTATACCGATGCGCGATGGCGTGAAGCTCTACGGTGACGTTTACCGGCCCAAGCGGGAAGGCAAATTTCCGGTGATCATCATCCGTACCCCATACGGTGTGCAACGGGATGGGTCGCACCAGGGGCCGACGATGTTCGCCCGGCAGGGCTACGTGGCGATGATGGTGGACGTGCGCGGGCGCTTTGAATCGGAGGGCAACTGGGATCCGTTCCGCGACGAAGGCAACGACGGGTACGACATTATTGAGTGGGCGGCGGTGCAGCCGTGGTCCAACGGGCGTGTTGGGACCAGCGGCGGATCATATCTTGGGCACAATCAATGGCGGGCGGCGTCGGCGGCCCCGCCCCACTTGGTTGCTTCGTTTCCCGCGGTGGCGTCCACAAGCATTTACAAGAACTGGGCATTCTTTGGCGGCGCGTTCCGCCTTTCTTTCAACTACGGCTGGGGCGTGGTGCGGATGCCGTTCCGAATTATGCAGCCGCAGTATTGGCATACGGAAAGCTACTCGCCCCCAGAGCTTTCTTATGACAAAATCCTTTGGAGCTTGCCGTTGAAAATGGCTGATGTGGAATCGGGTAAGGTCGTGAAACATTGGCGCGATTGGGTGGAGCATCAAAGCTTCGATGGCTATTGGAAAGCCTTCGATGACGAGGAGCGTTTCGAGAAGATCCAAGCGCCAATGCATACGCTGGGCGGGTACTTCGATATCTTTCTGGCCGGTTCGATTAACGGTTACGTGGGCATGCGGAATCGTGGTGGCAACGAGAAGGCGCGGCGAGGGTCGCGGATGATTTTGGGGCCTTGGGGACATGGGCCCAGCCAGAAGTTTGGCGACATCGACTTCGGCGCTTCCGCGATGGTGGATCAGCGGTTGATGGAGTTGCGCTGGTTCGATTATCACCTGAAAGGGGAACAGAATGGGCTGGATAAGGAGCCTCCGGTTGATTTCTTCTTCATGGGCATTAATAAGTGGCGGAAGGCGGAGAACTGGCCGCTACCGGGCACACGTTACACGCCAGTATATTTAGCGAGTGGCGGGGCGGCGAACACGGGGCGTGGGAATGGCGCGTTAAGTTTCAAGCAGCAGGCGGGGGCGGAGAGCGATACCTATAATTATGATCCGGCGAATCCGGTGATTACCTTGGGTGGGAACAATTGCTGCGGTACGCCGACGATTGCCGGGCCGAAGGATCAGCGGCCGCTGGAATCGCGCAACGATTTGCTGGTGTACACTTCGGACTTCCTAAAGGAACCGGTGGCGATTGCCGGCCCGGTGAAGATGAAGCTGCATGCGGCCACTGACGGGCGCGATACGGATTGGATGGTGAAGTTGATCGACGTGCAGCCGAACGGCTATGCGATGAATATCGCCGAAGGAATTTTGCGAGCGCGATTCCGCAAGGGCGTGGATCAGATGGAACTGCTGGAACCAAATCGGGCTTACGAATTTGAAGTGGATATGGCGGGTACGGCGAACGTGTTTTTACCGGGTCACCGGATTCGGGTGGATATCACTAGCTCAAATTTCCCGCAGTTTGATCGCAATCCGAATACGGGAGCGGACCTGGGCGCGGACGCCAAGCTGCGCGTGGCCAAGCAGACCGTTTATCATAGCGGTCAGAAACCTTCAGCTATCATTCTTCCGGTTGTGGATCTTCCATGAAAATTATCCTTTTGGCATTGAGTCTGAGCTTGGCCGCCACGGCCGAAACGATTGAGGCATTTGGTTTGAAGTGGGACGTTCCGGTGGCGAGCGAATGGTCCTTCGAAAACGGCGTGCTGAAGATGCTGAGGGCGCGGCCACAGGAGAACAAACCACGCAGGCCGGTGCAGTTTGCGCTGGCACAGACCGATCCTTATGGCGAGCTTGAGATCGCGGTGGACGTGAAGCGCCATGTGAAGTCGATGATCATCGTGTATGCGTGGCAAAAGGAAGGGTATTTTGACTATGCTCATTTGAGCGTGGACCTGCCGTCGAAGCAGCCAGTGCATAACGGGATATTTCATTGCTATGGCGGGGATCGGGTGCGGATTTCATCGCTTGAAGGAGCGAATGCTTTGCCGACGGAGGATTGGACTCCGGTAAAGCTGGTTTATTCGGCGAACACCGGGAAGGTGCAGGTGTGGGTTGCGGGGAAGGCTTTACCTTCGCTACTGGCTGTAGACATGAGCCTGGGTGCGGGGCGGTTTGGGTTGGGGTCGTTTTTTGAGACGGGCGCGTTTCGGAATTTGAAATTCACTTCCATTCCTTCAATTAAGAAGTAACCGGGCCCCTTGCCGTGCCATACTACAATTTGAAAACAATGAAGGACGCCATCACCGAATACCAACAGTGGAAACAGCAGGGCAAGGATCTGCGGTCGAAAGCTAAACAGGCCATAGAAACCCGCTTCAAAGAGCTTCTCACCGAAGCCATGCACTTAGCCGAAGAGTATCGTTCCGATTTTGGCGGCACGCTCACGCCACCAGCCGTTATCACCGCTTTCCGCTACAAAGCCGGAGCTAAAAAAGCTACTCCAAAACCGAAACCTACGGCGGCTGCGCCCGTTATTGAGTTGCCCAAGGCCAAGCCGGATCCGAAGCTTGTCCGCATGCGCAAGACTCTCGAAGCCGCGCAAAATAAATTGGAAGACGCGAAGGCCAAAGGCTCGCCCACGAAGAATCTGGAAGACCGCATTTACGAGATTGAGGATACCATCCGGCTGGCAACTCAAAAAAGTTAGCGGCGCGCTCAAAGCCTTGCGAATCTCATAAGCGGAACCGTACTCCTATCCACATCAAGCGGGGAGCGCCGGGAGCATAAAAGGTCGAGCGAGGCTTCGGGAAATCCGCACCCACGGCCGGAAGCGCCCTGGCCAGAAATCCGCCGGTCGATCCAAATCCGGTCGGCCCAAGTTGCGCCGCTGTGTTGTATCGCTGATTCAGCAGATTGTTGATCTGTCCTACTAACATCCAACGCTTCCCGAGCGCATACCGTGCCGCCAGGTTCACAACGCCATAGGCGCTGGTCGCCCCTGGGCCAAGAAAATAGGTTCCGTCGGGCCGGTGACTGTTATTCTCATTGCCTCTGGCGAAGAATCCGGAAGCTGCCATGAAGCCAAGGTCCAAGTTGAGCTTTGCGGTTATGGCAAGGTCCGCATACGACTTAAATGTGTGTTGCGGTATCAGGGGGATCCGGTCTCCGGGTTGAATCGCGATGCCGCCATCTAGGCCCTTCGCCCTGGCATCATTAGTGCTGTTGCTGGATCCATTCAACAGCTCCTTGGTCCTGTAGGTCGCCTCAAGCAACGTATATCCGCCCCCGATCGAAGCGCGACCCAGCTTGGCGTCCAGTCCCAACTCGATCCCCTGGCGGCGAGTCTTTCCGAAATTTTTGAAGTACCCATAGCCCGTGCGGCTTGAGCTCACAAACAGAATGTCGTTGCTATTCTCCGCGCGAAACGCGCCCAGGTTCCAGCGAAAGCTTCGCAGCCGCCCGCGAACCCCTGCTTCCTGCGTTCGCGCCACCACTTGTAACAACGGCGGATCGCCGGCGGCTGAGTTTGGCAACCGGCACGGCCTATCAGGGTCGGCGCAACCAAGTTCAATTGAAGTTGGTCCTCGGCTCCCTTCGCTGTAGCTTGTGTACAAGTTCAAAACAGCCGAGGGAGAGTAGGTCAATCCGATAGCTGGATTCAATCGGCCAAATACTTCGAAGCCATCAAGGGAACCTGCGCCCCCTCCGGGACGAATTCGATCATGATTGCGAAGCGTTGTTCTGTTGTATCGTCCCGAAGCGGTCATGTTCCACTTGCCTAGCGTGATCGTATCGCTGCCAGAGACACTCCACGTCTGAACAGTCCCGCTCAAATCCACACGCAAATCGTATGGCGCCCCATCCACGTTCCCGCCGGTCACTCCATCGGCGTAGGCATTGATGCCCGTGATGCTGCGATCAGGATTCAAATAGCCCAATTGTGTCGATTGCCGGAACTCGGCTTTGCTGTGATCAATCCCCGCTCCAGCGGTGAATTGATTGTGTTCTGAAAACCACGTGGCCTGCCCGGCGGCGCCATGGTTATTCTGGTCAATTGACGACCGATTCAGTAAGCCGTTACACTTTTCCCCGGGCTCGTCGCGCTGCAGCGCTTGCGCAATGCAGCGCCAAAATGGAAAAGGCGTGTTGACCGCCGTTGCCCCGCTTGCCGGAAACCCGGAATAGCCCGCCGCCGCAAGAGCAGCACGATCGACCGCACTCGGTTGATAGACCGATTGATCAAGCGAGCCTTCGTTGATGTCTCCATTGAAAACGTTGCTGCGGATATCCCTGTAATAGAGGTTACCGGTAACCGAAACTTTGGTCGAAACATTCCGCCGTATGCCAAGATTCACAAAGGGCGACTTATTGTTAGTAATGTCGGGCTTGGTATAAACACTGGCGTAGTCACGCTCCAAAAAACGCTGCTCTTGCAGTTGATTTCCGGTCAGGGAGTTATTCGCATAACTCATCTTCAAATTAAGATCCGTCTTCTCTCGCCGCCAGCCCAATCGTCCAAAAAACTGCCGTACATTGGTAGGTGATGCATCCCGCCACCCTTCATCAAAGAAGAGGTTGCTGGCCAGATACCAACTCAAGCCCATATGCGCGCCGCCGTGTTCCATCTCCGCAGTCCTGCGCTGCTTGCTTCCATAGACAAGTTGAACGGACGTCCCAGAAGAGTTGCGCCCGTCCTTGGTTTCAACAGCTACTGCGCCGCCCAGAGTGTTGAGGCCGAACAGCGGGTTCGACCCTGGCATCAATGTGATTTCCGAAATCGCGATGCGAGGAATTAAGTCCCAACTCACCGTGTCGCCGAATGGTTGGTTCATGCGCACGCCGTCCATATAGATCGACATTCCCTGAGGCGTGCCCAGCAAGGGAGAGGCTGCATATCCCCGGTAGTTTAAATCGCTTTGGAACGGATTGCCCTGAATCTCATTCATGTGAACGCCATTCAATCGGCGATTCAAAAAGTCCGACAAGTCGACTGCCCCACTGACCGTCAATTCCTTTTGCGTGGCAACCTGCACAGGGGAAGCAATTTGATCCAATTCAAGATTGACGCCTGCCAGCGGCGTCGTCCCCACAACCTGGATAGAAGTACGTGTTTGACCCAGGCGCAGCGTGATGCTCCGTTCCAAAACGCTCGCCGGCGGTACTTCCACCACCAACACTTCAGTCTCGAAGCCCGGCTTTGAAATCTCCACTCGATGGGCGCCGACGGGCAATCCTACGA
The DNA here is from genome assembly GCA_025350695.1 of Acidobacteriota bacterium. Taxonomy (GTDB): domain Bacteria; phylum Acidobacteriota; class Terriglobia; order Bryobacterales; family Bryobacteraceae; genus JANXSF01. Next base: position 8,702 of record JANXXI010000124.1, read on the forward strand.
TCAAGACCTGCCCCAGCGCATCGGTTTTAAAATGCGATTTGACACCAGCCACAAGCAACACAGCGGATCTAACCGCGGCGCCCGAAGGGTCGGTAACCTTCAGGAGGACACTCCCAATGGATTCTTGGGCTATCGCAACCAAGCTCAACGTCAATAAGGCTAGAACAACTCGCATACCTACTTCTATTATCCCTTTGATTGAAGAACCAGAGCGAACTTCTCCGAAAGGAAACGTGATTGTAATCACTCCGTAATAGACGCTCGCTAATCTTGGAGAAAGTTTTTCGTGATCCGCACTAAGGGAGATTTTTTTGCCAACAACCATTTCTAGACTTTTCCTCATCACCATCGCAGGCTCTGCTATTTGGGCCCAATCGGAAACAGGCAGAGCCGCCATTGAAGGCCGCATCCTGGACCAATCGGGCCAGAGCGTCAACGTAGCGGAGGTCTCGGTTCTGGAGACGCAAACCGGTTTTCGCCGCAAGACCACTACGACTTCAGATGGCAAGTTTCGCTTTAGCGCGTTGCCCGTGGGCCTTTACGATGTTGCCGCGACCGCATCCGGGTTCGGCGAGACACGCGGCGCCAGAATCGAAGCCTCCGTTGGTGAAACCAGATCGATAGTAATCACTCTCTCCGTCGCCGCCATTTCCACTCAAGTGAATGTCGAAGCGGGAGCCGAAGTGGTCAACTTAGCAGATACGAATAACAGCACTTCCGTCAACGAACGCGCCATCGAAAATCTACCAATCCGCGGCCGCAACTTCACCGAATTTATTCAACTCACCCCGAACGTGATGCAGGAGGGCAATCGCTACGGCATCGTTGTGAATGGCCAACGATCCATCAATTCCAACATCTCAGTGGACGGAGTCGATTTCAACGACTCCCTGCAAGGCGGCCAACGCGGCGGGGGACCCAACGAATCAGCCTACTTCTTTCCGCAACTCGCCGTTCGCGAATTTCAAGTTGTGCGCGACGGCGTCTCCGCCGAAGTTGGCCGCACGAACTCTGGCTTCGTGAACGTAGTTACTAAGTCCGGCACAAACAATTACCACGGCGCTTCTTTCTATTCAAACCGCAACGGGCAGATGACTTCACCTGACGCGTTCGGTAACGATAGCAGCAGCAACGCGCAAAACCAGTTCGGCGGCTCCATCGGCGGCCCTATCCGCAAGGACAAACTCTTCTTCTTTACCGCTGTTGAAAAAAACCGGGTGACCATTCCGTACACAGTGAAGTTCAGCACACCATCCGTTCCTTTGCCGGCCGATATCGCGTCACAGCAAGGCCAGTTCGATCAAAAGAATAATCCGCTGGTGGCCTTTGGCCGCATGGATTACATCATGGACAAATCAACGTTCAACGTCCAATACACTTACGCCGCGCAGCACGGATTGAATTTCGGCGGGCAAAGCGGCCAAACCAACCAAGCCTCCACCAATAACACCCTACTTGACCGCGCCAGCCAAGCCGTCAAGGGCGCATTCACCACTGTTGTTTCTCCTTCAACAATTAACGAAGTGCGCGCCCAATACGCCTACGACAATCGCACGCAGCAGCCCAACAGCCGCCTCGCGGAAATTACAATTAACGATCTAGGCACGCTGGGCGGCAGCAAAAATGGCACTTACATTTACAACGCAACGCGCTTTGAGGTTCTAGACAACGTGACGTGGACCCACGGCCGCCACTCCGTCAAATTCGGAGTCGACGTCAATATTAACCCGCAAAGGCAGCAACGCGAAACCAACTACGGGGGCGTTTATACCTTTGCGACGCTCGCCGATTACCTCGCGGCTCTGGGCGGTAATAACGCTAAGATTCAGCAGTACCAACAATCCATCGCCGCCAATGGAACTCAAGGCCAGTATGAAGGCAGGCAGCAGGATCATAGCCTCTTCATCACTGACACGTTCCGCATTCGCCCCGACCTCACGATCACCGCCGGCCTTCGCTGGGAAGGGCAGATCAACCCACAGCCGCCAAACCCAAATCCGAAATATCCAGTGCTGACCGGCAAGATTCCCGATGACCTAAAGATGTTTCAACCGCGCCTGGGCTTTGCATGGAACATCGGCGGAAAGGCCTCCAGCGTAATTCGCGTTTCCAGCGGCTTGTTCGATTCCCGCACGCCAGGCTACCTGCTGCAACGTGTGTTCACCGACAATGGCCTGAATACCTTAATCCTTGACACAGCCACCGATCCGACGCTGCTCAGCTTTCTGAAAGTACCCAACCCATTTGCCGCTGTTCCATCGGGAATCAAGACGCCAACCAATAGCATTTACGCCTTCGATCAAAACTTTCGTAACCCCCGGTCGGGCCAAGTGGCTATTACGCTCGAACAGAAAATTGATCGTAACACGAAAGTCACCGTTGGCTACACACGCAACTCTACATGGAATCTGCAACGCAGAGTAGACACCAACTTATATGCGCCAACCGTCCTAGCAAATGGCATCGCCGTCTACCCCACGATTGCCGCGAGCGGCAACCTCTTCAACGCCACGGGATACAACGCCCTCACTGCGTTGCCCATCTTCACTAACGCAGCCGGTGCAACCGTCGCGGCGAAAATTGCCCGTCCTGATACAACACTTGGCCAGATTAACGTGAACAAGTCCGTGGCGCATTCAAGTTACGATGGTTTCTCGATCAGTGTGCAACGCCGCATGAGCCATCGCCTGCAATTCGGATTCAATTACACCCACGCCTATAATCACGACGACGATAGCAACGAGCGTGACTTCAACCGTCAAACCACTTACAACACCTTCAACATGAAATCGGATGCTTCTTACTCGAAAAACGACATCCGCAATGGTGGTAATTTCAACGCTCTTTACGCGCTGCCGAAGGGCTTTACGCTCAGCACGCTTCTATTCGCCCGTACGGGTCTGCCTGTGAAATCGGTTACCGGTTCGGACTCGCAGAACGATGGGAATACGGTGAACGATCGTCCCTTGATTAACGGAATTCTAGTCGGTCGCAATGTTCTTCGCCAGCCGGGTATGTTCGATTGGGACATGCGGCTGATTAAGGATTTCCGGGTTACCGAACGTGTGACCATCAGCTTGTCAATGGAAGGGTTCAACCTGACCCGCTCGTCGAACAAGACGTTCAATGGCGACGGCGAGACTAGCTTCGGCAAGCCGCAAGCAACCGTCAACCCACGCACAGGCTATGCATACGCAAACAACAATGCAGGCATTCCCACGTTCTCCCCTGGCACTGATCGCTTCGGTGGCCCGCGTCAAGGACAGATGGGTGTTCGCGTAGTTTTCTAAGCTGACGCGTGATCTTTTATCGCCGCCCGCGCCGCGTGGAATCCGCACATACCGTGTACTCCCGCGCCGGGTGGGGTTGACGCTGAACACAAGTACACTCGCCGCAAGGGAGTCCGGTAGAGGGTTCTGGTTGGCCGCGCGAATAACTGGCTGAGGTTCATCGCGCCGCCTGTAATGTCGCCTCCGATCAGATTCGCATTGTGACTCTCCATCACCGCGGGACTTAGCACGCTTCGGGCCAGAATGAGGCTGCGAAAGCCAGGCGCAAAGCGTTCTATCTGATCTTCGATGCGCTGTGTCATTTCCTCTTTCGCCCCATTGGGCACGTGGCAATAGGCCCACGCGGTGTGCTTGCCGGCGGGTGCGCGGCTAACGTCGAACAGACTCGGCTGTGTCAACAGAACAAAAGGATTATCAGCACAGACGCCCGCCCATGGGGCTCGCTGGGCGGCGGCAACTTCTTCGTAAGGTCCCGCCAATATGCACCGTTCCGGCTTGCCTGCACGCAGTCGCCTTCCAAGGAATGGGTGCACTTAGCGCCCAGTCAAGCTTGAAGGCGCCCGGTCCATAGCGGTATGCTTCCAACTTCTTCGCAAAGGAAGTGGGGAAACTGTCACCGGAAATTTGTAACAGCTGACGCGGCCCAACATCGCAAAGGATCGGACCGTCGGGTGGGAGATCCCTTAGATTGGAAATTCGCGCGCCAGTCACAAGGGTACCGCCGATAGACTGAAAATAGGAAGCCAAAGCGTTGGCTATGCTTTGGGAACCACCACGAGGAATGGGCCAACCCACTGCATGTGCGGCAGCCATCAGGACCCATCCGATTGCCGCGCTGCTTTGTTCCTCCAGGGGCAAAATGGAATGCGCGGAAGCACCCGCGAAGAGCGCTTTGGCTTCCGGGGTATTGAAGCACAGATTCACTGCCTGTCTGGCGGACAGGATGGCGAGTAAGCCAAACCTTGCGAACAACACCGGATCGGCTGGGAAATGAAGCGGAGCCAAGAGATCCTTCACTAACACATCCCACTTACTCACTAGCGGCTCAACCGCCCACCGGTAAGACGCCGCATCTTTGCCGAGTCCCTCCATCGTGCGGGCCAACGAATGATGCAGAACGGCGCATCTATCCGCGCTTATGGGATGCGCCATCGGAACCGGAGAGTGGATCCACTTCAGGCCGTGCTCAGCCAAGGGAACAGTGGCGAAGACGGGAGAACAGGCCGCAAGCGGATGAACAGCCGAACAGACGTCGTGAGTATATCCTGGCAAGGTAAGTTCCGCCGAACGGAGTCCTCCACCAAATTGCGGTTCCGCTTCGTAGATCGTTGTTTTAAAACCAGCACGCGCCAAGAGGATGGCGGCGGTCAAACCATTCGGGCCCGAACCAACAACCGAAGCGGTTAACATTGCATCTCTCATTCGATCAACGCGCGGCAACTATAGGCGTCCTCATGTACTGGCTTGAACAGGACACGGCTTCGAATCACTAGTTGCAGCTCGGAAGGGTCTTTCGCATATTGGCAAAGCTGCCTTGCCAATATTTTGTAAACACGCGGTTCCGGATAGGCTGGCACGTTTAATTCGCCGGAAGACCAATCAGAGACATCAAAAACATTCTTTCCTTTTGTATCTGTCAAAAACACATGTTGCAGTAAATGCGGAGGTAGCCTGTCAGCGTAAGAGTTGCTTACATAAACGAAAGGATAGTTCTTCCTTCCCGCATATAGCGAAAAGGAAAGATACTCGTCCCAAAGATTGAACATGCTTAGCGCCGGCGTCGCCAGGAACAATACTAGCGCAAGTTTTTGCGACAAAGCTCCTCCACACCAAAGAATGTCTTTCGGCCTTAGACTGGCTTGCTTCCCGAAAAGGGTTAGCAGAAGGCAGATCATCACTAAATTCCACGGCCACACCACCACATTTTTATTGTGCCCCAACGGTCCGATACAGAAGAGGATGAACAGATGCATACCTATGCCAACAATTACCGCTGGTTTCCGGAATCTTGGGATTAGTAAGCCAATGCCGATCACCGATTCCAGAATGGGAACTGCGCTGCTGGAAGCGAGGATGATTGGGTGGAGAATTGCAGGGAGATGAGTCATCAACGGCTGAGTCATCCACTCAAAGACCTTATCCGTGAACTCCAAGTTCCATTTGTGAAGGCCACTCCAGAAGTAGGTGCAACAAATCAATAGCCGGCAAAAATTCAATGCCGGGTGCTTGTCATCCTCGAAGACGTCACCTTGGTGGGCATACCATCCGATTGCGGCAATCATACACATGTACATGTAAAACCATGGCTGCCAGCGGGATTGGTCAACGATCGCCAAGCTGAAGCCGAATGCCACGCACAGGCCCATCAAGTGAGCCGGCTTTGGAAGAAAGGCAATCGCCACGGCGAGCACAAGCATCGTCGCATAAGCGATGACGTCGAACGGCGCGGGAATCTGCCCCAAGGCTGGGATCAACGGGATATGAGGGTAGACGCGGTTCGTTAACCAGAGCGTTGGCGAAAGAGCGAGCGCGGCAAATAGCCCCAACGCGACAATCCCTTTTAGGCGCTGTTCGGTGCTGAAAGCAAGCATCCTCAATATGTAGTCGCAAATGAAAGCCCAAAGAATGGGCCAGCCTGCCCAATAGTTCCATCGGCGAGTACTACGACTTTCACACTAGCAAGTGGCGCGCCGTTTCAAACACGTCTAGAAACATGCGTTCGGTTAGTCGTCCGGTTTGAGTATTCTGCCGACTTGGGTGGTAGGAGCAGATCAACCAAGGACTCAGATCATGGACAACCCCATGTCCAAACTTGTATCCGGAAGTCCGCCCGATGTCCCCCTGGTCCCGCAGAATCCTTAAATAGGTATCGAACGCGATCCGTCCAAGAACAACCACCGCCTTCACATTCTTGAGTAACTTCAACTCACTTTCCAAATACGGCCGGCACTTAGCCAACTCGTCCGGATGCGGTTTGTTATCGGGTGGAGCACATCGACCAGCGCCGGTAATGTAGGCGTCGATAAGCTTCAATCCGTCCGCCTTCGACCGGCACTGAGCCTTCGAGGCAAAGCCCGCTTTGTGGAGCGTGCGAAATAGAAAATCACCCGATGCATCGCCGGTGAACATCTGCCCCGTTCGATTGGCTCCGTGGGCTCCCGGCGCAAGTCCAATAACCAGCAGCCTCGCTTTTTCATCGCCGAAGGATGGAACAGGCTTGCCCCAATATTCCCAGTCGAGATAGGCACGCCGTTTCACTTCGGCGATCTGTTGGCAGTGCCGGCGCAAACGTGGACAGGCTTCGCAACTGGCGATTTCGCGCTGAAGCTTCATCAGAGGGGTTATTGCCATCGCGTTCCTGCCAATAATAACAACAATGCGGAAAGAGCAATGAGGTTAAGTCCATCTCCGACGTATTTCGCTATCCGTCTTAGCGGCAATGGCCAAGTGCTTATCATGGAAAGACAATACGCGTCATAATGGTAAGTCAAGACGACAACATGGCGATTTATAAATCTGAACTACCCCTCAGCAAGAACGATCATCTGCTCCGCTGGGTGGAAAAAATGGCGAGGCTAACTAAGCCCGCGGCAATTCATTGGGTCGATGGCTCTCAAGCCGAATACGATTCGCTCTGCGGTCAATTGGTGGACAACGGTACGTTTACCAAGCTCAATCAGGACCTATGGCCGGGCTGCTTTTATGCCCGCTCCGATGCCAACGATGTCGCGCGTGTTGAAGATCGCACCTTCATCTGCTCGCTATCGAAAGACAACGCCGGGCCCACCAACAATTGGGTAGCTCCGTTCACCATGCGCCGAAAGTTGAAAGAGCTTTTCGATGGCTCGATGAAAGGCCGCACGATGTACGTGCTGCCGTTCAGCATGGGCCCGATCGATTCGCCCATGGCGCAAATTGGCGTCCAGCTTACCGATTCGCCATACGTCGTGGTGAACATGCGCATCATGGCGCGCATCGGCACGCCCGTTTATAAAGAGATCGACAAAGCTGAAAAGCGCGTGGTGCCTTGCATGCACAGCGTCGGCCAACCTCTTGGGCCTGGACAGAGGGATGTTCAATGGCCGTGCAATGTTGACAAGTACATCGTCCATTTTCCTGAGACGCGAGAGATTTGGTCTTACGGATCCGGTTACGGCGGCAACGCTTTGCTTGGCAAGAAATGCTTTGCCCTGCGCATTGCATCGAACATTGCCCGCGATGAAGGCTGGATGGCCGAACACATGCTTATCTTGGGCGTGGAAAATCCCCAAGGTGAGAAGACGTATGTGGCGGCGGCGTTCCCTAGCGCCTGCGGCAAGACCAACTTCGCCATGCTGATTCCGCCTGACGGCTTCGAGGGCTGGAAGGTTTGGACAGTGGGCGACGACATTGCTTGGATCAAACCGGATAAGAACGGCCGATTGCGCGCGATCAACCCGGAAGCTGGATTCTTCGGCGTGGCTCCCGGCACTTCCGTGCAGACCAACCCGAACGCAATGGCTGCCCTGGCCACCAATTCAATCTTCACTAACGTTGCACTGACTCCAGAAGGCGGGGTGTGGTGGGAAGGCATGACTGATGAGCCACCGGCTGAATGCCTGGATTGGCAAGGGAATCAGTGGACGCCGGCTATCGCCAAACAAACCGGCGCGAAGGCCGCGCATCCTAACGCGCGCTTCACGGCGCCTGCTTCGCAGTGTCCAACCATTGATCCGGCTTGGGAAGATCCAAACGGCGTGCCGCTTAGCGCCATCATATTCGGTGGCCGCCGCGCAACCACCATGCCGCTGGTTTATCAGGCTTTCAACTGGAGCTCTGGCGTATACATGGGCGCAACCGTTGGTTCGGAAATGACGGCTGCAGCCGCCGGCACAATCGGCAAGGTGCGTCGCGATCCTATGGCCATGCTTCCTTTCTGCGGCTATCATATGGGCGATTATTTCCGGCATTGGCTGAAGATGCAGCGTTCCATTAGCGAGACGCCGCGCGTGTTCCATGTGAATTGGTTCCGCAAAGATGCGGACGGTAAATTTCTGTGGCCCGGCTATCGCGAAAACATGCGCGTGCTGAAGTGGATCGTGGATCGCGCCCATGGCCGCGCGTCGGGCCAGGAGACTCCCATTGGATGGATGCCTCGTTATGAGGACATCTTATGGGAAGGGCTCGATTTCCCACGGGAGCGGTTTGATGAGTTGCAGCATTTCGATCGTCAAGCTTGGAAGGCCGAAGTGATCCAGCACGAAGAGCTGTTTATCGAGTTGCATGACCACTTACCTCCGGAGATGATTTACGAACGAGAACTTCTGATCTGCCGATTATGATGCGCGGCTGGGCGATCTTTCTAGCGATGAACACGATGCCAATCGGCGCTGCGGGTCTCGATTCGCAGACAGCGGAAAAGCTTGCACAACTGGCGCTCGATTGTGTGCATCGCGAGTATCCCAACAAGATTGCCCACCTGATGAATTCCGATGGCGACGCCAAACCACCGCGCGCGTTGACTCCGGCGTTCCATGGATGTTTCGATTGGCACTCGTCGGTGCATGGCCACTGGTTGTTGGCGCGTGTGGCTCGCACTTTTCCTAAGGATGCGGTGGCGGTCAAGGCGAAGGTCGCGCTGGCCAAAAGTCTAACAGTGGAGAATCTTCGGGCAGAGGCAGCGTATCTGAACGGATCCGGGCGAACCGGGTTTGAACGGCCATATGGCCTGGCGTGGCTGTTGCAGTTGGTGGCGGAATTACGGACATGGCCCGAGGCCAAGCAGTGGGCCGCGAATCTGGCTCCGCTGGAAGATGCCGCAGTGAAACGCATTGAAGGGTGGATAGTGAAGTTGCCGTTCCCGGTACGTTCCGGTGAACACTCGAATACCGCATTTGCGTTGGGCCTGATGCTGGACTACGCGCGTGATGCCGGTAACAAATCTTTTCGCTCTCTGCTGGAAAAGCGCGCTCGTGATTTCTATTTGAAGGACGCCGCCTGTCCGTTCGCCTATGAGCCTTCAGGCGAGGATTTCCTTTCACCGTGTTTAGCGGAAGCTGACGTGATGCGTCGCGTCATGGCCCCCGCCGAATTTCAGATTTGGCTTACGCGTTTTTTGCCGAATGGCAAGTTCCCCCTTACTCCGGCAGTGTCCCCAGACCCCACCGACGGAAAGCTGGCGCATCTGGACGGGCTCAATCTGAGCCGGGCATGGATGCTGAAGAACATTGCCGCGGCCTTGCCCTCGGGCGGTATGCCTCGGAAAGCGGAACTGACGGCGGCAAGCCTTGCGCATAGCCAAGACGGTTTGCGTGCAGTGACCGGCGCGCATTATGAAGGCGGCCACTGGCTTGGCAGCTTTGCTGTGTATCTGTTAACCGATCGCGGCCGCTAGCTTTTCAACATTTGCCTTGACTCTCGGAATTGATTCATCGTATTATGTCGTCATGCGACATGTCGCCGATCAGCATTCCGAACCCTTAACCGAGGCAGTGTTCCTTATCCTGCTAAGCCTCGCCCCAGAACCGAAGCACGGCTACGCAATCATGAAAGACGTCGAGGAAATCTCGAATGGCCGAGTGAAGCTCAGCACTGGGACGCTTTATGGGGCGTTGCGACGGCTGCTGGAATCGAAATGGATCGTGCGCTTCGCCGAGAAGGAAGCCTCGCGCGACCGGCAGGCTTATCGTTTGACCTCAAACGGACAAGCCGCGATGACCGCTGAGACCGCACGCATGAAGAGCCTGACCCGCGTGGCCGCAAGCCGCATGGCAGAGGGGCAGGCATGATTTACCGGGCGCTTTTGCGGTTGTATCCCACATCCATCCGCGAGCAATTCGCCGAAGAAATGCTTGCCGTCCATTCAAGCGCTCGCGAGCGTGCCCGATCAGCCAGCCGCGCTTCGTATCTTCGCTTTCAGGTTCGGGAAATTGCTGGAATTCTATTCGACCTCGCCGGAGCATTCCGGCTCATTGCTTTTGAAGGAGGCTCAATGAAACGACTCAAATGGATCGCGGCCGGTGGTTTGCTTGGGCTCTTGGCGGCCTCCGCCATTTTGGAATTCGGTTTCGAGGAACAGTATCGCTCCACGGCTGTGATTCGAGTATACCCAGGCATTGTGTCGGAACAATTCTTGCCGGGCAGGCAACTTCAAATGCAGAACGTGGTACAACGATTCGCTCCGAATTTGCTCTCCAGGGCGACCCTCACCAACATCATCCAAACCTACGGACTTTATCCAAGCGAGCTTCGGCGAATACCGCTGGAAGATGTAATCGAAGACATGAGACATAACCTCAAGCTCCTGTCGGGTCGCGATGAGAAGCTAACGATTTCTTTCAGCTACCCTGACCGCTTTCTTGCACAGAAAGTCACCCAAGACATTGTCGGACGATTCATTCAAGAAGACCAAACATTTCACAAAATGTCGCTTGGTTCGGTCAACGATATTTTCATGGGCGAGGCCGATGGCGCCAACACCGATTGGATCAAGGCCGAGGAAGAACTGAGAAAAGCTCAGGTGACTGGGCATCTCAATTCACGCCTTGTTATTGACGTGGATTTGGCGCGGGATCGGTACAAAACTAGTAAAAACCGGCTCGCAGAAGTTCAGAGAGCATTGAGCATTGCGAAGCAAAAACTTGGGCCAACCCTTGAACTGATTGATCCGGCATCGCTACCGATGCGGCCAGAGCGGAATGTCAAAGCGATTCTTGGGGTAGGGTTACTGACCGGGGCGATTGCCGGTTTTGCCGCTGGTCGAATACTGGCATTGCTGGAGAAAAAACCAGAACCAGCCCTAGCCTAAGCGCCGCAGCACTTCTTGAATTTCCTACCGCTGCCACATGGGCAAGGGTCGTTGCGGCCAGCCGTTTTACTAGCGGCCCTCGCCGGCTCAACCGCCGCAGCGTGCGAGTGGGAATGGCCGTGGTTATGCCCGCAATTCTCGTCGTGTACATGCTCCTCCACCGGCATAAACACCGGCTCGTGACCATGCATCTGCAGCCGCTGATCAAGCGCTGATTCGACGGCCTCCTGCTCCTCTTCACTCAGCCCACCGGCCAAGTCGTCAATCTTGCGATAGACGCTTTTGGCAGTAGCTTTGGTCAACGCGCCGGGCACGCACAGCGCATAGGCGAACAAGGAGTGATCGCGGTAATCGGCCGGTGGATTGCTAGGACTCTTGGCCGCCGCCGCTATTTTGGAATTCGGTTTTGAGGAACAGTACCGCTCCACCGCGGTAATAAGAATTAAAGCCAGTTTCGCTTAGTTGGGAGCCCACTCGTTATTGGGTCGGTTAACGTCGGAGATGGCACTTCTGGTTCGGGCTACGATCCGCAGGGAGACTACTCGGGTCGTTGGTGCTAAGACGGAGAGTTCGCGGCGGTGGGGCTAGCGCAGGGTCATTGGTTTGACGCCGGAATGGGGCTCCGCCACAGGCCTCGCCGCCGCCATCTTCGTATGTGCGGGACCGTTAGGGACAACTGCAACCGTTGCCGGAACAATCGGCGGAGTCAGATTCACGATCTTGGGCTGAGCGTATCCCACTAAAAGGCCCTTGGCATCGTAAATCGGTCCGGTGTATCCCGGCACCGAAACAGGCGGCGCCCCGTCCATATTAAGATCCACGTGTTGACGCTGAGTCACGTTAGACAACAGAAATCCGGCTATCAATCCGGCAACAGCAATGTATAATCTGGATGACTTCATTCGGATCGGGTGTCCTTACCAAGTTAGTCAGCAAGAGAGATGCCAAACTCATAGCCCTGATTTTAGAATGGGTTATGGACAAAATCCAGAACATTGCTCTATCAGCTTTGAAAAAATTACCGCTCGACCTTAATCGGAAGGGAAATAATATGTGGTTAAGTAATGGTATGTATCTCGTGCGTTGTCTAATCTGCCTATGGGCCGTGCCTGCTATTTTTGGAGCCGAACTGGCTTCCGGTCCATTCGTCGCCAAGCCCTACCTGCAACTGGGGCGCATGCCGGCTGACCCGACCTACATGGACGTGGTTTGGCACTCTGCCGATGCTGAGGCGGTTTGGACTGTGGAGACCCGCTCACCGGGCGGGGCTTGGTCCAAAGGCGTGAATCCCACTTATCGGCGCATTGGCGTGCCCACCATCGAGCCGCATCGAGTGTATCGCGCCGAGGTCAAGCATCTGGCCCCTGGGAAGACTTTCGAATACCGTGTCCTTCGCGATGGCCAGCCATTGTTTTCCTCAACTGGCACAGCGCGGAAAGCAGCCGGCCAGCCGTACCGCCTGGGCATCTTCGGCGATATCGCCGCAGATAAGGATCCGCAGAAGAAGGTGGCCTATCAACTTTCGAAGGCCAAGCCCGACGCTGTCATGGTCATGGGTGACATCGTGTACTCACGCGGCCGGATTACTGAATATCGCCACCATTTCTTCGATTGCTACAACGGTGAAGTGGCGTCGCCCGAAACAGGCGCTCCCCTTACGCGGTCCATTCTATTTATCGGCGCGCCTGGAAATCATGACACGGCGACAACGGATCTAGAGAAATTTCCGGATGCACAAGCGTACTTCTATTATTGGTCGCAGCCTCTAAATGGGCCCACAATTGCGCCGGCCGGGGCCAATGCGGCGAAAATAACCGGTCCGCCGGCCAACATTCAAGCATTGAAAGATTCCGCCGGTGAGCAGTTTCCACGCATGGCCAATTTTTCCTTCGACTACGGTAATGCGCATTGGACCATACTCGATTCCAACCCTTTTGTGGATTGGTCGGACGTAGAATTGCGCGAGTGGTTGAAAAACGACCTGGCTTCAGCCAAGGATGCCACGTGGCGTTTTATTGGCTTCCATCACCCGGGATTCAATTCCGCCATCAAGCATCAGGAAGAGAAGCAAATGCGCAAGGTGGCGGATTTGTTTGAAGAGTACAAGGTGGACGTGGTGTTCAGCGGCCATGTGCACAACTATCAGCGTAGCTTTCCGGTTAAGTGGGAGACCAAGACTAGCATGTGGACGCTGGATAAGAAGTTTGACGGGGCATCCCAAACGCGGCCCAATGGAGTGATTTACATCGTCACAGGCGCCGGTGGAGCCGGGGTTTACAACCCTGAACAACAGGACTACCCTGACACCTGGTCGAAGTTCACCGACAAATTCGTTTCCAAGGTGAACTCATTTTCCCAGGTCGATGTGGATGGGCGGCGGTTCGAATTCAGGCAAATCTCCGACACTGGAACCGTGGTTGACCACTTCGTGATTACCAAATAGCTTCCCGAATTGGGTATCCTGTAAGAGAGATCCCTATTAGTTTTTTGAAGAGAATGAAGTATACACATAGCCGCTCCCTCATAGGTTGGCGCTTCCAACAAGTCTGTTTGTTCGCGCTTGCTTTCGCCAAGGAAGGTTCAGCGGTGGACTTGCAACCCCACACCAGCGCAATTTTCGACAACCACATTGCGATCATCGAATGCCGCATTGAGAAGAGTTATCAGCAGCCGCAGTTCCTAACCGTGAATCAGGCGGACAAAGCGGAGAAAATCCGCCAGGGGACGATTCTGATCGAACCGGTTACCGGGGGGGGAAATCTCGACATCAAAGGCGGCATGATTCAGGACTGGAAGGGCACTATGTTCATCCCGTCTGCCAAACTAGGCGATGTACTGACCGTCGCCAGGGACTTTCCGAGCCAGGCGCAGACCATGAAGCCGGATATTGCCGCCGTGCGTGTGCGGTCTCAGCAGGGCGATCGCTACCAAGTCTATATGCGGTTGGTAAAGTCGAAATTCGTGCTAACCGACGTTTTGAATACCGAACATGATATTCGCTTCGTTCAAACCGATCCGAAACGCGCGTACAGCCTTGGCCGTACGACACGTGTGGCGGAGGTAGTGGACCCGGGTAAACCGGGCGAACGCGAACTGCCGGTGGGCAAGGATCGAGGATTCCTTTGGCGGACGGCGGGGTTCTGGCTGTTCGAGGAAAAGGACGGCGGCGTGTACGTCGAATGGGAATCCGTAAGCCTGACGCGAGACATTCCGTTGGGTATGGGAAAGCTGTTCGGATCGATTCTAAAATCACTTCCAGCCGAATCAGTTCGGGTCAGTATGGAAGCGACGCGCAAGGCTGTCATAGCCCGGCTTTCAGGGCATTAGAACCAGAAAACTCCTTTAGTCTTAGGCATATAACCCTACAGACCAATTCCAGCAAAACACCAAAAAATAGAGAACAAGAGGCGAATCCCCCCAGATTCGAGCTTACGACTTAGGTGAAACCTAGGTACTAATCTAAGGTCTTTCACCAATTTCTTACAGTACCGGTACGACCGCATACTCAGTTCAGTACTAAGGCGTTTTATAGCTTTGGTCTCGAAAAGTGAGGTCCCTACCGAAATGATCAAAAACAGCAAAGCCCTAATGACCCTTTGCCTATTGGGCGCGGCAACAGCAAGCGCAACCAATGTGACTATTGGTTCTGCAAACACCTCGGTTTGCTTTCCATTTAGCTGTAACGAGGGAGCCACCTCTGGCATGTCGATTCACTATCAGCAAGTGTTTTCGTCTGGCTTGTTTCCAACAGCTGCCATCAGCATCAACAGTATTTCCTTCGGCGTCGACGATTTTACAAGCATCGTATTTGGCACGGGAGGCACGGTTCTTAATGGAAACTACCAAATTGCATTTTCCACTACAAACGCCGTAGTTGGCGGACTTACCGCAAACCTTGCCGCTAACCAGGGGTTGGATCTGAGCGTCTTCTATAACAGTGGTGGTATTTCAGGCTTCACCGCCGCTCCAGGCTCGCCCTTGTTCATCAGCGGACAATCGTTCGTCTACAACCCACTTGCCGGCAACCTACTGATAGACATAATCGTTACCAACCAAGCGTTTCTTTCTTCGTTGGATGCCGGTTCCTTCGATGGTTCAGATTTGAGCGGTGACTTTGTCCCTATTAATACCAGCAGCGTCTTCCAAATCGGAACGAACGCTGCGGTAACTGGGGCTTTTGGCCTTGTAACAACATTCGACTTTTCTGCCGCGAGCGCCCCATCTTCCGTACCTGAAGTCGGGTCGATGCTGATGGTCGGATTCGGAGTGGCCGTACTGCTCTATGCCAAGCGTCGTGCAAAAGCGATGGGCGAACCAACTTCGGCTCGCGCATCCGGCTTTAGCGGATTAGGTCAACCGACAGCGGCGATGGTTGGGCTAATAGCCTTGTTCCAATCCTTTGGACAGGCTCAGGAGCCGATTAAGATCCGCTCCGTCGCCGTTCCGCCGCACCCATTCGGAGATCAAAAAAAGCGGCCCGTAACCACCTCTAAATCCTCGCTTGCCGTCACTGCTCCGAAACTGGCTACCACGCCGTCGTCATTGCCCGTTTGGTCGGCAACGTTTAATAACGGAGCGACGCCATACACTGTGTGGATGGCCGGAAATAGCCCATCTTCCAATACAACAACAAACATTGAAACGAACGTTGTCCCTGTAAGAATAGTTCTGTGCAACAACGGAACAAGTCCCTGCACCGATATCGCCTACACTTACGATCCGACGAAGCCGCTTCGCAACAATCCCGCGGGCGTTACTCTGTCGGCTGCAGCCTCCACACTCAGCTCGCCAATCTTCCAAAACGCCACCTATACAACAGCGGCCGGAACCACGGTTGGGGCGGCAACTCAGTATACCGACGCAATGTTGCGCGCTAGTTTCTGGAATTATTCGGGCAACGCCGCCAGCGCCAACCCCAATTGGCACACACGGCTGCAATTCTCCTTAAAGCCGCCCGTCACCATCACCATAACCGCCGGTCAGTGGGATGCTTCGTCGGCTGCCGATCTTGGAAAGGTTAGCCTCTATCAGCTTTTTCAACCGCTCGACGCAGAGTCAGCTAAGTACCCCCCAGGGCAATTCACGTTCTTCCTGCTTTACAATGTGGCCATGACGTTTGGCTCCCCGGGGCCTTGCTGTGCGCTGGGCTACCATACATCGGACGGAGCGAATCCGGCGCCAAGCCGCACATACGGCATGGCCAGCTATTTCGACGCTACAGGTAAGTTACCCGCCGGATACGCCGATACCGGAGCTATCGCACACGAGATTTCCGAATGGGCCCTCAATCCATTCCTATCAAATTCCGTTCCTCTTTGGCCCGGTTCTGGAGGTTGCTACGACAATATGGAAGTCGCCGACCCACTTGAAAATCGCGGCGATGTGGCTTTCAAAATGACAACCTTTGGCCGATCCTACAATATGGTGAACATTGCACTTGCTCCGTGGTTCATGAAGGGAAATTTCGGCGTGAACGGCTATTACACATACAAGGGTCCTGTTGACCAGACATTCACCGCTCCCGCGACTTGCCCCTGAATAGTGTCTCCGCCCGCGTACATCACGCGGGCGGTTCATTGTCATTGCTCTGACCAGGTAAAAATATGAAACCGACCCGACTCATCCTTTTCTTCGCTATTCTCGCCCTTCCCGTAACCTTTGCTCAAACAGAACCGATTTCGAGCGACACGGTAGTCCTGCGCGCCGGCGCCTTCTCTCTAACCAAAGCGGAATACGAAAAATTGATTCCAGGCTTTGATCGAATATCGGGCGCTCCAACCACTGGGTCATCCAACCAATCGGTCCAATCTGGGCGCGATGTGGCACGGCTCCTGGCGCTGGTTTCCGAGGCCCAACGCCGCAATATGGACAAGGATGAGAAGATGCAAGCGTTGATTCGAGTTCGTGGTTATACACTGCTCGCTAACGCGCTTTTGCTTG
This sequence comes from Acidobacteriota bacterium, assembly GCA_025350695.1. Taxonomy (GTDB): domain Bacteria; phylum Acidobacteriota; class Terriglobia; order Bryobacterales; family Bryobacteraceae; genus JANXSF01. The sequence goes on from JANXXI010000124.1 coordinate 25,718, forward strand.
AGTTGGAGAAAGATGTCAAAAAGGATGAGGCTGGAGCCAAGGCTCTGTGGGCGTCGGATAAGAACCCCTACGTCCAGGTTGAGGCTCGCCACATTCTAATTCGCTACCAAGGAGTCCAGACGGACAAACCCGGGGCAAAAGGACTGCATCGGACAGAGGCTCAGGCAAAAGCTCTTTCCGCGGTTCTCCGTGAAAAACTAAATAAGGGAGTGGATTTTTCAGCGCTCGCAAAATCATCTTCGGATGACGAGGCCACTGCGGACCTAGGCGGCGTTTTACCCGCTTTTGCTCGCGGCGTGATGAATGCCGAGTTCGAAAACGCCGCGTTTAACTTGCCTAACGGTGGAATCAGCGAACCAATCAAGACTCAATCGGGTTACCACATCGTGCAGCTAATTAAGAAGGCGCCGATGCCCTTTCAGAGCGTCAGGGCTGCTCTCGAAAACATTCGTGCACGTGAGCGGTTTGAACAAATTGGCAGTTCCGGCGTGGAACTCAACCAGCTGTACTTTAAGCACTAATCTTTTACCCCACACGGCCTCCGTCCAAGAAATCAACCGAAGTCGTCTCGCGGCCAACTCCGGCGCTTGCGGCATGTGCCGATTGGCCTCCCCAATGAGAAAACCCACCTACTTCGTGAGTTGCTCGTTGAAAAACGGGGACTGACGAAACTAACATCTTTTTCGCGCCGCAAGGGATTGATTTTGCAAAAGGGTAGTTTGCGAAAAAAGGCTGTCTGTTCCGTCGGTCCCCGTTTTCTAACTCAACGCTTCTACTAAAAACTTGGCGATCGATTCAGCAAGCGCCCTGGGGTGGTCGGAGTGGACCATCGCCAACGCCTGTTTACGCACTAGTTTTTGCCGGCCAACACGGCAAACGTGAAAGAAGCGTGGCTGCCCACGTAGCGCGTACTCCGGCAGTATCGAATACCCGAATCCGGACTCCACCAGCCGCTTGATCGACTCGGTATCGCCTGCTTCCATAATCACGTTAGGTGTGATTCCCAAGTCCTGGAAAAACCGGTCAATCATGCGGCGCATGTTTGAATGTTCGGGATAAAGTATGAAAGGCACTCGAGCCAGATCACCCGCCTCCAGATGGCCGATCTGCCAACCTTTAATCCGTTCGTGCGACGGTTTCAAAATCAGCATTTCTTCCTCAAACAAGGGAATAATCCGCAGTAGCTCGTTTTCCACCGGAAGCGTTAACAGCGCTAGATCAAAACGCCGCCCCAGTAGCCCCGACACCATTTCCTCCGTCGCCGAAACCGTCACCTTGATCTCGGCTTCAGGGAATCGCTTGCGTAACATCCGTAGAGGTTTTCCCAGACGATGGATTAACGTGGTGGGGCCGGTCGCGAAGTGAAATGGACGAATGTCGGTTGACGGGTTCGTGCTGAACTCCTGTTCTATCAAACGCATTTGACGCACCACGCCCGACGCCAGTTCAGCCAGACGCAACGCCGCGGGTGTCGGAGCCAGCCGTTTGCCGGAGCGAATAAACAATTCCGTCTTCAAGCCGGTAGACAAACCCTGCATCTGCAGACTAATGGCTCCCGTGGACAGACCCATTTTTTCCGCCGCCTTGGTGGCGCTGCCGCAGTCAATCACGGCCAAAAACATTTCCAGTTGACGAACGTCCATATTGAATACCTAACCTAACGAGTATGCATTGAGGAATGCTAAAGTGTCCAGCTTTGTGCTCAAAAAAGACTTGACCGCGTTCCCTTCAGTTAAAATAGGCTCTGCACTCATTGTTCCCATGAAAACTGAACCCTCACTTCAAACCTCTGATCTGGCCCCGGCCGTAAAGTCGCTATTCGATCACGCGGCGGTAAAAATTCGGTCTCTGAATAGCGGCTGGAGCCCTGCTTCCGGCTCCCCCGTCTTCACCTCGCACGGCAAATATACAAGTCGCGGTTGGACGGAGTGGACCCAAGGGTTCCAGTTCGGCTCCGCTCTTTTGCAATTCGACGGCACAGGCGATGCGGAATTCCTCGAGATCGGCCGCAAGCGCACAGTGGATGTGATGGCGCCCCACATCACACACATCGGCGTGCACGATCATGGCTTCAACAATGTAAGCACTTACGGCAATCTGCTGCGCTTGATGGCCGAAGGGCGGATCGAATCGAACCCATGGGAGCAGCGTTTCTACGAGCTCGCTCTGAAGTGTACCGGCGCCGTTCAAGCCGCGCGGTGGACGAATATCGCCGGAGGCAGCGGCTTCATTTATTCCTTCAACGGCCCCCATTCCCTCTTTGTCGATACCGTCCGGACCGTCCGCGCCCTCGCGGTGAGTCACCGCTTAGGGCATGCCTTGTTTGGAGAAAACGACAAACGCTTTTCGCTGCTCGACCGTATGCTGCAACACATGGATGCCACCGCCCGCTATGCCGTCTACTATGGCGAGGGGCGTGATTCGTATGATGTGCGAGGCCGCGTCGCTCACGAAAGCATTTTCAACACCAACGATGGTAATTACCGTTGTCCGAATTCGCAGCAAGGCTATGCCCCCTTCAGCACCTGGACCCGCGGATTGGCCTGGGCCATGCTTGGCTTTGCCGAAGAACTTGAGTTCCTGGAAACCGTTCCCGATTCGGATTTGGAAGCGCACGGCGGTCGGGCCAAAGTTGTAGCGTGGATGACTAAAGCAGCAACGGCAGCCTGCGATTTCTACATCGATAACAGCGCCGCCGATGGCATACCTTATTGGGATACTGGCGCGCCGGGTTTGGAAAAGCTGGGCGATTGGCGTGGCCGTTCTTCCGATCCCTATAACGAACATGAGCCCGTGGACAGTTCCGCCGCCGCGATCGGGGCGCAGGGTTTGTTGCGGTTGGGCCGCTACCTGAAGAACGAAAAGTATTGGCAAGCCGGCCTCACCGTCACGCGCAATCTGTTCGCAGCGCCGTATTTAAGCACCTCCGACGCGCATCAGGGCTTAATTCTCCATGCCGTCTACCACAGGCCGAACGGATGGGACACGGCGCCTGTAGGCAGTATGGTTCCATCAGGCGAGGCGTGCATGTGGGGCGACTATCATGCCATGGAACTCGCGGCGTACCTACGGCGAGTTATTGAAGGTAAGCCCTACTTAACCTTCTGGTGTTAGGTATCTTTCTGAACTGAAGCTGAGGATGTAATTTATAATGCGAGGCACTTGCAAAATTCGGGCTTGTAACGTCCGCGTTTATCGAATGAACATGAGTTTTCCGAACAGCGATCGTTAGGGAGTGGGTGTTGGGAATTTTGCAAGAGGCTCGTTTGTAAACGGCCATCGAAAGGATCAAAGAGTCTACAGCACCTACCGTGAGAAATTCGCCGAAAACCTAAAGCGCGAACTCCCGCGCATCCCCTTCGCCCCAAACTTCGCCGCCTTCGCCGAAGCCGGCCGCGAACTTGCACGCCTCCACCTCGACTACGAAAAGCTAGAACCCTGTCGCTCAAATGGAGCGAGACGCCCACCGAGCCACTAAGTTACAAAGTCGAAAAAATGCGTCTTAGTAAAGACAAGACAACCCTCGCCGTCAACTCATCTCTCACTCTCGCAGGCATCCTGCCCGAAACATTCGAATACCGTCTCGGGAATCGTTCAGCCCTCGAATGGGTCATCGATCAATACCGTGTTACTGAGGACGCCCGTTCTGGAATTCGCTCTGACCCCAACCGCGAAGAAGACCCCGAATACATCATCCGCCTGGTCGGTCAAGTTGTCCGTGTCAGCGTCGAAACAGTCGGTGTCGTGAAATCTCTCCCTAAGGAATTCACGCGACTTCCAACGTAACACCCGCGACCATATTCGCAAGCTGAAGAAGTCCGGGCAAGTCTGCTGTCCTTACGGTCAACGGCGAGGCTGAAGTCGTCGTTCAAAGTGCACAGGCATATCAACGCCTTCTTGATGACCAAGAACTCCTTCAAAACATGCGCAGTGTGGGGCGAGGTCTGGAACAAGCGAAGCGCGGTGAAGGTCGGTCTATGCGGGAATTTCTGGCAACTCTAGCCCAGGAGCATGGGATGAAGCTTAAGTGAAAACTTTTGAGGTCATTGTTACTCCCGAGGCCCAGTCTGGCATCAGAGAACCGTTTTTATATATCTTTGAGCGGTCGCCGGCGAATGCTGGCAAATGGCTCCAAGGGCTCTAGGCTCAAATTAACACTCTTATGCTCGCAAACGTGATTATCTTGATTGCGAACTTCGACAGCTGTATTCAAATCTCAACGAATCGTTTTTTACGTTGACAAGGCAAAGAGCACGGTCTACGTCCTTCACGTTCGCCACGCGCAGCGCCGGGCCGTTGGCGAACCAAAAGAATAATTGTCCTTGCGCAAAGCTCTTCCAGGGAATTCAAGGCGGTACACTAACAACTCTTTTACCAGTGCCGCACACGAGGAACCACCCGAAATCCTTATACCAATCTCCCTCCGGAGCGATCGGCCCGGTACGCACCCACGCTTGAAGTTCCTGGAGATCGTTCATCGATATGCCGCGTTCATCAACGCGCTTTAGAATGGGATGCCAAACCGCCCGAGGAAGATCAGCGAACTGAATCTCCGGCAATGGAATCCGTCCCGAATATGGAGCGGATCAGATCAGGGCCCGCCTCGTTCTTAACGGTCGGATCCTTCTCGTTAATGAAGCGGCTGTAGGAAGCTTTGAGTTGTGCCTTCGCTTCTGCCTCAGCGGACGCCCCGCTCCGCCAGTGCTACCAACGCACGGCTGATAGTCACATGCCGCTCTTTTGTGACACGCTGAACCTCGGCTACCAGCGTCGCCGGAATGGTTACGCGCTGTCGAACTGATTTCGTTGAGGCCGCCGCCTTTCTCCTTGTTCTCATTCTTGAACAGTAACAAATGCACCCGGGTGGTGCTCTTTCCTCGCGACTAAACGGCTCGTCCGTGCTCCGGACGAGACGCTGACAACCAGCCGAATCGACCCCAGAGCCGCCGCGCAGGACACGATCTGTCCCCGTAGACGGCGAATCCTGGCAAGTAGCTCCTATCATTACCTCAAATCATTTAGCCTTTGTTTTTTTATCCGCGTGAATCGGCGTGAATCGGCGGCCAATTCCTGAAATGCCGAGACTCCGGATAGCTCCTCTACCTCCAATGAAATCCTCGCGAACCAATCGGCAGACAACCCCGATCCCCCCAATCACCACCGCTAATAATTATTTTCTCCCGTACTTTCAACCCGCCCCCGCTTCCCGACGTCCCACCCATTCCCGCGATAGTGCCACAATAAGACAGCAAAAGGGCGGCGATTCCACCGAATCAGCCGCCCTTCTCTAATTTCGAAACAAGGATCACGAACATAATGTCATCCGCAGCGCAAATCGAAGCCAATCAGACCAACGCCACAAAACACGGCTTCTTCTCCAAACACGCCGTCCTGCTCAACGAAGACGACCATCGCCAATTCGAATCGCTCCGCAATTCCTACGTCTATCAATTTAGCCCCACTAATATTGTCGAAGTGGCGCTGCTCGATCAACTCGTCCTTGCCGCCTGGAATATCGAGCGCACCAATCGCCTTGGAAGCCGAATTCGCCAACGCCGAAGGCATCGACCCTCTGCTCTCCGAAGCCAACAACAAAACACTCGACCGCATCGTAACCTACCGCATGTGCGCCGAACGGACGTTCCATAAGTGCCACAAAGAGCTGCGAGCGTTGACGCCACCCAGCCCCACGTCCAAGCAAAACAAGCCACTAGCAATCGTGCGAAACGAACCCAAATACAGCACCACCAGCACTCGCCCGTCGCCCAAGATTGGCCGCAACGAAGCCTGCCCCTGCAAGTCCGGACGCAAATACAAGCAATGCTGTTTGCGGAACGAACCCAATTTCCAGTTGAATCAAAGCACGCCGAACCTAGCGGCGTAGCCCCACCGACTTCCGAAATATCGTCAAAGCCTTCTCCTGGGCCGATGGCGAATATTCCATCACCGCGCCCTGCGCCCGTAGCTTGGTGGTCAGCAACTTCGAATCGATTTCCTGCACCGCCACGCCCGCGTCAATCGCCATCTTTGCCGCCACGCCAGCCGCCTGGCCCATGATCATGTACTGCGGCTCCATCCGCATCGACGAATACGCCACATGCGAGGCCGAAAACGCCACAGGCACCAGCAGGTTCGTCGCTTCGGCGCGCTTAGGAAGCACAACCCGATATGGAATCTGGTACGGCTTCACCGCCACCTGCATGTCGCCTTCGTTTCGGGCGAAACCTTGTGCGTCCACCACGCGATGCACGTTGTGGGAATCGCTGTTATAGGACCCCATGCCGATCGGGTCCGGCTTGGTCAACTCGGTCTGCAGGTCCTTCTGCACTGCCACGTATTCGCCAACCATGCGCCGCGCTTCGCGGACGTATAGTTGAAAGGGCCAGTTCGCCGTGTCCGTAAACTCGTCCGTACAAAGACCCCATTCGTTGGTCTCTTTGCGCAGCGTCTCGGGCACTTGCGGGTCGTTCGCCAGGAAGTAGAAGAAGCCCGCCTGGTAATCCTTGTGAGCCTGCCAGATCTGTTGGCGCTTGGCGTAGCTGGCTTCCGGATAGTCCCAACTCGCCCCGATGAAGTCAGTCGAAAAGGCGCCGTTGTTGTTGTTATCGGCCTTGCCATTCGGGATGCGGTCGATCTTGGCCACCGTTCGCAGCGGGGCAACCGTTCCCTCTTTGGCTAATCGCGTCTTCAACAGATCGGCCAGCACTTGATAGCGCCGCGGATCGTATCCGGCAGGCTTGGCCCATGGAACGCGCGTCGCTGCGACATCGCTCAAGCAGAGGCGAAAATTATAGGCTTGCACCATCTTGTCCGCGGAGCCCGGAGTGCCGGCGGGAGCCGAATCGATCTCCGGCAGCAGCTTGCCGCCGCCATCGCGAGCCGGGACGTCCACTAGGAACTGATGCAGCGGCGTGCGTTCGCGGACGCCGGCCAACGGTTCGCCGTATTGGCTGGTTCCCTCGCGGCCCCATGTGTAAGTGATCCCGGCCTGCGCCATCAGGTCGCCTTCATAGGAACTGTCGGAGAAGATCTTCGCCTCAAACTTGGTCCCGTTCTCCATGGTGATCGATTCGATCCGCGTACCGCGCTTCTCGACGCCGCCTTTTTGTTTGATCCCATGCCGCTCGTACACAGTGACCCCGGCCTCTTTCAGCATCTGTCGCAGGATCTGTTCAGCCACATGAGGTTCCGGTAGCCAGCCGATTTCCTGGCCATGACGGAACAGGTCGTAATGCTTGCCCACCCGGAAGTAGAACTCAAGCGCCGTGCCGCCGATCACTTCCTTCTTGCCGTAATCGGTCCAACTGAGGCCGCCAGAGACCATGCCGCCAATGTGGTTGCCCGGTTCTATCAAGGCTGTTTTCAGGCCGTCGCGGGCGGTTGTGACGGCCATGATGGCCCCGCCCGCAGTGCCGCCGTATACTACGATGTCGAATTGTTGGGCCTGGCAAAGGCCACTGAAGAGAAGTGGAAGGAGCGCGTATTTCACGCCCAATAGGTTATCAGGCCATTGAGCATCAAATAAATAGGTGGCAGAGGAAAAAAGGAAGCGTGATCGATCCGGCGTGACAGCGCTTCCTTTCAGGTTGATGTCGAACACGCGGTGCACGTAGGCGCCAACGTAAACCTGTTCTGGGGCCGTTTGGTCTCAGCTGCGGCTACTATCAGGGAGGCTAAAACAAGTGGTCGGGCAGTCTGCATTTCACAGAAAATGCCTCACAAGGTAGGGTAGGGTTTGAGGACAAAACGTTCCAAACAATTAAGTTTCTATATTTCTTTCGACTTTTTCTTCGCCGCGTACGTCAATCCCATTTAAGATAGACTACAGGGAGACCTATTTGATCGCGCCTGTTGCCCTCCTTTTAGAAGGATCGAGCGTACTGAACCTGTTTCTAAGCTCGAATCCGATCCACATTGCGACGCTGTTGCTTTTGCTCGCCGCATCCGTCTTTTCCTGGACTCTGATCTTAGCAAAGTGGAAGCTTTTTAGGAAAATTGAGTTATCGAACACACGGTTCTTAAAGGCCTGCCGCAAATCCACGAACATGGAAGCCGTGGCCTTGGCTACCGAGCAGTTTCGGGAATCGCCGCTGGTCACCGTGTTCGAATACGGATTCGAGGAAGTCACGCGGCAGGTGAAGAAGGCTCGCTCGGTTTTTAATAAAACCGCCGTGGAGCGCACCTTGCAACTCGGCATTAGCGAGGAACTCTCACGCCTGGAACTAAACATGAACTGGCTGGCGACCGTCGCGTCGGTTACGCCGTTTATCGGCCTATTCGGAACCGTTTGGGGAATCATTGACGCCTTCAACGCATTGAGCGCCGCCGGTTCCGCTAGCTTGAAAGCCGTTGGTCCTGGCATTGCCGAGGCGCTGGTGGCCACAGCCATGGGCCTATTTGCCGCCATTCCGGCCGCTGTCAGTTACAACTATTTCGGCAAGAAGGTTCGCGACGCCGGCGGTCGGATGGAAGATTTCGCCCTTGAGTTTATGAATCTGGCGGAGCGCCAGTACGAGGAATAGCAATGGCTTTTTCCGTTGGTGGTGGCAATTCGACAGGCAGGCGGCGCGGTAGAGGCAGCTCGATCGGCGAGATGAGCGAGATCAACATCATCCCCTTGGTGGACGTCGTGTTGGTGCTGCTCATCATCTTTATGTTGACCGCCCATGTGATGGAGTACGGTATGGAAGTGGAAGTGCCCAAGGTTGCATCGGGCCGTTCGGCTTCAACCCAGGATTTGCCGATTGTGACGTTCAGTAGCAAGGGTAGGATGCAGTTGAATGAGAAAGAGGTAAACATCAACGAGCTGGGCTCAGAGCTTAAGAAGCGCTTCCCCAAGCAGAAGGCTGTTTACTTGCGCGCCGACGGCAAGGCAACTTGGGATGGACTCGCGCAGGTAGTTAGCACGCTTGGCAACGCGAAGTATGACGTTCGATTGGTGACGCAGGCAGCAGACGATGGCTCAAAACGCCGGTAGCTTTCAGCAAAGTTACGAGGAAAACTTGCGCAACCCGTTCGCGGTTTCGCTGATGTTGCATTTGGCGCTCGGGGTGTCTTTCTTAGCGCTCACCTGGTGGAAGATGCGGTCCGCGGATTCGTTCGGTGTGGAAAATCCTGGAGCCGGAGCCTATTCAGTGGGTGTTGTGAATTCGATCCCGCTTCCTTCGAGGCAAGGGCGCGTCCAGCCGGTGGCCGACGATTCGCCGTCAGAGATTGAACCGGCCCCCGCTAAAGAAAAGAAGAAGATTAAGCCACTGTTCGATGATGAGGGAATCAAACTGGATGATAAGCCCAGCCAGCGCAAAGAACGTCCCTCCAATAGTTCCGCTACCGCCAGCAAGGAACCAAACCGCGTGGCTTCCAATATTGGCCAGGCTGCGGTTTCGCCAATGTTCAAACAAGTCGGGGGCGGGGGCATCGGTATCGGGCAGAACGCTCCGATCGGCAAGAATTTTGGTTGGTACGCGGAGCTGATCCGGCAGAAGGTGGCCGAACATTGGCGGCAGGACGAGGTGAGTCCGTCGGTCAAATCCAGCAACCCCGCCATCGTCACATTCGTCATCCAAAGAGACGGGACGGTGAAAAACATTCAGCTGGTCAAGGCCAGTGGGGTCTCCGCTCTTGACTATTCGGCGCAACGGGCCATTCAGGAAGCCGGACCCTTTCCCAAGTTACCGGATCAGTTTGATAAGGACTCGGCGGCAATTGAGTTTTGGTTTGAATTAAAACGATGAACAAAAAGCTATTCTTTTTTCTCGGATTTTGCGCGCTGCTTGCGCTGGCTCAGCAGAGCAATATTGTCATTAAGTTGGTGGGACAAGAGAAGCCTACAATCGCAGTACCCGATCTGCGTGGCTCCGGCGCCTCGCAAGCCTATATGGGCGCGTTCAACAGCACGTTATATTCCGATCTTGAGTCTTCAGGCTACTTCACGATGGCTGCCAAGAGCATGTACCCGCTGCAGGTACCCCAACGGTCGCAGGATTTTCAATCGCCAGCCCCAGGTGCGCCGGCTACCGGTCTTTCGCTCGCGGGTTGGGCGAACCCTCCGGTGAGCACAACCTATCTGACTTTCGGCTATGCGGGCGAATCGAACGGGCAGTTCGTTTTGTATGGCTGGTTGTACAACGTGAAGCAGCCCGACTTGCAGAACGCTCAAATGATCGGCAAGATCTACCTTGGCCCAATGAGTGAAGTGGGGGCCACCAAGGTTGCCCACGAATTCGCCGCTGACATTTTGAAGTTGTTCGGAGTCGAGAGTCTCTTCGGAACTCGAGTCTTTTTTGTCTCCAACCGTTCCGGAGCGAAGGAAATCTGGTCTATGGATTGGGACGGCACGAATCAAAAACAAGTCACCTCGTACAAGACCATCACCACCATGCCTTCCGTTTCCTCCGATGGTTCACGAATCGCTTTCACCAGCTATCTGAACGGGCTTCCCCAAATTGTGGTGCACTCGACCGAGACTAACCGCCGGTTGCCGTTCTTCAACCAACAAGCTTCAATGAACTCGAACCTGACTTTCGCGCCCGACGGAAAGCACGTGATTTATTCTTCCAGCATTAGCCAGCATCCCAATCTTTACGGAGCCGATTTGAACGGCGGCGGCATCAAACGGCTGACCTCGGGGAGGTTCATCGACGTTGAGGCGAAAATCAACCCCAAAACGGGTGGCGACGTGGTCTTCATTTCCGGCCGCGGCGGCCCGCAGCAACTTTATAGAATGAGTATTGAAGGCACTGATGTGGAACGCCTCACCAGCGGCGAAGGACAAGCGTCCAACCCCAGTTGGCATCCCAATGGAACCCATGTTGCTTTTTCCTGGACAAGGGGGTATGATCCCGGTAACTTCAATATTTTTATAATGGATGTTGCAACCAAGAATTACGTTCAATTGACCCATGGCGCCGGCCGTAACGAAAACCCCTGGTGGGGACCGGACGGGCGTCATATTGTGTTCGCGTCCAACCGTTCCGGCGGCATGCAGATTTACACCATGCTGGCCGATGGGACGCAAGTAAAGCAGTTAACCAAAGCGGGCAGGAACGAGATGCCGGTTTGGGGTAAGTAAGAAAAGTTGTTTGGCGTTGTGAATTGAGGAGGCAGATCTTGACCAGGAAAACTTTGGGAGTGTTGGCCCTGACACTTTCATTATTGTCGACGGGCGCTGGATGTAAGAAAAAGATCGGGAATTTGAGTAAACCCGATGCGCCGGCCGCGCCGGCCCCGCCGCCACCGCGAATTGAGGAGCCAAAGGTGAGACCTACCGTCGCCACCTTCACGGCTGAACCTTCGGCGATCGAAAAAGGAGCTTCATCCACGCTGCGCTGGTTGGTGAAAGATGCGACCAAAGTGACTATTACCCCAGGAGTTGGCGAAGTAACCACTCTGGATGGGAGCCGCTCGGTTTTCCCGGGCGCCACAACCACGTACCGTCTTATGGCGGAGGGTCCGGGTGGAACTGCCGAATCGAGTGCAACCGTCACCGTAACGCAGCCTCCTCCGCCGGCGGTTGAAGCGCCGAAAGCCACCAAGGAAGACTTCTCGGTAGTAGTGAGCCGCGAGTTGGGCGACGTCTTTTTTGACTACGACAAGAGCGACATCTCCGAATCGGGCCGGGGCACATTGACGCGTAACGCCGATAAGTTGAAGCAGCTGTTGATCGACTATCCGTCGGCCATCGTGACAATTGAAGGCCATTGCGATGAACGTGGATCGGCTGAATACAATTTGGGACTGGGTGACCGGCGCGCCCTATCCGCCATGGATTTCCTAAAACAACTGGGGGTCTCCGCGGACAGGGTCCGCACGGTGAGCTATGGCAAGGAACGTCCGCAATGCACCGATGCCAATGAAGACTGCTATCAGAAGAATCGCCGCGCGCATTTCAGCGGCAACTAGTTGGTTGTTCGCTAAACTAGAGGCAGGCCCAAAGCTTGCCTCTATAAATATCTAACCTATGAATTTAAAAAACCTCGCCCTACTTACTCTTCTCGCTTATCCGGCAAACAGCTTTGCCCAGAACAAACAGTACGTGGAACTGCAACGAGACGTGGCCCTAATGCAGGACCAGTTACGCGCGATGCAACGCGGCCAAGACGAGAAGTTCGCGGCGCTCGAAGTACTGCTTAAGCAGATTGCTGAATCGACCAATCGCGCGAATACCGCCGTTGCCGTGCTCGAATCGAAAATGACGGACAAACTGGCCCAACAGGACAAACAATTGGCTGTGCCGTTGGCGAATATGGGTACGAAAGTGGACGCGATGGGCAGTGACTTTGGTGGCGTGCGGGAAGCTGTGCGGGATTTGGAATCGAAGATTGGTAAGATGCAGGGGCAGTTGGTGGACCTCGCCTCTCTGGTGAAAATCGGAAACGAGAAAGCCCTGCTACCTCCACCCGCACCCGTGCAACCGCCTCCGGGCGCCGAACCCGCCAAGCAAGCTGCTGGACAGCCCGCGGAATGCGCCGGATCTTCGGCCGAGGATTTGTTCAACAATGCCAGGCGCGATAGCCAGAGCGGCAATTCCGACCTGGCGGTCCAGGAGTTTCAGAACTATCTCAAGTGCTACGGAACGACGGATATGGCGCCCACTGCTTTATACAACATCGGCGTGATTTACTACATGCGGGGCGACCATGAAAACGCCATCTCCACGTTCGATAAAGTCATGGGCGACTATCCAGGTAACACAAAAACTCCGGACGTTATGCTGCTCAAGGGCAGATCGCTTGCCCGGATAGGGCAGAAGGAAGCGGCTCGCAATGAGTTTAAGTCGCTGATTACGAAGTTTCCCGATAGCGAGAGCGCATCGAAAGCGAGAGTGGATTTGAATGCGCTGAGTCCGGCAAAGGTAACACCTCCGGCTACAAAGAAGAAAAAGAGATGAGGGCCGTAGGGCGGACCCCTGGTCGACCTGCCCAAGAACAAAGTGATGCTGAGATTTTTATTACATTCCTTCACCGGATGTTCCAGGATTAGAATACTGCTTAAGAGCCTGAACAGGTCGACCAGGCGGTCGACTGCGGACCAGGGGGTCCGCCCTACCGCATACTTGCCATTTGTGTTGCTATTGGTATCTTTTCTTTCCCTCTTCGCCGGGGATTTTCCTCGCGCCTTGAAGGCCTATCCCGGAAAAACTCCGAAAATTGATGCTGTGTTGGATCCGGGTGAATGGGAAGACGCCACGAAATTTGAGGGCGTCAGTGGACCGGGCGATCAGAAGTGGATCTCCACGTTCACCCCAACTACCGACCCCAAAGATTTAGCGCTGAAGGGATACGTGAAGCACGATGGCAAACGCCTTTACTTCGCCTTTGATGTGACTGACGATGTGCTCTATGGCATCAATACGCCGCGCTGGTTACCTGACGAAAATCCGAAGGCTCACGAACTGACGCAACAAGGGTTCCCTTGGTTCGGCGATGAAATGGAGTTGCTGATCAACGCCTCGAACGAGTGGACCGGTAACGAAGATACGCGCGGCGATGGATCAAGCTGGCAAATGGTGGTGAACCTCACGAAGTCGCGCCTCGGTGGCGTTGGCCATGGCGGGTTGCTTGAGGGTGAGCCTCGCAAGAACGACAAGGCTTGGAACACATACCGGAAATGGATTGAGACCGGCGCGATGGAAGCGGCGGTGAACGTGAAGCCAGGAGGTCACGGTTACATCATTGAATGGGCGGTGAACTTTGATCCCTGTCTGGAGGTCTCGCCGGGCAAGTTTTATTCGACCGCAATGGGCGATCGGAAGATGGGGCTGAATATCGCGCTGGGCGATTTGGATGAGAAGGAACGCGGCAAGGGGAACTTCGGCAATTTTCATCATGAAGATTGGTTCGCGGGCACTCCCAAAGGCCGTACCAACGTGAATCAATGGGGAACGCTATGGATGATGTCGAAGAAGCCGTAATCGAAGCCCCCGCGCGGCCAGAACTGACAACCTACGAAGACTTGGCGGGACGCATTGAACACCAGATGCTTTCACCTGCTTTGCATGAAGATCAGATTATTGACGGTTGCCGCATGAGTTGGGAATACGGCCTTGCTTCGATTTGCGTGCGACCGACCGATGTGGACACGGCTGTGCGTATACTAGGCAACGCTCCAGTGAAGATTGGTTCCGTGGCCGGATTTCCGCACGGTACTTCGACGACTGCAACGAAGCTTTATGAAGGGCGCGATTTGCTGCGGCGTGGAGCGAAAGAAGTGAGTCTGATGGTGAACGTCAGCAAGATGATCTCGCGCCAGTTTCAGCATGTGGAAGTGGAAATCCGGCAGATGGCCGATTCCTGCATAGAGAACGGGGCGGCGCTCAAGGTGATTTATGAGACCGGAGTGATGACTGAGGAAATGATCATCATCCTGTCTAAGATTGTGAAGCGCACCGGAACGAGGGTGGCTGTGGCCTCGACCGGGTATGGGCCGCCGTATACGATGGACCATCTGAAGTTGATGCGGCGCATCTTGCGGGATCAAGCAGATTTGCAAGCAAGCGCGAAGTCTTTTGATGATGCGTTGAGGTTGTACGAAGCGGGCTGCGATCGCATCAGTACGACGGCGGCGGAACCCATGGTGGCCGAGTGGAAGCGGCTGTTGGCGGAGCGCGCGAAAGCAGCGGCCGCGACCGGTGAGACGTTGACCGCCTCGTGATAAACTGAATGCCTGTATGCTCGGCAATCAACCCCTTCCTCATATTCAACTGATCCAAATGGCGACAGGACATTGGCTGTCGCGCATCATATACGTCGCAGCGGAGCTTGGCTTGGCCGACCATATCGCCGATGGCGCAAAGAGCGCCGCCGAATTAGCTGGGCCCACTGGATCCCATCCTAGAACGCTGCACCGATTGATGCGAACTTTAGCCAGCTTCGGTGTTTTGACGGAGCGGGAAGAAGGACGATTTGCTCTCACCAATCTGGGCGAAGCTCTCAAGACAGGCGCCCCTGGATCGGCCAGATCCTCGATCCTGACTTTTGCCGGTCAGCCGTGGTGGCGAGTGTGGGAAGAATTCCCGTACTCCGTACAAACCGGCAACACGGCGGCGGAGAAGGTTTTGGGAGTGCCTTTCTTCGACTATCTTGCGCGGTACCCGAACGATGCATCTATGTTCAGCGAATCGATGGTGGGCATTCACGGACCGGAACCACCAACCGTGGCCGCGGCCTATGATTTCTCCAATGTGGGAACCATCGTTGATGTTGGTGGCGCGACGGGGAACATGCTGGTTCACATTCTTGAACGCCACCCCGGGCCGAAAGGCATTCTGTTCGACCGGCCGCACGTCACCACCGACGCTCCGGCCTTGATCCGCAACCATGGCCTTGAAGATCGCATCAAAATCGAGTCCGGCAACTTCTTCGAAAGCGTTCCGGAAGGCGGTGACGTCTACATTCTGTCGCACATCATTCACGACTGGAGTGAAGAACAGTGCATGACGATTCTTGGGAATTGCCGTAAGGCCATGAAGCCGCAAAGCAAGCTCTTGATTGTGGAATTCGTGCTACCTCCAGGCGACACGCCGCACTTCGGAAAGCTTGCGGACATGATCATGCTGACCATCCCGGGTGGCGAGGAGCGAACCGAGCAAGAGTATGGCGTCCTTCTCGGCAAGGCTGGATTTAAGTTGTTGCGAGTTGTGCCTACCGAGTCACCGGTAAGTATCGTGGAGGCGAGCATCGCATGAAGGTGGGTGGGCTGACTGCATTGGATCAATTTTGTAAAGACTGCCATCGACGGCTTGTCAGGCGATGAACAAGCGGAGATACTGAAAGTCACAGGAGTGAATTCATGGAACGGAAAACTGCAAACGAGTTCCCGCAGGAACTGTTGGATATTTTTGATCTCTACGTGCACGGCGACATTGAGCGTCGCGAATTCATGGAACGCGCTAAGCGCTTCGCAACGGGCGGCGTCACCGTGGCCATGCTGTTTGAAAGCTTGCGCCCCAATTACGCCTGGGCGCAGCAAGTGCCGATGGACGACAAGCGCATTAAGACCGAGCGCGTCACCGTGCCATCACCCGAAGGAAACGAGAATATCAAGGGCCTCTATGTGAAGCCTGCCAATGCAAAAGGCAAGTTGCCGGGTGTTTTGGTGGTGCATGAGAATCGTGGCCTGAATCCGTATATCGAAGATGTGGCGCGACGGTTGGGGACGTCGAATTTCATTGCGCTGGCTCCGGATGGGCTGACCAGCGTTGGCGGCTATCCGGGCAACGACGAAGAGGGCGGAAAGAAGTTTGGGTCGGTTGACCGCACGAAGATGGGCAACGATTTCGTGGCCGCGGCTCACTGGTTGAAGAAGCATCCGGATTGTTCGGGCAAGATCGCGGTGGTGGGTTTTTGCTTCGGCGGCGGCGTGTCGAACAATCTGGCGGTGCGCTTGGGTGCGGATTTAGGTGGCGCCGTTCCGTTTTATGGGGCGCAGCCGGCGGTGGCTGACGTTCCGAAAATCAAGGCTCCGCTGTTGATTCATTATGCCGGCCTGGACACTCGTATCAATGGCGGCTGGCCGGCCTATGAGGCAGCGTTGAAGGCGGCTGATGTGAAGTACGAAGCTCATATTTATGAGGGCGCCAATCATGGCTTTCATAACGACACCACGCCACGATATGACGAGAAGGCTGCGAAGTTGGCTTGGGAGCGGACGCTCGCGTTCTTCAATAAGAATTTGCGATAGAGGGAAGGGAACGAACGGCGCACTGGCTCGGCAAGCCTCGCTGCGGAGCGGCGTTTCGGCGTCGCACGCCGACCGTGGGTCGGCCTTACCGGGCCGCTAAAGCGGTCCGCATGGTCTCTGCCTGAGAGGCGGAAAACCGCAATCCGCGTTGGCCGATTTTCCTTGCCTGGACCCTATCCCATTGCGGCATCATGATTCCATCTCCATGCTCCGTTGTGCGAAAGAACAGGTGTCCCAATTCGTGAGCAATCGCCACCCCAAGAATGAATTCCACATCGGACATGTCAGAGTGTTTAGACGCATATGCTGTCACTCGGGAATAGATGACGGCAGCGCGGTTCCCCGAACCGATGGTTGGGTAGGCAAAACCCATTGTCACTGCTCGCATGTCCGAATCGGCCTTGAACGTTACGCGGAAACGAGTGGGATCCGCGTGCTGGCAGTGCCGCGGAATTTCGAGCGCGCCTTCAAAGCGTGTGCAATCTACCCAATTGATCTCCACGTCCGCCTTGCTGAACAGAAACTCTGCTTCCTTCAACGCCGCGCGCAGGATGCGGTTTGGGATGGCAGCTTGATTGGAGTAATTGACTGTAACAGCAATCGGCTCGCTTGCAACCGCCAAGGCCATCAGTAGGGTTCCGAGGTAGATTGTCTGTTTCATACCCGATAGAGCGGAGCAAACCGGAAAACTCCGCCAACCGATTTGCGCTACCCTCAAAACAATGCGTTTTTCTCTTCTTTTTTTGATGTTGGCCTCGGCGGACGCTCAGGATATCCGGCGGCTAACCATTCTGCATTCGAACGATCTGCATGCCCGGCTGACTCCGGATACGAATGAGCGCGGAGGGTTTGCGTATTTGGCTACGCTGGTGCGGCGTGAGCGGGCGGGTTGCGATCACTGCCTTTACCTGAACGCAGGCGACTTGGTGCAGGGCAGTCCGGTTTCCACAATCTTTCGTGGCGAGCCGGTCTATAAGATCGGCAACATGCTGAAGTTCGATGTCTCGACGATCGGCAATCATGAGTTCGATTACGGCTACGTGCAAACCAAGAAATTTCTTCGCATGGCGAAGTATCCGGTGGTTTCCGGCAACATTGTGGACGACAGTGGCAAGCTGTTCGCGAGGAAGGTTTACGTCATCAAGAAAGTGAATGGACTTAAGGTGGCGGTGATTGGCGGTGTCATGTCGGACCTTGGCGGATTTCTGAAGCCGAAGGATTTGGGTCCGTGGCATTCGACTCCGGTGAAAGACATGGCGGCCAGGTATGCCAAGGAACTGCGCGGCAAGGTGGACGTGATCATCGTTCTGGGACACATTCATCCGGAAGAAGGCAGTTCCATCATCAAAGAAGTCGCCGATGTGAATGTGGTGGTGGAGGGCCACGCCCACGGCGGACGCAAGGAGTTGGAAGCGGCTGATGGCCGTGTGGCGGTGGGTTGCGCGGGCTACGGCGTGGATTTATGCCGGCTTGATTTGGAGGTGAACAAGCGGGAGAAGAAGCTGGTCTCCTGGAAGTGGACGAAGATACCGGTGGATTCGGTAACGGTGGCTCCGGCGCCGGATGTGGCGAAGGTGGTGGCCAAATGGGAAAAGCGAGTTGAGGAAAAAGTAGATCGCGAGATTGGCGAGGCGCGGCGGGATTTGGAAAAGCGGGATCTGACGCCGATGATTGAGAAAGCCACGATGGAAGAGATGAAAGTGGATTTTTCGTACATGAATGCCGGCGGCGTAAGAGATCGGTTGGCTAAGGGAAAGATTTTGGAACGGCACATCTGGAACATCATTCCGTTCGACAATGTGATGATGACGGCGAAGATCAAAGGGGCGGCAATTTCGGATGCCATTCGGAAGGGTCGAGCGGTGGAGCCGGATAAGGAATACACACTGGCCTTGAGTGATTTTCTGGCAACGAATCCGGCATCGATCAAGCAGCTTGGATTGGCAGGCGTCAAATTTGCTGAAGTGGATCTTTACCTTCGTGATGTTCTGATCAATTGGGTAAAGAAGAAAAAAGTGATCGAATAACCATGTTTGATACCATCGAAGTTTCATGAGCGACCCAACACCCCGCAAGAGACTTCGAAGTGAGATTTGGTTCAACGACCTTTCCCGGTTGGATGAGACCGCCATTTACCTTGAGCGTTACGGCAATTTCGGGCTGACGCGCACGGAACTGCAGGCGGGCCGACCGATCATTGGCATAGCGCAAACGGGCAGCGATCTTACGCCATGCAATCGCATTCATATGGAACTGGCCAAGCGTGTGCGCGACGGCATTCGCGATGCGGGTGGCGTGGCGTTTGAATTTCCGGTTCACCCCATCCAAGAAAGTTGCCGTCGGCCGACGGCTGCGCTGGATCGAAATCTGGCGTATCTGGGCGTGGTCGAAATCTTGTGCGGCTATCCGTTAGACGGCGTAGTGTTGATGACGGCATGCGACAAAACCACGCCTGCTTTACTGATGGCGGCGGCGACGGTGAACATGCCGGCCATAGTTCTTTCCGGCGGTCCGATGATTGACGGTTACTTCAAAGGGAAGCTGGCTGGTTCGGGCATGGCGCTTTGGGAAGCACGACGAATGTACCAGGCCGGTGAAATTGAAATGACTGAGTTGATGGACATCGTGTTTGCGTCGGCTCCAAGCGCGGGGCATTGCAACACAATGGGCACGGCGCTTTCTATGAACTCCCTGGCGGAAGCGCTGGGCATGTCTCTGCCTGGATGTGCGGCGATTCCGGCTCCCTATGGTGAGCGCGGCGCGATTGCCTATTCGACCGGCGTGCGTGCTGTTGCGATGGTTCATGAAGATTTGACGCCATCGAAAATTTTGACCCGTGAGGCGTTTGAGAATTCCATTTATGTTTGTTCGGCCATTGGAGGGTCGACGAACTGTCCGCCGCACATAAACGCGATTGCGCGGCATATTGGCGTGGAATTGGATGTGAAGGAGTGGGAAACGATTGGGCACGAGGTGCCGTTGCTGGTGAATTGCCAACCGGCTGGAGAGCACTTGGGCGAAGCGTATCATCGGGCTGGCGGCATTCCGGCGGTGATTGGAGAGTTGATCCGCGCGGGCAAGTTTAACCCGGGTGCGATGACGGTGAATGGCAAGACCATGGGGGAAAATCACGCGGCGACGCAATCGTCAAACCTGGATGTGATTCGGCCGTATGCCAAGCCGCTGATGGCGCATGCTGGCTTCCTTGTGGTTGGCGGAAACCTGTTCGATTCAGCGCTGGTGAAGACGTCGGTAATCAGCAAGGATTTTGAGAAGCGCTTTCTGTCGACGCCCGGCGATGAGGATTGCTTCACGGCCAGAGTGATTGTGTTTGAAGGGCCGGAAGATTATCACAATCGTATCAATGACCCGGCGCTTGAGATCGATGAGACGTGCATGCTGGTGGTGCGCGGCGCCGGACCGATTGCTTATCCGGGCGCTGCTGAAGTGGTCAACATGACGCCGCCGGATTACCTTGTGAAGCAAGGCGTGCGCATGTTGCCGTGCATGGGCGATGGGCGGCAATCTGGCACGTCGGATAGTCCATCGATTCTGAATGCTTCGCCTGAAGCGGCCGCTGGTGGGAACTTGGCGCTGCTGGCGACGGGGGATCGGGTTAAGGTGGACCTGAAGAACCGGCGGGTGGATGTGCTGATCAGTGATGAGGAATTGGCGGCGCGGCGGGCGAAGTATGTTGCGCCGGAGATTGTGAACAACTCACCTTGGCAGGAACTTTACCGGGCGAACGTGGGGCAGCTTGAAACGGGCGCTTGTCTTGATTTCGCGGTGAAGTATCGGGATTTGCGGAAGGTGGTTCCTCGTCATTCTCACTAGAGCTTCGACCGGGAAGTGGTTCGTAGGAGACCCCCCGATTCCCATTGAAGATCTAGACTTGCCAGCCGAGGCAGCAGGATAATAGTGTTTATGAAATGCCTGCGACCTGGATCCGCGCTTGGTCTAATTATGCTCTTCTCTTGGACCGGCTGCACAAAGAAGCCCATCACTCCTCAGGACGAACTCGACAAGAAATTCGAGGAGAGGATGAAGGGCGTCGCGTTGATTGGCCGTTCCTCACGGCAGAGCAGCGATAAGATCAGCAGTGAAGAAAAATACTTGATTGAAGGCGTTTCGAAATTGACAGGAGAGACGTGGCTGTTTCGTTCGCGGTTCCAATATGCGGGCAAGGATATTCCGTTGCCTGTGCCGGTGACCATTAAGTGGGCAGGGGACACTCCGGTGATTACGTTGGACAATCTTTCTATCCCGGGTATGGGCGCATTTAGCGCGCGCATTGTGTTGGATCGTGAGCAGTATGCCGGAACGTGGAGCAGTGAGAAAGGCGGAGGCCAGATGTTTGGAAAAATAGTTCGTGCCCAATAAAACCGTACTGATTACGGGCTCGTCGAGCGGCATTGGCAGGGCCACTGCACTGCGATTTCAGCAAACGGGCTGGAGCGTGGCGGCCACGATGCGCAGTCCGGAAAAGGAAACGGAGTTGGGTAAGTTGGCAGGCATTACTCTGATTCGACTGGATGTGACCAGCGAAGATTCCATTGAGGCAGCGATTGCCGAAACCATCAAGCGCTTCGGCGGGATTGATGTTGTGGTGAACAATGCGGGCTATGGCCTGGTTGGCCCGTTTGAAGCTTCAACACCTGAGCAAATCCGCAGGCAATTTGAGACGAATGTGTTCGGGTTGATGAACGTGGTGCGCGCCGTGCTGCCTCACATGCGCGAGAGGCGGGCGGGCGTGATTATCAATGTGGCATCGATGGGTGGGCGGATTACGTTTCCCTTGTATAGCCTGTATCACGGTACCAAATGGGCGGTGGAAGGTTTCTCTGAAGGACTGCAGTTTGAGTTGGAGCAGTTCGGGATACGCGTCAAGATTATTGAGCCCGGCGCGATCAAGACGGATTTT
Source organism: Acidobacteriota bacterium (assembly GCA_025350695.1). Lineage (GTDB taxonomy): Bacteria > Acidobacteriota > Terriglobia > Bryobacterales > Bryobacteraceae > JANXSF01. The sequence goes on from JANXXI010000124.1 coordinate 47,319, forward strand.
TACGATCGATCGATGGACGTGATGAAAAAGGCCGGTCTTGTCGCGTACGATTCGTTCGTGAATCGCGCCATGCCGAATATGCAAAGGGCGGGCGAGAACGGGCCGCCGCCATCGATAGTCAGCGAAGTGATTTTCAAGGCTGCAACCGATGGCTCGAACCGGATGCGATATCAGGCGGGAACCAATGGCGTGCTGTTCTTGCGCCGGTTGTTGCCGGATGGACTGTTTATGTCGGTGATCAAACGCGCGGTGCTGAAATAAATCATCGCGGAGTCCCCAACAAGTTAGCCTCCATGCCCGCACGGTCCGGACGAACTCGAAAGGGGCCGTAACATAGCTTATGCAGGATTGGCGCTGGCCGCAAATACCAACTGGCCCAACCCAGCGGCGAATCGCCGTTGCTATCCTTCGCGTCCAGCTTCGCGCCGGCGTCCAGTAGCATTTGAATCATTTGTTCATCGCCGAAAGCAGCGGCGCGGTGCAGCGGCGTTTCGCCTTTTGTGCGGCAATCGCGCATGAAGCCGCCGGTTTCGATGTCGGGATTCGTTACGGCGTTAGGGTTCGCTCCGTAGCTGAGCAGAACTTTCACTACCAACCTGTGAGGCAAGCTTTCGGCTTTGCAGAGCGCGGCGTGTAGGGGCACTTCGCCAGTGTCCGGGAGCGGATGGTTCGGATCTGCTCCACTTTCAAGCAGGAATTTGGCGAGACGCCAATGGCCGTGGAAGGCAGCCCCGTTCAGGTCGAGATTCTCGCCCAGGGTGGCAAGCGATTCGCCATTTGCGAGCAGGAACTTCATGGCGCTAACGTCGCCATAGTAGGCGCAGTGCCGGATCAGTTCGACGCCGTCGGGGGCCTTGTCTGTTGCTTTGCCTGCCTGCGAGAGATAGTCGAACACAAGCTCCGTGCGCCCGTCCGTAAGTTCGGCGAGGATGTCTTTTTTAGATTTGGGTTTTGGCATGAACTCTATTTTGACTTGGGTTTAGATGGGTTGTCGACTAGTGTCGATCACGCGTTCGGAGTTGGACTTGAGGGTGGACGTGAGGCAAAGCCTATGGGCGTGGTTATCGAACAGGCTCACGTAGGATCTTGACGCATCGGCGCACTGTATGAAATGTGGCGTAGGCGCACCAGGGTGTTAAACTGGAGGGGAACTTCCCTGGGGCCCTTAGCTCAGCGGTTAGAGCAGGGGACTCATAATCCCTTGGTCGTAGGTTCAAATCCTACAGGGCCCACCAACCGTTATCATTCCAACGCATTCGTGTATCTTAGACTAAGCATGAACCGCAGAGACTTCCCGAAACAGACGGCCGGCTCCGTTGCCGCCGCGCTAGGCTTAATGGCCGCGCAATCAGCCTGCGCGCCCAACCAGACGAATGACAATTTGACCTTTGTCTTAGAATTCATTCGAGAGCTGCAGGCAACTGAAAGGATTCGTTCGTTAGGGGAACAGGAGCTAAAGGAAAAAGGAGTCGACAAAATCGCTGTCAATATTCGAAACAGTACCCGCGTTCAACTCGAACTTGGATCCAGCGTCAGAATTTTGAACCGCGTGCGCCTTAAGCCGCCCATAGACTCCCTTCCGCAGAGCATTATTGATACATACAAGCAAAAAATAGAACTGCACCAGTTGATGATCGATATTTGTTCGCAACTCTTGGCAGGACCTAAGCCGGGAGTTGATTACGGAAAGCTCGCAGCGGAAATGCCGAAAATAACAGCATTACTTGAATTTGTCGACGAAACG
>JANXXI010000140.1 GCA_025350695.1 Acidobacteriota bacterium
GGCTCAGCTTCCGGCTGAAGCGTCGGCTGTAACCGAACCAGCCGCACCGCCATCGGCGGAAGAAATCCCATTTTCACCGCCTCCTCCCATTGCTGCGATGCGCTCTGCACAAACGAGCAAGTGGATCTCCGAAGGTTGGCAACTGATGAGTGGAGAACTGGCCCAAATCGTCCTAGCTAGTTTGTTGGGAGCAGTAGTGGCAAACGTCACTGTCGGCATCCTCGCCGGAGCCTTTGCCATAGGTATGAACATTCTGCTTACGCGGAAATTGCTTTACGGCCGTGTTGATCTTGGGGACCTGTTCAAAGGGCTCAAGTATTGGTTGGATGGATTGCTGGCCACCATCGTCATCGCCATTTTTGTTTTTCTGGGATCGTTACTTTGCTTCATTCCAGGGTTAATTGTAGCAGCGATGTACATGTTTACGTTCCATTTCATTTTTGACAAACGCCTCGGCTTTTGGGACGCGATGCAGGCCTCTCATAACGTCGTCAAAGAGGACTATTTCGGATACACGATTTTCCTGGTTGCGGTGGCCTTACTGAATATTCTGGGAGTCCTTGCCTGTTTTGTCGGCGTGCTTGTCACCATCCCGTGGGGCCATGCGGCAGTTACGGTTGCTTATCGCGACGCCGTGGGTTACGACCCATCAACAGCATCTCTCTACGGATGATCAAATATTGGAGCTGGCTGCCATTGGCAATCCTGGCGGCCGTCCCGCCCTCAGGGTTGCCCACGTTCAGCATCTGTGGCTTTCGCTTCCTCACAGGGCTGCTCTGCCCTCTATGTGGAATGACCCATGGAATGAGCTATTGGATGCACGGGGAATGGAAAACAGCGCTCCACTGGCATCTGCTGACTCCCATCCCCTTCGCCATCCTTTTGCTGCTGCCATTCCGCACCAAAATCCCCATGCAGTCAAGTACTCTTGCGCCCCCTCTTGCGGCGCTGTTTCTGGTTTATGGAGTTTTGCGTTGGTGCGCTATAGTATAGTCAAAGCCAGACCTTACCCTGGACCTTCGACCGTTAAATTATTTCAATCACTATGTGGAAAGGCGACTACATTTTCTTCCTCGAATCTATGGTAATGAAGGATTTCAAAATCCGTTATCGCAACATGTCGCTCGGGGTATTCTGGTCCTTGCTGAATCCTTTGATTCTGATGGCCGTAATGACATTCGTCTTCACTGTCCTAACGCCAAATAACACCATCCAATATTTTCCTTTGTTCGTGCTCTGCGGCTTGGTGCCCTACAACTTCTTCAGCGTCGCCTGGAATAGTGGCACTGTCTCCATCACTAACAATGCCGGCCTCATCAAGCGAGTTCCTGTTCCGCGCGAGGTTGTCCCCATTTCCACAGTGCTTGCCGCCTGCATTCACTTACTGATTCAAATCGGTCTACTGTTGGCCGTCACTTTGGTCTACGGAAGGGGCATCAACTGGAACTGGCTCTACCTTCCAGTGGTTTGGGCTCTGGCTGTGGTGTTTGTTTGTGGAATTGTACTAGTTACCTCAGCGCTTGATGTTTATATTCGCGATATTCGGTATGTGGTGGAATCCTTCGTCACCGTTCTATTTTGGTCGGTCCCCATCTTCTACTACCCGTCGGCGGAAATCAGCCAACGCTTTTCTTACGTTTTCGACTACAACCCCATCACCGCGCTGATCTTTGCGTTGCGCTCAATCCTGATTGATGGGCATGCTCCTCCTTTCTCGTTGCTTGCAAAGTTCGCGCTGGTCTCCTTGGGCATGTTCGGGATCGGTTGGTTTGTATTCGGGCGCTTGAAATCCCGCTTTTTTGACTATTTGTAAATCAGATGAACGTAATTGAATTCAGCCAGGTTTGGAAATCGTTTCACCGCGCGGCGGAGCAGCAATTGTTGCGTCACTATATTGTTGACCTGTTCGATGGAGCGGATTCAAACCCGTTTTATGCCTTGAAGGACATTACGTTTAAGATCGGCGAGGGCGAATGCGTCGGCGTGGTTGGATCCAATGGAGCGGGCAAAAGCACACTTCTAAGTCTGGTCACGGGCCTAGCTCCGCCCAATCGCGGCGAGGTCAAAGTAAAAGGCCGTGTCGCCGCTCTCCTTGAACTTGGAGCGGGGTTTCACCCCGACCTGACCGGGCGCGAAAACGTCATTTTGAACGCCTCTTTGATGGGTTTTAAGCGCAAAGAAGCCATGAATCTTTATGAGCCTATCGTAGACTTCGCCGAAATGGCGGACTTCATGGACGAGCCCTTGCGTACCTATTCGAGCGGGATGAAGTTACGCCTTGGGTTCGCGGTGGCGATCAACCTGAATCCGGACGTACTCATCATTGATGAGATTCTTGCCGTCGGGGATCAGGCGTTTCAAGCTAAGTGCACGGAAAAAATTTTGGAGATTAAGAAGGCCGGAAAAACCATTCTTTGTGTCTCTCACAATGGATCGACAATTCAAAGCCTGTGCGACCGCGCCCTGTGGCTCGATCATGGGCAGCTTATGATGGATGGCCGTTCGAGCGAAGTGGTTCCCGCGTATGAAGGGCGCCGTGCCGCTTCCCATGCCTGAAGTCTGGCAGTAGACTGTAAGGATGCCTACCGCTTCGATCCCGGAAGCTCTGCCACGTCCCCTGACCTGGCTCACCGAAGAAGAGCAAATGTTCCGCGCCAGCGTGCGCCGGTTCGCGAAGGAACAAATCGCGCCACTGGTCCGCCAAATGGACGACGACTCGCATCTCGACGAGAACATCCTTCGCCAACTGTTTGAGCTGGGCCTGCTGGCCATTGAGATCCCGGAAGAATATGGCGGTCAGGGTGGCTCCTTCCTGCAAAGCGTGCTGGCGATAGAAGAGATCGCCGCGGTGGATCCCGCCGTTGCCGTCGTAGTGGACGTGCAGAATACGCTGGTGATTAACGCCGTGATGCGCTGGGCGAGCGGCGAGCAGAAACAGCGTTGGCTTCCGCAACTGGCGAAAAGTTGCCTGGGATCCTATGCTCTGTCTGAGGCCGGATCCGGATCCGACGCCTTCGCGCTGACGACGCGCGCCACCGAAGAGGGCGACAACTTCGTTCTGAACGGACGGAAATTATGGATCACCAACGCTGCTGAAGCTGGATTTTTTCTGGTGTTCGCCAACGCCAATCCAGAGGCCGGCTACAAAGGCATCACCTGTTTCGTCGTGCAGCCTGATTTTCCGGGCTTCAAAGTTGGCAAGAAGGAAGACAAACTGGGGATTCGCGCCTCGTCCACCTGTGAGTTGTTGTTTGACAACTGCCGTGTCTCGAAAGCGAATGTACTGGGAGAAATTGGCAAGGGCTACAAGATTGCCATTGAGACCCTGAATGAAGGCCGCATCGCCATTGGCGGACAAATGTTGGGACTGGCCCAAGGCGCATTCGATCACGCCCGCGCCTATACTAAGCAGCGCAAACAGTTCGGCAAACTGCTGAACGAACAGCAGGGCATCCAGTTTCAGTTGGCCGAAATGGCCACGAAGATTGAGGCAGCGCGGCTGATGGTTTACAACGCAGCGCGCTTGCGTGAATGCGGCCGGCCGTTTGTCACCGAAGCCGCCATGGCCAAATTGTATGCATCCACCATCGCCGAAGAAGTGGCTTCGCAAGCCGTGGAGATTTTCGGCGGTGTGGGCTTTACTAAAGATTACCCGGTGGAAAAACTTTACCGCGATGCCAAAATAGGAAGAATTTATGAAGGGACCTCCAACCTGCAAAAGATTACAATAGCCAAGGGACTGCTTTAAGACGTAACCAGTGAATCGTTTTAGGCATCCAATAAAAGAGTTGACACCCATGCGAACCATTCCATTTCTTCTGCTAGTGGCAGCGCCTTTCGGCTTTGCCGCCGACGCCAAGCCAGACCTGACTCCGGCAGAGGCTCAGCAAGTAATTCAAAAGTTCGCCGCCAAGGAATCCGAATTCGCCTTGGCCCGCGAGAATTACACCTATCATCAGACTGTCAAAATTCAGGAAGTGGATGGCGGTGGAAAGTATGAACTGGTGAGCGACATCATTTTCTCGGCTAATGGCAAGCGCACGGAAAAGATCGTCCGGGCCCCGGCCAATACACTCAAACAGATTATCCTTACGCCGGAAGACGAACAGGACTTGCGCAGCGTGCAGCCGTTCGTGCTAACCAGTAAAGACGTCGATCAGTACAATGTCACTTATCTTGGCCGTGAGACGCTGGACGAAATTTCTTGCTATTCCTTCTCCGTAAAGCCAAAGAAAATGGAGCATGGCAAGCGCTACTTCCAGGGGACCATTTGGGTGGACGACCGGGATCTGCAGATCGTCAAATCCTATGGCCGCGCAACCGGCATTTTGAAAAAAGGATCCGACAATCAATTCGCCAAGTTCGAGACCTTCCGCGAGCAAATCGACGGAAAATACTGGTTCCCTACTTTCACAACCGCAGCCGATACGCTCAACTTTAAGGACAATTCGGTCCGCATCAAGATGAGTGTTCGTTACGAAGACTACAAACTATTCAAAAGCGAAACGAAAATCACTTTCGGCGATGCGGTTGACAATTCGCCGTCGCAAACCATTCAAAAGGCTCCGCCTCTGCCTCCGAAAAAGTAAGTCACATAACCATTCAACCCAGCGATTTGACCGTTCGACCTGGAAAGTAGCCCCTGAGCTAGCTGGTTGTGCTTAAATGGTAATTCGATTATTATGCCCAATGTTTCCTTCAGGGTTCAGCGTGATTGGACGGCATTGAAACGCCGTGCGCGCGAACTCCGCTTCATTGCGCATGGCTTAGCTGATACGAACCATGTCGTTCAAGCCCACTTAATCCCGATTCGAAGGTGCAATTTAGCGTGCGGCTACTGTAACGAATACGACGATTTTTCCGCGCCTGTCGACACAAGTGTAGTGCTTGACCGTATCGACCATCTGCACCGGCTAGGCACTACGCTGATTATGATCAGCGGAGGCGAACCGCTCCTGCACCCCGACCTGGATTTGATCATAGCTCGTATCCGCTATCACGGCCGGATGGCTGGAATGATCACCAACGGCTACCTGTTGATGCCCGATCGCATTCGACGACTGAATGACGCTGGCCTCGATCATCTACAGATTTCCATTGACAACATTCAACCCGATGACGTGTCCGTAAAAAGCCTGAAGGTACTCGACAAGAAGCTTCAGATGCTGGCTGAACATTCCTTGTTCCACGTCAATATCAACTCGGTACTTGGCGGTGGCACCAAGAATCCCGAAGATGCGCTGACGATTGCGAAACGGGCGAGGGCTTTAGGCTTCAGCACGACGGTTGGAATCATCCATGACGGCTCTGGACAACTGAAGGCTCTGGGAGCGCGCGAGAAAGCTATTTATCATGAGATTCGGAATCTAGGCCAACGAAATTTCGCTCATTTTTCTGGTTTTCAGGATCGAATTGTCCAAGGCGAAAGCAGTGAATGGCGATGCAGGGCCGGGGCTCGATATATCTACGTGTGCGAAGACGGCCTGGTGCATTATTGCTCGCAGCAACGTGGGTACCCTGGCACGCCGATCGCCGAATACACCAAGGCGGATCTGCGCCGCGAGTTCCTCACCGAGAAATCTTGCGCTCCGATGTGCACCGTATCCTGCGTGCACATGACCAGCTTGATCGATTTTTGGAGGGCGCCACAGACTCTGAAAAGCGACCCCTCCGCGGCTAACGCGGAACGGCAAGATCTAGTTAACATTCAATCCGCTGGTAAATGAACTTTCGAAAATAAAAATAGCGAGGGGGGATTGCCCAATCACACCCCTCGCTGAATTTGTAAGGCCTTAATCTATTTGCGTCGGATGGTCCGGCCGATGATCGCCATCAAGCCAAATCCCAAAAACAATCCCGTCGAAGGCTCTGGGACGTTGCCAAAGCTAAAGGAAGTCAGGTCGTGATTCTCCCAAGCCCCTCCAGTTGACGAAGTGAATCCGATGTACGCATCCGTTCCGTTCTTGAGCGAGAGCAAAGTCTGTAGATTCACATTCACATTCATCACTGGATTGCTAAGATCCACGAAGAAGATTTTCAGCGACCCAGCCGTATAGCTAATCTTGGCCTGATGGACCGCCCCGTCCGCAAAATTTACAGTGGGCGTGTAGATCCCCAGATTCGGGTTAGGGAAGGGATCGGCCGGATCGGTGCTCGCACAGTGTTCCGGACGGTTCGCGGCAGTTCCAAGGCTCTGCACGGCTATGTGGTTGTTGTTCGGCTCACAATACGTTGACTTCTGATTCTTCCATGTATCGAACTCGACTGCCAGGCTGTTTGGGATGCCGTAATATCCGATACCGCTATTGGCCAAACCGAGAGCATTCTGCGCGTAGTTTTGCACAACAAAGGTTAGCCCATCGCCCCCGCTTGCCACGGCTGCGCCGGAAAGGATCGTTCCGTCGTCCAACAGTTGATGCCGATCAGTGATTTGAAAGCTAAACGTGACCGTAAACCCGTCGGCAACGTTCACCATGTTAGAAAGAAAGGCGCCCCCGGCTCGCGAATAGTTGGACGAAGAAAGCCTGAGGGCATTGCCCACGACCGCCGCATCGGAGACCAACGTTAATCCGTTTGAGTTCGGGAAGTTGGAAAAATCGAAGGTCGCCGCAACAGCAACAGATTGGTTCCAACAAAGCCCGGCGAATATACTGGCAACCAGGGTCGCAGATTTTTGTTTCTTAAAATGCATCTATGGTATGAAAGCATGCCATCGTCTCATTCATCCATAGACCAAAGCAAAAAAAGTACTGGCGCCGTTTAGAACTCGAAGAACATTCGCCCATAGCCGCCAATGCGAGTATAGAGACCCAGTTTGTTCTGATGCTCGGCCCCTAGCATAAACCCAGTGTGCCGCGTAAGCCACTTACGAAAGAACACTTGCGCCGAATAGCCAGACACATTTATCTCGAGGGGGGTCTTCGCCACATAGCTGTAAACTTCCTTGCCGCCGCCAACCGTTGCTCCAAACCAGTACTTACCCTCCCTTCCGTACTGAGCAGAGATATTCGCCGAAGAAGATAAATGATTGCCGGGCTGATTGCGGTTCACGTTGTAGTTTCCTTCAATGACCATCTTTGTTGGGTAGTACAGAAAACCGGCGGAATAGATTTGGCCCCTTACACTGTTGCGAAAGTCGAAGTAGGTGAAACCGGACGTCAGCACCAGTTGCTTATTGAATCCTGTTTTGTAATGAGCCTTCACGTCGTAGCGTTGCCTCGGAAACAGTAGAGGACGATTCTGTTCCACAAAGGGAGTGACTGAAAAGCCTTGTGTCGTGTAAAAGCTCTTGGTCCAGTTGTAATAGCTGAAAAACCCGTAATTTTGCTGTGTGCCTTCGGGCCGCGTCTGGGAGTTAAACAGGAATACCGGAGTGAATTTGGGATTGTTGCGGATCCAGATAGACGCATCCGCTCCACGCCAATAACCGATGCCATTGGAAATATGAGTGTGATAGGTTCCTAGTTCCAATAACACGGGAAGCGGACTTTCGTAGCCCGGCCGTTCAAACGTAGCCTTCGGAGCCGGACTCTGATCTTGGGCCATAAGCCCGGACGTCACACCTGTCAATAGAATCAATCGGAAGCGTTTCAATTTCATTTTCTCCACTAAATATCTCCCGCCGGATGCTTTAGCCAAGCCAAAGGAGAGGATATGGCCTTTACTTTGTCGCCCGACGCCAACTTCCCGCGCACCACGACGTTACTCTCCACGGTGAGCATTTTTGACGCATAGACAACCACCGCGGTCTGGCCTAAGCCTCGCACACCGTACTTCAACAAAATACCGCCCCCAGCGTGTAGCACTCTCTGAAAAAAGACTCCCTGACCTAATTCCATATCGCCGTCAGAAACCAAATTTGCCCTAATCATGCTCATCGCGCCGATCTTGACGCACCCCTTAACCTTCATATCGGCTTCAATCATCGATCCCTCCATAGTCTCCACGTCCCCTTTCACTACCAGGGGAGCGCGCACATGCAGAGGAGCCGTCAATTTCAGTGACCCATTATAGAGATAGGAGCCGCCGCCCATTGAATAAAGAAGTTTTGGATCGTATCCATGACTAGGTTCTGTTATGTTGGCTGCATGCGGAATCAACAGCACTTCCCGCGGCTCGGAAACGCTCTGGGATAGACTTTCAAAGCGGCCTTCCGTTTCGATCTCGGGTGCAAAAAGGCTTAGGGTCTCGCTGCCCGGGCCGAAATAAATGGAATGTTGCGAACAAACCTTGCTGATCACTCTGCAATCGGCCTGCATTTCTAAAGGCCCTGCCACATCTAACCAGCGCCGCACAGTTACGCCCTTCTCCAACTTGGCGGAACCGTCACAAGCCAACGCCTGCAATTGGGTTCCGTGGCCGACGTGAACATTGCTGCTAACCATTAACTCCCGCTCGAAATGACAATCCGGGCCGCAAACAAAATCATCCTCCAGAATCATTGCCAAACGCTCCCGGCGGCCCTCCGGAAACATTCCTTTTCCGGCGACAATCACCTTCTCCACGCCGCGGTCAATCACCCGCATCGCCCCAGTCCTGCTGCCTTCATAAGGCAGCTTCAGCCATTCCTCGACTTTGCCTCGGAAGGATTGGCCAAAATAGTCCTCTATCCGCACATAGTCCATGTCGAGTTCAGCCGAATTTCGTCCTCTTGCTTGGGTCCACACCATGTGCGCCAAAGAAAAGTGCGAATAAAGCAGGCCGATGAATAAAATCGAAAACACAATGAATGCCATCCCCTTACTCCTCCCTCGCCTTTTCACGCGGCGCGCTTAAGCCGAATGAGCCTGCGCCTCCGGCAGCGGCGGCTCTAGTGCGCCGGGTCTTGTCCCAACCCGCACCCTTCCCGCCCGTAATTCTCGCCCAATAGAACTGGGCCATCGCATGGCAGGTGGCTCCGATATTGGCGAAGAAATTCAGCAGGTTCAGCGGCATCAACAGCACCCGCTTTCTGTTGCCATCCAGCAACAGCGCCGATCCCATTTCAAGGAAATTGGACTGATTGGCGAACAATTGATACCCCACAAGGGTCATTGCAATCATCAGAATCGGGACATAGTGAGCCTCAATAGTGAAGAACAAAACCAGCGAGGCGATCCAACCAATTACCAGCCACGGAGCCGTCCAATACATCCCCAACAAGAAGAAACATTCGATCTTTTCGCGCGCCGTCAAGAATTTCGCACGCACGATATCCGGCCAATAATCGTGCAGACAAGCGGTATGCCCCATCACCCAGCGCATTAACTGCCGCCGCCTGACCGACCATTGCTGTGGAACTTCCTCGTAACATTCAGCGCGATTCACATACGCAGTGCGCCAGCCGCTCAGCAGCAAGGCGAAGGTGAGATCCGTGTCTTCGGTCAGCGAGTCTGGATTCCATCCGCCGACCGCCTCTAAAGCCTTACGCCGCACCCCACCCACGGTCCCGCCGAATTGCGCGGTGAAACCCAAGTTATAACGGGCTTGTTGCGCGCCTTGATAACCGGAAGCGCGCTCCAGCGAAAGCAGCCCGCTCAGCAAACTATCGCCGGTATTGTAGGGCACTACTCGCCCCATAACCGCTCCAATTTCAGGATCGGCGAACGGAGCCACCAGCATTTTCAGCATCCCCTTGCCCGGCACATAATCGGCGTCGAACAGCAACACAATTTCGCTGGTCAAACGGCCCGTGATTTCCGCCAGCGCAGCAGGTTTACCGCCACGCCCTTCCCTACGGTGGTGAGGCTTGATGAAAGGATACGTTGCCGCAAACTGGTTGATGATCGCCGCCGTGCCATCACTGCTGCGGTCGTTTAACGGAATCACTTCCAGCTTCGATTTGTCGTAGTCGTTGTCCGCCAGCGCCTGCAAAATGTCCGCGGCAACCTTCTCTTCGTTATGCATCGGAACAAGCACGGTCAAGGTGGGATTGACGAAGCCGACTAGCTCCATGGTGTCCTTAGCTTTACGCAACCGAAGGCGCGTCCAAGCAAACCAATAGTGGCGAATTGCGTATAGCGTCAACACGGACATTGACAGAAAAACCAGAATGCGCGCGATTAAAATGATGAAACCCATGACGACCTCGCTTTATATTGTTTGCCGGTCGCCCGGTAGATGCTGATCGAATAAAATTGCAGGAGGAAAATCAACTCAGCCAGCGTCCCAACTAGGAACCAGACGCTCGGGAAAAGGATAAGGCCGGTATAGTGGAGCACGCCCATGACGAACGTCATCCGGATTACCGAAAACGCGAAACTATAAATTTGGCTCAATAAAACCCAACCAAGGCCTTCCAGGATATTTGGCTGAAACACCAGAAAAAGAATCGACGTGAACCATGGAAGCAAGATCCAAACCAACATCACTTGCCGATACCAAATCTGCCCGAAAACACCCGCGTCGAATTCGTACCTCTCAAAAATAGAACTCACTAGCGCCGAGGCCAGAAGCAGCAGAATAAGTAGCACCAAGAAACTTCGAAGCAGTTGAAAGCGCGCCGCCAGGATTGTCAGCCCCAGCAGGCAAACCAGCCATAGCATGCGTCCGGCGGTTCCTATCTCCAGAAATTTTGGAACGGAGGTGAGCGGCGCTTGAGCCGGCTCCATATTAGGGAACACACTCACGGCCTTGTAGCCGATAATTGGAAGATTCAGTTTTCCCGCCAAATCGATAGCCAGCGTGGTGTGTAATTTCATGATTGGGACGGCATTGCGAAACAGAAACAAACTAAGCCCTAAGGCCACGATGAATGCTAGGAGTATCCTTCCCCACCCAACATCGGAAAAACGAACGCTACGGTGAGGGAATATGAAGTTGCGAGAGACAGATCTGCCGGTATCCGAAGATGTGTTCGCAATCGGGTTGTCCGGGCGATTTACCATAATGAATTTTCGCCCGTAGGGCTCCTCCGAACAATGACGGGCAAGTACCGAATTCGACTTGAACGAAAGTCCGCCCTTAGTACTCAGGTCCCCCCAACCGTAGCTACATGGGTCATAATGTTGTCGTGGTTTCTATTTCCAAATTGGCTTTGTTTTTCCTCGCTCCAGCTTTAGCATTCGGCGCCGATTCCTGGACCGAAAGGCCGATCGCCGAATGGGTTCTGCGTTTAGGAGGCTCCGTCGGGTTAAACGACCAAGCCGCGAAAATAAATGACCTTGCGGCGCTTCCCTCCGGCCCATTCGTGATCAGTTCGCTCGACTTCACGGGCACGCTCGTCGAACCAGAACAGCTCGAACGTATCGCCGGGTTGACCCAGTTGGAAGAGTTACTGCTACCTGCCTATATGTGGAATGAGGGTGCCGGAAGCCGCCGCGATTCCAATGAGTTGTTTAAGCACTTGAACGGGCTGAAGAATTTGAAGCGGCTCCATACCAGCATTCATTTCTTAACCAACATGACTGTGCTCGACAGTGGGCTGGACCAAATATCGGGGTTGAGTCAACTCGAGGAACTGCGCCTGTCCCAAAGCAAGGTGAAGGGTTTGGGTTTGAAGCATTTCGCGAATTTGCGTTCGCTTGACCTGCGTTATTCGGCAGTGACCGACAAGGGTATGGAGAGCTTGAAATCGCTAACCAAACTAGAACGGCTGATTCTTCGCGACAATAATATTTCGGACAAGGGAATCGCCCACATTTCCGGGCTGACCAATTTAAGGGAACTCGACTTGTACGGTCTGCCTTTAACCGACGATGGCATCAAGCATCTGGCAGGACTGAAGGACCTCCGAAAACTCAACCTGTTGGGAGCGCAATTGACAGATTCGTCGCTGGAAACCATTTCCGCCATGCCTCACTTGGTCGAACTAAACCTGTACCGCAGCCAGATTACTAATGCGGCGCTGGCCCGCCTCGCCGTTTTACCCAACCTCGAATTCCTTGACGTCCGATACACCAAGGTAACTCCCGCCGGCGTTCGTCAATTAATGGCCAGCCATCCCCGTCTGCGCGTCAACTACCTCGATTCTGGGGAAGGGCCGACCAGGAATATCCCTCCCTTGAACCCATCTTCGCCATCCCTTGTTTCCGACTGGGTAAAGAGCCTAGGGGGCTCGATCCGCATCGAAAACGGAAGAGTGAAAGAGATCAACCTGCGACGCGCTCAGATCAATGACCTGGCACTTCAGCCCCTCGGCAAGCTGGACACCCTTGAAAAGCTGGATCTCTCCGCAACTGCGATTACCGATCAAACCGTTGAGGTGCTTCTGCGGCTGAAGAATCTGGGCGAATTGAACCTCCGCCAAACCGCGATTTCCGATAACGGACTGGCGCGACTGGCCGAACTCAACCGCCTGCAGAAGCTCGACATCAGCAATACGAATATCACCGGACGGGGCCTTGAGAATTGGAAAGGCCGCGGCCTGCGGGAACTCGACGCGAGCAACTGCCCTCTTGAAAACCGTCACGCTCCCTACCTGGCGCAGCTCGACAAACTTACCAATATCCATTTGGCATACACCGACCTCACCGACCCTGCCATGGAATCCATAGCCAAGTTAGGGGCGCTCGAGTCGCTAGACTTAGCCGGTGACGACATTGGTGACCCTGGCATCAAGCAAGTCGCCAAGATTACAGGACTAAGGACGTTATTGCTGAACTACGCGAAATTTTCCGCCGATGGCGCCGCGCCACTGGCTAGTCTACTTAAACTGCAGCGACTCGATCTGGTCCGCACACGAGTGAACGATCAAACGTTAGCTCTAATCGCCAAGCTTCCCGAACTGCAAAAAATCAATCTGGATTACACAAAGGTCGGCGACAAGGGTGTGGCGGCATTGACCGCGGCCCAGGCCTTGACCGAACTTCGCCTCGATAGCACCAATGTTTCCGATGATGCCATCGCCGCGCTCGAACAGATGAAACAGCTCAAGAAATTGAACCTGTATCACACCACGGTCACGGTCAAAGGTTTCGATCAATTGAAGGCTAAACTTCCTGGCTGCGACATTATCTTTGATCGGGATTCCAGCCGTGTGACCAGGAGAGGAAGTTGATGCGGCTGCTACTCATCCTAATTTGCCTGACCGCGGGACTCTCCGCTGCTACCGACACTGATTGGGCCGAACGCCTCGGCGGCAAAGTGGAGCGCAATGCGCAAGGCGCTGTGATCGGGCTGAACCTGAGGGCGAGTTGGGTCAGCGATGCGGATTTGGCTGAGGTTGCAAAATGGAAGCAAATGGAGCGGCTGGATCTTTCCTTGACCCGCGTCACCGACCAGGGCTTGCTGCTTTTGAAGGAACTGGAAAATGTCCGAACACTTAACCTCTTCTACGCCGAACTTGTTACCGATGAAGGACTCGCCGCCGTCCGGACCTGGAAAAAGCTAGAAGAACTCAACTGCCGAGGGACGAAAGTCACCGACAACACGCTGACCCATATCGCGGGCTTGCGGCAACTCAAGAAACTGGATGTGGGCTTCGCTGAAGTCACGGATAACGGGTTGTACACGCTGACGAGCTTAGACAAGTTGGAGGAAGTGGCCATTGGAGGCAACAAGCTCACCGACAACTGCCTGCGCTTCCTTCGCAACCTGCCCCATATTCGTAAATTGGATTTGAGTGGACAGCAGCGCACAGATTCCGGGTTGTGGTTTGCGGCGATCACCGACGCTGGCCTCGAGATCATTGCGCAATCACCGACGATCGAATCGCTAAACCTCGCGGGCGCGAAGATTTCGGACCTGGGTGTCGCCAAACTCGCAAAGCTCGAACAGCTAAGAGAGCTGAACTTGAACGCAACGACCGTCACCAGCAACGGGCTTGCTGCTCTTGCGGTTCTGCCTCACCTCGAAAAACTATATCTTTGGAAGACTTCAAAGCTTGATGCATCGGCCAGAGAACCGTTGTTGCGATTCAAGAGCCTGCGTTGGGTCGACCTAAAAGACTCCGGCGCGACAAGTATTGCGACCGAACTACGGAAGGCCAACATAGCCTCCCCCGAATAATATACTATCGCGTCTCCGCCCGAAAAATCGCGAACACGGCGCCTTGCGGATCGGCGATCACACTCATCCTCCCGACGCCGGCCATGCTCATCGGCGGCAAGATCAGCCGCCCTCCGCTGGCCTCCGCCTTGCCGGCCACTGCGTCGCAATCTTCCACCGAGAAATAGGGCAACCAATGCGGCGGCGTATTCGGGCTTCGATGCTTAACCGGCGGCACGCCGCCAATGTATTCGCTTTGATTGAGAATGTGAAGATAACCGAACGAATCGTTCTCGCTCACTTCGAGATGCCACTGGAACAGTTCCGCATAAAAGGCCCCTGCCCTGGCCGGATCGGCAGTGCTCAAGTCAGCCCAGCATAGCGTCCCTGGTACGCCGGTGATGCCTACTCCGATATTGCTTTTCGCCTGCCAGATACTCAACACCGCGCCTGTCGGGTCCTGAATAACCGCCATGCGGCCGAAGTCATACACGTCAAAAGGGGCAGCCAGCAGTTTGGCCCCGGCTACAATGGCCCTTGCGGTAACCGTATCGGCATTCTCCACGGCCACATAAAGATTCCAATGCGGCGGAACGCCCTTGATATCCGGACGTAATGTGTAGCTGGCGGCAGCATCCCGTCCTTCCAGCTGAAACATTGTATAGACCTCACCCGGTCCCATGGGGAAGTCCTTCGCGGTCCATCCGAACAGTCCGTTGTAGAACCGCTTGGCTGCATTCTGATCAGTAGTTCCAAGCTCAATCCAACAGAAGGAACCTTCGGCATGCTTTTGAACAAGGGGCATGAAAAGCAGTGTACGCCAACAACAGGAAAAAGGGAAGGCGTGGAAGCCTTCCCCATTTTTTTGACGCTAATTCTCGAATTAATTGGCCGGCAATGTTCCTGCCACATAGAGGCTTTGATACTTGTCCGTATCAGCCCTTTTCTGCCCCGGCGCCGCGCCTATAGGTCGCATCACGCGGAAAGCCACCGCATCTCCGGGTTTCAATGCAGTCTGAATGCGGCGCAGATCTTCCGGCGAAGAGACCGGCTGACGATTGATGCTCACAATCACATCTCTCGCCATCAACCCAATCTCCTCCGCGAAGGTGCCCTCCTGCACGGTTGTAACGTAAACGCCACGATTGTCCGAGTTCACTTCGGTCTTTTCTTTGTCGGAAAGTGGACGAATTGAGATACCGAATTTTGCCGGTGTCCCTTCGGGAGTCGCATCGGGAGTCGGTAGGTCCTTGCGTCGGCCTGCCCAGCGAGGATCATCCTTAAAGACTTCGTCGCGATCCTCAACGGTCACGCTCAAATCCATCTTCTTACCCGCGCGATCCAGTGTGACCTTCAACGGCTGGCTCAGCGGCGCTTCTGAAACTCGGGCGATTAAGTCTTGCCCGTCCTTCACGGGCTTACCGCCCAAAGAGATAATGATGTCTTCCGGCTTGATTCCGGCTTTCTCGGCGGGACCGCCCTTAGTGACGCCTTCCACCAATACGCCACCACTAACACCCGCCGCCTTGAAGATTTCCGGTTTTTCCTGCGTACTGAATGAAATCCCGATAGACCCGCGCTTCATGCGGCCATGCTGAATAATACTGTTGTATACGCGGGCCGCCATGTTCGACGGCAGGGCAAAGCCGATGCCTTGGTAACCTCCCGTTTGCGTGGCAATCGCGGTGTTTACGCCAATCACTTCACCTCTGATGTTTAGTAACGGACCGCCGGAATTACCGGGGTTGATCGCCGCATCCGTTTGAATAAAATGTTGAAATGCCTGAGCTCCATCTACATCCCGGCCGGTAGCGGAAACAATGCCCGCAGTCACCGACGCCGCCAGGCCGAAGGGAGATCCAATAGCCACAGCCCAATCGCCAACTTGCACTCCGTCGGAGTTTCCTATCTTTAAAGCGGCCAAAGGACGCTTAACGTCAATCTTGATTACGGCCAAGTCCGCTTCATAGTCAACACCGATAACCTTGGCCTTGTATTCCGTCTTGTCATGAGGGAATTTCACCTTGATGCCATTTGCCTTTTCCACAACATGGTTGTTGGTGATTATGTAGCCGTTTTTGTCCACCACGAATCCTGAACCGGTAGCTTCTCTAGGGGCGCGTCGCTGCGGCCCAATAGACCCGCCGCCACCAGGCATATCCCGGAAAAACCGGCGGAACGATTCGAGGCCTTCATCTCCCCCTTCCTCCTCTTCATCCGGCTGAGGCACGCGCTGCTTGCGTGACGACGTCATCTTCGGGGTAGAGTAATCCGTGGTAATGTTCACAACGCTTGGCTCAGCCATTTTAGCCAATCGGGTAAAATCCGTTTCGTTCGTTTTCGCCTCGGGAATAACGAGCGGCGTGGCGTCCGGTGCGGCAACCGATTGGCCTTTGGCGGCATAAACGCCCGTAGTAGCCAAGGTGCCAATCACCACACCTACCGAAAGAGTAAACAGAAACACGGTTGCGGCGAGTAGTTTTTGTTGCTTAAGGATGCGAGTTAACATGGTAGTTCTTTGTCTCCAGACTATTCTTAGTCTAATAGAATTACGGCCATCACTGTCAAACAGGGCGTCACCATGATGGATGCCCGTCACTGGCCTGTGGTTTCAATTCCGCGCAGACAATCCCTGAAAGCACCATCAAGGCGCCAATCGCCGAACGGCCGGTAAGCACCTCCCCGGTCACCAGAAACGAAATAATCCAGGCAAATACCGGCTCCAAACTGAACAAAAGCGCCGCCCGGGTCGCCGTAGTATGTTGCTGAGCCCAAGTCTGCACGGCAAACGCCAGGGCCGTCGCCAACACACCGGCGACTACGATAGCTACGAAAGTGGAAGGCACGGGGTTCCAAAATGGTTTTTCCACCAGTGGGGCCCCTACCGCGGCGAACCCCGCGCCAAACAGGATTTGCAAGCAAGTCATGGGAGCAAATCCGACCGATGGTGTAAAATGACCCAACGCAACAATGTGAAAAGCAAACGCTACGGCACAGCCTACGGTCAGCCAATCGCCCAGCGCCATTATGAATCGCTGTCCAGGCCAGCTAAGTAATGCGGTACCGGCAACGGCTAACACGAGCCCGACGATTTCCTGCCATAACGGAGATCGGCGAAACAACATCGCTCCGAAAATCGGCGTGAGAGGGATGTAAAGGCCCGTCAAGAATGCGCTTTTCGCCGGCGAGGTGGTCAACAACCCGACAGTTTGCAGAACGTACCCCGTCATTAGCAGGGCCCCTACTAACGCGGCTCGACCCAAACTCTCAGCGGGGATTCGGAAAACCGTTTGCTTCCGAAAGTAGATCAGAAGCAGAACACCCGCCAAACTGAACCGAAGCGACAAAAATACAAGGGAAGAAATGTCGGAGAGCGCCGACTTCACCATCACAAAAGTGCCGCCCCAAAGCAGGGCAACCAAAGCTAGCGCGATCTCGGCGCGCGCATGGATGGGCAGCTTCATTATTCGGTCAACAACAACGCCAATGCCAGAAAAATGCGCTTCAGGCCAACATCGCGTCCGTCGGGGTGATACCATTCCGCCGGCGTGTGAGCTCCACCACCGGAACCACCCGTGCCGATAGAAACCGCCGGTAATCCCATCGACAAAGGAATATTGGCATCGGTGGACGCGCAATCAATTCGGGAACGGATCCCTAGAAAAGCATCAATGCTTCGCAAATAATTGACCAACGGCGATGTCTCAGGAAGTTGGCCGCCAGGCCGCTGCCCCATATCACGAATCTTAGCTGAAACTTTGACCGTAGCCGCGGCGTTCTCCGTGTCCCGAGCCCGCTCAACGCATTCGGTCAGCAGACTGGCCATATCATCCAGCGCTCCCTGCGTCTCAGCGCGCAGGTCAAGTTTCGCCAGCGCCGAAGAGGGAATCGAGTTTACGGAAATCCCGCCTTCAATAATCCCGAAGTTGTGACTGGTTCTCGATAGCATCGCGGGTTTTGATGCTTGATGGGAATTGAATAGGTGAACGGCCCGGCTTAGCGCATGCACTGGATTCCCAATGCCGAAGTCAGACCAGGAATGCCCGCCAGCGCCTTGAAAGGTAATCTCGAATCGGCGGCTGGCAAGCGCCTGCGACGTAATGTGCTCGACGGAAGGGCCGTCCAGAACCAGGAAACTACGAATCTTTGGACCCAGCGCCGATTGCCGGCACAAGTACCGCATACCACTAAGATTGCCTTCCCCCTCTTCGCCAACATTCGCAACCAACATGATTGAAGCAGAAGTATTTTCCAGCGGAGGCGCCTTCTGAAGAGCCTTGGCAATTGCCAACAGCGCCACTAGGCCCGACCCATTGTCAGCAACCCCAGGCCCATGCATCCTCCCATCACCTTCAATGTAAATCTCTTCCGGCCTGCGTGGAGCCAGTACGGTGTCTAGGTGGGCCGTCACGGCGACATATGGCCCGGTGGTTGGGGTGCCAGGAAAAGCAATCACATTCCCTGCACGGTCGATCTTCGCATCACACCCGAGCGAACGTAGCCGAGTCAGCATCCATTCGGCCCGCTTAGCCTCAAAGAAGGTTGGCGCCGCGATTCGGCACAACTCCAAATGCTGCTCGTTGATCCATTGGCGATCACGGCGGAACTGTTCGATAACTTCGCGCACGCCTTCTTGAGCGGCTAATTCTGCAATACCGTTAATTGGCGCGGAATTCCGTTTCGGAAAGTTTTTCAATCTGCGAAGCGCGTCCAGAAATACCTCGGTGGAATCGAATTACTCAGGACGCTTTGTTTGCGTCAACAGCAGCCAGGATGGCTGCGCGTGCGTCTTCGGGGTTTTGGGCTTTCAAAATAGCGGTGAGCAACGTATCCAGAGATTCAGGCCGGACGTGGTTTAGTTCCGCCGCCAATCCCAGGGCAGGAAATCTATCGCTCAAAATGATCCGGATGGCTTCCGCTTTACCTTCCGCCTTTCCTTCCGCCTTTCCCGCAGCTATCCCTTCGGCCTTCCCTTCTTCCAGACCTTCCTGGTACAGCCAACTAACCTTGAACGCGTCTGTTGACAACATGATCTTCTTCTCCAGTCTTTCAAGGAACCACTTGATCGCACTTTTATCGTATCGGAGTGAAGCCAATGAGGCAAGCTTACTGACTAATACCGCCGGCTTCAGCGCCCCCGCCTTTTCTCGATCCTCGAATAACCGCTCCATGGCCACCGTGGTTCGCTCAAACTCAGCCAGGCCTCCCTTCAGCAGCGGGGCCCATGGCAGCAGTTCCTCGCACGCCGGCTCGAAACACAGGGCCGGATCAATTTCCCACAATCGATGCGCCTGGTACGGGACTTCAATCCGCAGCCCACTTTTACCCTCATGCACCAGGCGATCCGGCAAATCCTTAGGTGCATATTTTTCCGCCATGAACAGGACGTGATTGAAAACCGGCAGATCTTCCTTATGCTGAATCAGAAAATTGTACAGCGCCATGGTCCCGATCTTCTCAGCGTGCCAACTGGTAATGGCCTCGAACATCTCCACCCAGGAGCCCGTGTCATCTTCCATTCGATAGGCATGGTCAATGTGCACTTCGTTTAGGCGCAAATCTCTTAAAACGTGTTTGATTTTGGTCTTCGTACCGGGTTGAAGAATACCTAACAGGCGCAGCAGCAATTCCGGATGATCTTCGGCGAGATCTTTGAAGGCCCCATCATGAGGGTTCTTCATTGATTCTCCCCAGCCTATCACGTTCTTCCCAGTACTAAATCCGCGCGAGACAAATCAACGAAAGCTGTGCCCGCCCTGTTGCATGTGTTATAACAGGAAACTTCGCGGAGGTTTCAAGTTGAATCAAAACGGGCGCTTTTACGGCTGGTGGATTTCCATCGCCTGCTTCTTCACATTCGGATTAGCCGTCGGTATTCCCTATTACGGCATGCCCTTCTTCTACGATTATTATCAGAAGGCCTTCGGCTGGGAAAAATCCGACATCGTCTTCGGCTTCCCGCTGGCCGCCGCCTCCATGATTTGGTTTGGGCCCCTGGTCATCCCTAAATTCAGCACTCGTAAGATGATCATGGCAGGCACCGGACTCACCGCCCTAGCCTTTCTCGGCTTCGGCACAATGGGAAAAAGCATCTTCCTTTATTGGGGCTTCTGGCTGCTGTACATGGCCGGTTATATTCTCTCAGGTCCCATTCCGCATCAAATACTCATCTCCCAATGGTTCCGCAAGAATCGTGGCAAGGCGATGGCCGCTACTTACTTGGGTGTAGGCTTCTTCGGCGGAATCTCCTCGAAATTCATCGCGAAACCTCTCACCGAAGCATTCGGCTTTCAAAACGCCTTGCTCGTCATCGGCGGCTTGATGTTTCTCGCGTGGCCCCTGGCGTACTTCATCATGAAGGACCGTCCCGCCGATATTGGACAATACCCCGACGGTGATCCAGAAGAGGCCGCCGGAACCAAAGTTGTCCCGCAAAGTTTCTCCGCTCTGCTGCATCAACCGTCCTTCTGGCTCCTCATGATGGGAAGCTTGTGTTCCATCGGCGCTATCGGCTCCATCAACCAAAACATGAAATTCGTCTTCAAGGAACAGGGTTTTGCCGATCAAAAAGCGCTGGATGAACTGTTCGCCAACGCAACCATGATGATCCTGTTTTCCTCCATTGGCGGTCGCATAGTTATGGGTTACCTAGCCGACATTTTTCCCAAAAAATGGGTCATGCTGGCCACCTACGCCCTCGTAGCCGGCACCATCCCGCTGCTTCAAATGGTAAATCCCACGCAACCCGAATACGTCTACCTCTTTTCCATCTTGTTCGGCTTCGGAATGGGAGCAGATTACATGCTGATCCCCCTTATGGCCGCCGAACAGTTCGGCGTCAACACTTTGGCCCGCGCTATGGCCATTATCCTTCCGGCTGATACCATAGGACAGACGTGGTTCCCGTTCGTAATCGCGAAAATCCGCGAAAGTTTCGGCGGCTACCAGACAGCACTCAACGTCGTTTTCGCTCTTGCCTTCATTGGCGCCGTGGCGATCGCGCTGCTGCCGAACCGCAAGAGAAAAGATGAGACACTTCCTTTACAAGAATCTGGAGCAGTTACAGCAAACCGCTGACCAACTAACCCGCGAAGTCCGTTTTGAAGCGGATAAACTGAAAGTTCAATCCGCACTTGGCCGCCCAGTCATTGGAAAATCCTATAGGCTTGGTAATTCCATGGCCATCCACCCCATGGAAGGCTGCGATTCAACCCCTGACGGCCGCCCCGACGAACTCACCTGGCGCCGCTATGCGCGCTTCGCACAAGGCGGCGCGAAACTCATTTGGTTCGAGGCCACCGCTGTTCGCGATGACGGACGCGCCAACCCGCGCCAACTCCTAATAAACAAGGACAACGTCGGCGATTACGCCCGTATCCTTGAAATGATCTACCGCGAACACAAAGCCCGCTTCGGCGCCATCGGCGATCTTCTGGTGCCTCTCCAACTCACCCACTCCGGGCGCTACTCCTATCCAAACAAGACCATCGCCTATCACAATCCGATGATCGATCAGAAGTCCGGCGTCCCCTCCAACTATCCGGTCATCTCCGACGACGAACTGGAACGCCTGGAAGATTACTACCTCGACGCCGCGAAGCTCGCGGTTCAAGCCGGTTTCCGCGCTATCGACATGAAGGTCACCCACGGCTACCTGCTCAGCGAATTGATGGGAGCCAAAACCCGCGAAGGACGCTACGGCGGCTCGCTTGAAAATCGCACTCGAATCATCAAAAATATCCTTGGTAAAATTCGCGCCGCCGTCGGCAATCAGCTCATTTTCTGTATGCGCCTCGGTTGCTTCGATTCGGTTCCCTACGTCAACGGACCCGACGGCTTTGGCGTTCCGATTCCCTACCCAACTCCCTATCCTTGGGGCTGGGGCGTGGACCCCGGCAATCCACTGCGGGAAGATCTCACCGAAGTAAAGCAAGCCATTGGCTGGTTCAAAGATTGGGGCGTCGAATTGTTGAACGTTTCCATCGGCTGCCCATACTACAATCCCCACATCGGCAGGCCTTTTGAGAAACCCGATGAAGGCAACTACGAACAGCCGGAGCATCCCCTAGTTGGTATCGATCGCCACTTCCGAATCGCGGGCGAGTTACAGCGAACTTTTCCCGATCTACCCATGGTCGGCAGCGGCTATAGTTGGCTGCAGATATATGCCATCAACGCCGCCGCCCACAACGTGGAGCAAAACAACATCCGCATTTTCGGCATCGGCCGTAACGCCCTGGCTTACCCGGATTTCGCCGTGGACGTGGCCGAAAAGGGCGAGCTTGATGAACGCCGAGTGTGCAAGACACTAACCTACTGCACTTTCATCATGCGGCAGAAAAACCATCCGCTTGGACAGTTCCCTACCGGTTGCCCACCGTTCGACAAGCTAGTCTATGGACCTATCATGAAGGAAGCCAGGGAAGCATACCGCGCCGGCGCAAAGAAATAAATGACCAGAAGAGACGCATTATCCGTAGTGGCCGCCACGTTGCCCGCCGCTCTGCAGGCAACTGTCCCGCCGCCGTTTCCGAAAGAAATAATCGAGGCGCACGACAACACCGTCGCGCATTACCTGGAAACGCAGATCACCGATCCCAGCCACCGCTGGCGAGGGTTCATCCCCACCGAGGACGGCCTACACTATTCGGGAACCGGCCTCGGCATTTCCGAAGTTTTCGGCTCAGCCTACCTTTGTCCACAATCGAAATTCCACAAGGACAAGCAGGTGCTCAGCCGCATCAAGCTGACCATGGAAACCGTCGTTCGCGAGATGACGCCCGACGGCAACATCTGGCTGCCCATCACGAATTTCAACTCCCCGCCCGACACCGCCTTCGCCATGTTCACCGCCGGAACAACCGCCGCCAATGCCAAAACCTACGGTGCCCCTGAACTCTTCGAGATCATACGTCCGTTCCTCGAACATGCAAAAAAAGGACTGCTCAATGGCGGCGTCCACACGCCCAATCACCGCTGGATGATGTGCGGCGCTCTTGGCGCTTTGCACCGCGCCATGCCCGACCCCGCCCTTGTCCGCCGCGCCGAGCAGTGGCTGGCGGAAGGCATCGACCAGGATGCCGACGGCCAATACACCGAACGCAGCTTCGGAACCTACAACACCGTGGTGGACAATGGCCTACTGGTCACCGCCATCAAAATGAACAAGCCCGAATTGTTCACCTACGTGCGCCGCAATCTCGACGCGATGCTTTACCTGATGCACGCCGATTACGAAGTGATCACCGAAATCTCCCATCGGCAAGACGCGTTTGAACGCTTCACTATCGCAGGTTACTGGTTGCCGCTGGCCTACCTGGCCGTGCACGACAACAACGGCCAATACGCACGTCTGGCAAACACGTTTAAATCGCGCGCCAGCCTCGGCTGGTTGCTCGAATACCCTGAACTGGCGAAACTCTCCTCGATTGCCGAGAAGCCATTGCCGGAGGATTACCAAAAACATTTCCCGGTAATTGGCGTGTCCCGCATTCGCCATGGCGCCATGAGCGCTTCGGTGTTTGAAAAAACCCCACTCTTCTTCGCCATTCGCAAAGGGGAAGCCGTGATTAACGGAGTCCGCTTCGCCTCGGCGTTTTTCGGCAAAGGTCAATTCCGCGGCGAGTCTTTTCAGAAAACCCCGGAAGGTTGGTTGCTCGAACAAAAACTAGAAGGACCCTACTTCCAGCCATTCACACCTACTCGCAAAATCACCGTCGAAGACTTCGACCGGACGCGTCACGAGCGCCGCCAATCCGAAGTGAGCCGCTTGACACAATCTATTCTGATTACGGAAACGCCCAAGTCGTTCCGCCTGCATTTCCGCGCCGACGGAACCCGCGACGTTCCTGTAGCGATCGAAGTGAACTTTCGCGAAGGCGGCGAACTGACCGGAGCAACGAAGCTTAAACTGGCCGACGCCTATCTGCTGGAATCCGGCACTGCAACTTACAAAATGGGAAGAGACACGCTACGCATCGGCCCAGGCAAAGCCGCGCACCGTTATGTGGAAATTCGCGGAGCAATGAAGAAGCTGGTTGGACCGTCACTGTTCATCACGGCGGTAACGCCGATAGATCAAGTGGTGGAAATTTCCTGGGAGTAGTATGGTCGATAGGGGCTAAATCCGCCAATCGTCGTGCCGAAGGGACTTCAGGGGGCGGCCAAAAAAGGACGCCCTGTTCAGTTTTTGGAGCCACTTCAAAATTCAACACTCCTAACATCTCACCTTTTCGCTCCCGCCGACTTGGACCCCAAGTCCGAGAGTTCCACATTAAACAGGCAAGTCTGAAACGAGCAAGTGCAACGTGTTCTTTGACAGACGCCCTCGTCCTAGAACACCGCCAACTTCGTAAGCGGCACTATCTCTAGTTATCTTCTTTATCCTGATGGACGCGTAACGCTGATCAATGGAGCAGCGGCGTCGCAAGGCCTGCCATCGCAACCCACTGATCTGTCTTTCGATGCAGACACTCGCTATCGATACAACCTCCTAAGAGGAGCGGGCGCTGTCTCGGCATTCCGCGTGGAATCGAATGGTACGCTCACGCCTCTGGGCGTTTTCGGTGCAGGCAGCGGTTTGCCGGTTGCCGACGGCGCCTCGGGGCTCGCCTCTTACTAACCTGATCCAAAGGCCGCTAAAGGAGAAATATGGAAAACAATACGCTAGCTATAAACCGTACAACCGGCACGAACCTGGAAATGACTGGAGCTTTCGTCCTCCGTTACGGCCTTGTGCTGATTCTTTTCTGGATCGGCGGACTGAAATTCACAGAGTACGAAGCGAAACGAATTGAGCCGCTCGCAGCTAACAGCCCCTTTCTGGCATGGGCTTACCACCTGCTTGGTCTGCAAAAATTCTCTGCTCTGCTTGGCGTTTCCGAGATTCTTTTCGGGATCCTGATCGCGCTGCGCCCCGCGTTTCCCAAGGCATTGTGAGCGAGTTTAAGAACGACGATCAGCACAATGACCTGCGCCTGAGAAGTCATCAGGACTGCGGCACGCTCACAGCCTTGGTCTATGACTATTTCTCCACAAAGCGGGATCTCGGGCACACGCAAAAGTACCCTAAGGGAGCCGCTATCTGGGATCAGGGCGTCGGCGACCACTACATTTACATTCTGCAACGCGGGCAGGTCCTAATTACCCTCAACGATGTCGAGGGGTCCGAGGTCATCCTCCGGGTTATTAAACCGGGGGAACTGTTTGGCGAGCTCTGCTTTTGCTCGAAACGAGAACAACTCCGCGAAAATTGTGCGCGAGCGGCAATCGACAGCGAATCGCTCCAGCTCAATTATGCTAATTTCGTCGACTACCTTCGCCGCACTCCGGATGCTTTGGAAGCTTTCACCCTGCGTCTATGCGAACGGCTTGCGGACGCGGAGAGGCGAATCGAAGTGCTCTCACATCGCGGAGCCGAGGCGCGCCTCGGCCGGCTGCTACTGCAACTGGCGCAGACGAAACCCCCGAACCATGCCAACCCCGAGCCAACAACAAAAATTGCGGCGGGTCACGACGAGCTCGCTCGCATGGCCGCCATGACGCGGCCCCATCTGACGGTGACGATGGGCAAATTGAGGACTCGCGGTTTAATCCACTATGATCGCGGCAGCCAGCTTACGATCAACACCCAGCGCCTTCGGGATTACATAGATCAGTCGCCATTGGCGCCAAACCGAACAAGTGACTAAATAGTTGGGCCGAGCCGTAGTCGGCCGGGTGGCCTTAATGCGCCCGCGAAGGCATCAATGCAACAACACTCCCAAGCCTCCGCCCACGCGCTTTGAGATAATGTGAAACAAAGGCGCAATGTCCAACCCACAGCTCACCCCGGAACTGGAACGTGAATTCAATCCTTGGCTCAATGCCGACATCCGAATCGAAGAAGCAGCCACGAAGTTGGGCCTCGACGATGGCATCAAGAAGATCCTCAAGTCGCCTTCAAAGGAACTCACCGTTCACATCCCCGTCGTGCTGGACGACGGTCGCATAGAAGTATTCACCGGATACCGTGTCCAACATTCCATCGCCCGTGGCCCCGGCAAAGGCGGCATCCGCTATGCGCCCGACGTGAACATCGACGAAGTACGCGCCCTCGCCAGTTGGATGACCTGGAAGTGCGCCGTGGCCAACCTCCCCTTCGGCGGCGCCAAAGGCGGAGTGATCTGCGACCCAAACATAATGTCCGCCGGCGAACTTGAACGCCTCACCCGCCGCTACACCTCGGAAATCATCGACATCATCGGGCCAGAAAAAGATGTCCCCGCTCCGGACATGAACACCAACGAACAGACGATGGCCTGGATCATGGACACCTACTCCATGCACAAGCGTGAAACCACGACAGGCGTCGTCACCGGCAAGCCCATTAACCTTGGCGGTTCGCGCGGAAGGGCCGAAGCAACCGGTCGCGGTTGCCTCTTCGTTACCCTTCAAGCTCTAAAGCACTTCAACATCGCCCCCACCACTGTGGACGTCATCATTCAGGGTTTTGGCAACGTAGGCGGCATCGCTGCCCGTCTAATGGCCAGGCAAGGAATTCGCATCACCTGCATCATTGAATACGATGGCGCGGTCCACAACCCCAATGGCTTGGACATCGAAAAGCTCATGGCCTGGAAGAAACAACACGGTTCAATTCGTCACTTCCCCGAAGGCGAAACAATCGCATCGGCTGACGCCCTGTTCCTCAAGTGCGACGTGCTTGTGCCGGCAGCCAAAGAAAACGTAATCACGTCGGAAACCGCCGGTAAGATCAACTGCAAAATCTTGTGCGAAGGCGCGAACGGCCCCACTACCGCAGTTGCCGACAAGATTCTTGAAGAGCGCGGCATCTTCATCATCCCCGATATTTTGGCCAACGCGGGCGGCGTAACGGTCTCTTACTTTGAGTGGGTGCAGGATCGCCAGGGTTACTTCTGGAACGAACAACTAGTAAACCAGCGCCTGGAAGAGATCATGAATGAAAGCTTCTGGGAAGTTATTCGATATGCCGAAACGCACAAAGTGAATAATCGGATTGCGGCCTACATGCTTGCACTGGACCGTGTCGCCTTCGCCATCCGCCTTCGCGGCCTTTACGCCTGATGACTACACCGGAAGCCTCAACGCCGGTAATGCGGCAATACCAATCCATCAAACAGCAGGTGCCTGGGGCGCTGCTGTTTTTCCGCCTTGGCGATTTCTATGAAATGTTCTTCGACGATGCCATCACGGCCGCGCGCGAACTGGAAATCACCCTCACCGCGCGCAACAAAGATAAGGGCGACCCCATCCCCATGTGCGGCGTGCCGTATCACGCCGCCGACGGCTACCTTGCGAAGCTGATTCAAAAAGGCTATCGCGTCGCCATTTGCGAACAGATGGAAGCCCCGTCGAAAGCTGTCAAACTAGTGCGCCGCGAAGTCACCCGCATTTTAACCCCAGGCACTGCCACCGATTCGCACATGCTGCGCTCGCGGGAAAACAATTACCTGGCCGCCGTGCATCGCAACGGCGATCGCGCCGGCATGGCTTATGTCGATGTTTCCACGGGCGAGTTCCGCGTCACCGAAATGAGTTTGGCCGAAGTGGCTCCGGCGCTTGACGCGCTGAACGCCCGCGAAGTGCTGGCCTCCCCGGGCTTTCATCCCGATCCCTCGCGCCTTCGTACGGAAGTCGAATCCTGGACCTTCGCCTACGATTTCGCGGAACGCATTTTGAAGGAGCATTTCAAGCTGCTCAGTCTCGATGGTTGCGGACTCGATCATCGTCCGCAAGCAGTGGCCGCTGCCGGCGCGGTGCTGCACTATCTGCGCGACACGCAGCGTTCTTCGCTCGATCATCTGGAACGCCCGGCCTTCTATGATCGCAACCAAGCCATGGTGCTCGATTCGGTCACAGTGCGCAATTTGGAATTAGTAGAGCCGCTGTTTTCCGCCGAACAAAAAGATTCCACACTCGCCGCCATCATCGATCAAACCTGCACTGGCATGGGCGCCCGCTTGCTTCGTCGCCGCCTGCTCCGCCCATCGGTCGAGATAGCCGAGATCAATGGCCGCTTCGACCAGATCGAAAAGTTCACCAAAAACACCATCCTTCGCGCGGAAGTTCGCAAAGTGCTGGATCGCATTTTGGACATGGAACGGCTGCTCGCGAAAGTTACGCTGGGCTCCGTCTCGCCACGGGAATTACTGGCTCTGGGTCGATCGCTGGAACGTTTGCCCGAATTGAACAAGCTTCTTGGCGAAGCGCGCTTCGATGAGCTCGCGGAAATCCGCATGCGTGTTTTAGAGGGCATCGCCGACGAGCCGCCCATTTCCATCGCCGATGGTGGAACTATTCGCTCTGGCGTAAATGCCGAGCTTGATGAACTGCGCGACATCAGCAAAAACAGCAAGGGCTACATAGCCGCCATTGAAGTCCGCGAGCGCGAGCGCACCGGCATTCAATCGCTGAAGGTTCGCTTCAACAACGTGTTCGGCTACTACATAGAGATCACCAGGTCGAACATGCATCTGGCTCCAGCCGATTATGACCGCAAGCAGACTCTGGTGAACGCCGAACGCTTCACCACACCTGAACTGAAGGAACTGGAAAGCAAGGTATTGGCCGCCGAGGACCGGATCATCGCGCTCGAAAAAGAAATCTTCAACGATATCCGCGCTCTGGCGGCAACGCACGCGGGTGGAATTCGTGAGGCTGCTTCAGGCGTGGCGGACCTTGATCTAACCACAGCCCTGGCCGAAGTTGCTGTCGTAAATCGCTACGTTCGCCCCGTCATGACCGAAGGCGGAGAGCTCCGCATCGTACAAGGGCGGCATCCCGTAATTGAAAAACTGGCGGAGCGCGAGGCCGCCCGCTTCATTCCCAATGACGTTTCGCTAGACCCGGCAGCCGACCACCTGGCCCTGATCACCGGCCCCAACATGGGCGGCAAATCCACTTACCTTCGCCAAACAGCGCTGATTTCGTTGATGGCCCAAATGGGATCATTCGTTCCCGCCACCAGCGCGACGCTTCCAATCATCGACCGCGTCTTCACTCGCATCGGCGCGGCTGATAACTTGGCGCGGGGCCGCTCCACCTTCATGGTGGAGATGACCGAGACCGCCGTTATCCTCAATACCGCGACGCCGAATAGCTTAATCATCCTCGACGAAATTGGCCGCGGCACGTCAACCTACGACGGCCTGGCGCTGGCTTGGGCCGTAGTGGAGCACATCCATAATAAGATCGGCGCCCGCACGCTGTTTGCCACGCACTATCACGAACTCACCATCCTCGCCGGACAACTCAAGGGCGTGTGCAACCTCCATGTTTCAGTGAAGGAATCGGGCGACGGGATTTTGTTCCTGCGCAAGGTCGCCCCCGGAGCCGCCGACAAAAGCTACGGGATTGAGGTAGCCCGTCTGGCCGCGTTGCCTATGGCGGTAATCGAACGCGCCCGCGAGATTCTGGCGCTACACGAGAAAACCGAGTCGATCGTTACCGAGGAACTGACGCCCGAACCGCACCATCATCAACCCATGCAGATCCGCCTGTTCGAACCCGTCGGGGGAGGGATTGCCGAACGAATTCGCGCCCTTGACCTTGATTCGCTCCGCCCCATCGAAGCGCTGCAATTGTTAGCCGAATTGCAAAAGGAGTTAAAGCAATGAGGATTGCCGGCATCATGAGTGGTACCTCGCTAGACGGCATTGACGTCGCCGTCATCGACGTCAACGGCCGCAAGTGGGAACTGGTTGAGTTTCAATCCGCACCTTATTCAAAGCAACTGAAAGCCCGCATTCTGAATGCATCCAATCGCGTCACGCACACTGCCGAAATTTCCCGTTTGAATTTCGAACTCGGCGAACGCTACGCCGCAGCGGTGCTGGCTTTGAAAACGAAGTCGATTGACCTGATCGGCTGCCACGGCCAGACCATTTTTCACGAACGAGGAAACACCCTGCAAATCGGCGAGCCGGCCGTGCTCGCCGAACGCACCGAAATCCCCGTCGTCTCAAACTTCCGTACCCGCGACATCGCCGCCGGTGGGCAAGGAGCCCCATTAGTCCCCTTCGTCGACTACCTGCTGTGGGCCGACAAAAAACTACTCCGAGTGGCGCTGAACATTGGCGGCATAGCGAACATTACCGTTCTGCCACCCGGCGCGAAACCGGAAGAGATCGTCGCCTTCGATACTGGCCCCGGCAATATGGTGATCGATCAACTGGCGCTAATCATCACCAAGGGTAAGCAGGATTTCGACAAGGACGGAAAGCTTTTCCGCAAAGGCCAACCCAACATGGCGCTCTTGGCGAAGCTACTCAAAGCGAAATACTATAAGCAACAGCCGCCGAAATCGGCAGGCCGGGAACAGTACGGCAAGGAGTTCATCGAGGCCATGATCGCCACCGGGGAAACGCCACTAAACCTGCTTGCCACCGCGACGCTGCTGACCGCCTCCTCCATCGCCACGGCAATTCAACGATACGCCGGCGGGCCGGTCGATGAAGTGATCGTCGCCGGCGGAGGCGCGCATAATCCTCACTTGATGAGCCACCTTGCCGCGTTGCTCCCCGGGACCACTGTCGCTCCTTCGTCCCACTACGGTGTCCCCGTCGACGCGAAAGAAGCAATCGCTTTCGCCCTGCTCGCGAATGAAACCTGGGCGCGCCGCCCTGGCAACCTGCCATCGGCCACCGGCGCGAGCCGCCCCGTTATCCTGGGCAACATCACTTACTAGAGGACCGCCATGTACCTAACTTGGGCTGAAAAGAATGAACGGCGCATCATTGCGATGATCAAAGAAATGGTGGAGATCGAAAGCCCCAGTGACGACCCTGGCGCCGTCAACCAATTCGTCGACTGGATCGCCACACGCCTTGCTCCGATCGCCAAAATTAGAATCATTAAGGCAGGGCCGCATTACGGCAATCACCTTCTAGCCGAGTTCCACTTGCCGGGCAAAAAGAAGACCGGCCAAGTCACAGCGCTCGGCCATTCCGACACCGTGTGGCCGATGGGTACTCTCAAAACCATGCCCTTCCGGGAGGCCGATGGCCGCTTGTGGGGGCCTGGCGTCCTCGATATGAAAGCAGGCGTTGCGTTTTTCATTGCCGCCATGGAGTGTCTGCGCGAGCTCGATATTTCCGTTCCGCACAAAGTTGTCCTGCAGATCAACTCTGAAGAGGAAATTGGTAGCCACTCTTCCCGTCTGATAACTGAGCAATCGGCCAAGGCATCGAAGGCTGTTCTTGTGTTGGAACCAGGCACAGGCCTTACCGGCAAGCTGAAAACCGCGCGCAAAGGCGTAGGCGGCTACATAGTGAAGGTCACTGGAAAAGCCTCGCACGCCGGAGTGGATTTCGAGGCAGGCGCCAACGCCATCGTCGAGTTGTCGCGCCAAATCGAAAAGATCGCCGGATTCACGGACCTGAGCCGCGGTCTGACGGTTAACCCCGGTGTAATTTCGGGTGGCACTCGGTCGAACGTGGTACCCGCCGAGGCTATGGTTGAGGTAGATATCCGCATCGCCCGCTTGCGTGACGAAATGTCGCTGGCCAAGAAATTCCAATCTCTGAAGCCCTTCGATAGGCGGTGCCGACTGGAAATCACCGGCGGGCTGAACCGCCCGCCAATGGAGCGATCAAAAGGGATCGTCGCGCTTTACCGTCTAGCGCAAGCGGAAGCTAAGAAACTGGGTATTACCCTCGAAGAGTCGATGACAGGCGGCGGATCCGACGGCAACTTTACGGCGGCATTGGGCATACCCACACTCGACGGCCTAGGAGCCGTTGGCGAAGGCGCGCATGCGATGAACGAAAGCCTGCTTACAAACCGTATCGCGGATCGCACGGCATTGATGGCCGCGTTGGTCGTGGGGATTCAATAATGAAAGCATCGGTATTCATCGCAACAAGCATTGACGGTTTCATTGCCAGGCCGGACGGCGCACTGGATTGGCTACCTGACAACTGCGAGCCTCACGGCTACGAAGAGTTCATGGATAGCGTGGATGCGCTTGTCATGGGCCGCAACACGTTTGAGATAGTATTGGGCTTCGGTGCATGGCCTTATGGGAAGAAGCCAGTCATAGTGCTGAGCACTACCTTGCAGGAATTAAAGACGCCACAGGATGCAGTGTGCCACTTGATGTCCGGGACTCCGCAAGAAATCGTCAACAGTCTTGCGCAACGAGGCATCAATCATCTTTATATCGATGGCGGCGTCACTATCCAAGGCTTCCTAAGAGCCGGCATGATCCAGCGCCTGATTATCACGCGTATACCCGTTCTGCTTGGAAGCGGAATTCCCTTGTTTGGGACTATGCCCCAAGACATTCGGCTTGAGCATGTGGCTACGAGATCGTATCCAAGCGGCTTGGTGCAGAGCGAGTATTTAGTTGGCGACTAAATCTTCTTCAACTTCCAAGCGCCGCGACGGAACAGGATTATCGCCATCACGGCCAGCACACATTGCGCCGCGAAGATTGCAACGAACAGTCCCGTTTCTCTTAGCCCCGTCCACTGTGACAGCGCCCAAGCCAACGGAATCTGCACCAGCCAAAATGCCACCAGATTCACCCGCGTCGGAGTCCAAGTGTCCCCTGCCCCGTTGAACGCCTGCATCATCGTCATACCGAAACCGACCAGTGGATAGGCAAAGCAAATGTATCGTAAGCAACTGGAGCCGACTTCCACCACGTGCGAATCCGAACTAAACACAGCCAAAATCTTCGGCGCGAAAATTATGTAGAACAACGCCAAACTAGAAAGAAAGGCAGAGTTGATCTTGCCCGCCGTCCAGACAGCGGCCTCGGCGCGTTCTGGCTTCTTCGCGCCCAGGCACTGCCCCACAAGCGTTGCCGCCGCATTACAAAATCCCCAGGAAGGCAGAATCGAAAAAATAATCACGCGCACCGCCAACGTATAGCCTGCCAAAGTCGCCGATCCAAAAATCGCCGCAATGCGCGCCATCGCCGTCCAACTGGCCGTGCTAATCAGGATCTGCAACATGCCGTTCAACGAAATGCGGAATAGGCGCCACATCAAAGGCAAATCCATCTGAAATTGTCCGGCAGCGATGTGAATCCTGCTTGAGCCGCGGGTTAAATGCCAGAACTGATACGCGACGCCGCAGCCACGCCCAATCAACGTACCCACAGCCGAACCCACAACCCCCATCCGCGGAAAGGGCCCAATTCCAAAAATCAACAAAGGATTCAAAATCAAATTAATTGCATTGGCCAGCCACAACACCCTCATCGAAATCGCGGCATCTCCCGCACCGCGAAAAACGGCGTTTAGCAGGAATAGGTACATAACGACAATTGAGCCGCCCAGAATGATGCGGGTGTACCCCGAGTGCTCCATCACCCCTGGCCCTGCACCCATCAGCCGCAGCAAGTCCGCGCCGAACACGCCGCCTATGACACCGAGAATTATAGAAATGAAAAAGCCGTTGAAGATGGCTTGTACGGCGCCCTTCACCGCACCCGGTGCGTCTTGCTCACCGATGCGCCGCGCCACATAAGCCGTTGTTGAAAATCCCAGACCCATGGCAATGGCGAACACTGTCGCCATCATTGCCTCGGTCAAACCGACTGTCGCCACGGCGTCCGAACCCAGCCGGGAAACCCAAAACACATCCACAATCGCGAATAGCGATTCCATGACCATTTCAAGCACCATGGGAATTGCCAGTAGAGTGATCGCCTTCGGAAGGCTCCCTTCTGTATAGTCGCGACGGCCCCCGTGAATTGCTTCCTTCACGGAGGCCCAGATCTGTGCCATAGTTAGTCCGTCTGTTTTTTGGGCCGCTGATTCGCCTTTAGGATTTTCATGCGCAACCGAATCGATTTCGGGGTTACTTCCACCATCTCGTCATCGTTGATGTACTCAATAGCCTGCTCCAAGTTCAATAGACGAGCGGGCACCAGGCGAATGGCTTCGTCGGAACTGGAAGCGCGCATGTTGGTAAGCTTCTTTTCCTTGACGATGTTCACGTCCAAATTGTTCTCGCGAGAATTCTCGCCAACAATCATGCCTTCGTAAACTTCAGTCGCCGGCTCAATGAACATTTCGCCACGTTCTTGCAGATTGTAAATAGCGTAACCGGTGGTCACGCCACTGCGATCGGCAATCAACGAGCCTGTGGGACGCATGGCGATTTCGCCCTGCCATTCAATGTAACCGTGGAATAGCGAGTTCATGATGGCAGTGCCGCGTGTATCTGTTAAGAGTTCACTGCGCAAGCCGATTAACCCACGCGAAGGAATTTCAAACTCCATGCGCACGCGACCGGAGCCGTTGTTGATCAGGCGAGATCGGACCCCGAGCCCGGCTCCGAATAGCCCTGGCACCAGACATCCTCGCCGTTGTAGATCCGCGGCAGGAATCGCTTCTTCTGCGCATCGGTGCCGAACTTGAGCAATACCGGGCCGCACATGGCGAGTCCGAACGAGATGAGCGGCGGCGTGCCCGCATAACCGCATTCCTCCTCGAAGATGGAGCGCTGCGCGAGGCTCCAGCCGGTGCCGCCCCATTCCTCGGGCCAGGCCGGCGCGATCCACCCCTTCGCGGCCAGAATCCGGTGCCAGCGCAGCAGGTCCTCG
>JANXXI010000216.1 GCA_025350695.1 Acidobacteriota bacterium
CCACCAGTTCCAGTTGGCTGAACCTCGTCGAACGATGGTTCGGAGCGTTGACACAGAAAGCCTTGCGGCGCGGAATATTCCTCAGCGTCGCAGATCTGCAGCAGGCGATTCACTCCTTCCTGGCTACCTGGAACGCCAATCTCAAACCATTCGTCTGGACCGCCAAGCTGGAAGACATTCTTGAAAAACTTGCACGAGCACGCACTAAACTTGAATCGATTCAGCCCGGCTCCACCCTTCCCCGTCCTCGTCAAAAAAGTGAGGAATGAATATGCGCAGTTATTTCGGGGACACTACACTAGCTAGAGCAAGTAAAACAGTACATCCGCGATCAAGATGAAGCGGATGGAAATGGTGGGCGATTTTGAGGAGTTCAAAATAGGCGCGCAAAAGCGCGACGTCTAAACAAAGTAGTCGACCGCCTTCGAGGCGGTCCAACTCATCAAGCCACCCGCCCTGCGGGTCTTGTCTGACTGGCCTTTTAGGGGACTTACACCGGACTTGCTCCCCCAATCGATCATTCATGTCCAACACACTCAGCTTGGCTACGCTCGGCCTGCCGACGTTCCGCGCCAGGCAAAATGCTGGGGCTGGAGGGATTCCATTCTTCTTCAAACCAAGGGAACTCAAGCTGTTCTCCATTCTCGCCCGGTTCAGTAATTAAGGCCAACGAAAATGTCTCAGTTATGTTGGCATGGAGGGGGGAATCGCAATAGTCGGAGAGACGGAAGCGAGCTCTGATGGAGAGCAAACTCGCCGAGGGATTTCCACTCGAAGACTCGTCTCGCCAGTCGAGTGGCAGGAGCTTCGCTGGGAGGTATTGTCAGACGACATGCGGTTTCTCGTGGAAGGCTCGAGCAAGCAGGAGATTACGGCGGGAAAAGCGCGCCACTGGCCATCGGGCCGTGCTTTGGAAGCACCGTTACTGTCCGGTCGTTTGCCGTCGAGCCGGTCCGGCCTGACAGCATTAGATTTCACGGGCACCCTCTTGGAAAACGGAAGCAATAATCGCCACTTTTCCCCCTAAAAGGTTTCAAAACCTTTCAACGGTTGAACAGGATCACAACTCATATTTCCTTATGCGTAAACTTCGTTTTGATTGTACCTGGATGCCTATACGTGGCGGTGCGACGTTAATTACGGCGAACAACTGCGGATAATCAATAGTTCATTTGAACTATTCGGCGGTAGTTGCTCTGACCATTGTTGGCGCGCCAGTTATAATGATATACTCCCGTAACTAGAGTCTTCTTCTGAATTCGACGATTGCTCCTGCCGCTGCGCGAAGGCAGATTTCGCCAGTCGGCGGAAGTTGTTCTAGTCTGTGATTTGAACATTGAGTTTGAGTATTGGTGTTGGTTGACGCGTTCAGATGGTGTCGAAAGCGCAACCGTAGCAGGAGATGATAGTGAATTTACGAAACCTCGTTGTTTTTCTAATATTGGGCAGTGGCTCCATGATTCTTGGCCAAGATCGCGGGACTATTACCGGACAAGTGCTCGACACTTCAGGAGCCGTGGTGCCTGGCGCGAAGGTTACTCTAACTAATCCTTCCACTGGCCAGATCATTACGATCGAAACTAATACGGAAGGGACCTACACCTTCCTTTCGCTCAATGCCGGTCGTTATACCGTAGTGGCTGAAAAAGAGGGTTTCCGAAAAGCGCTGGCTTCCAACGTTCTGGTACAAGTCAGCACCACCTCCCGGCTCGACATCAGCATGCAAGTTGGCGCGCTGCAGGAAACAATACAAGTGGAATCAACTTCGCCACTCCTCCAAACCGATCGCAGCGATCTAGGTACCGTTGTCGACAACAAAGCCATTCAAAAGTTACCCCTATTCATCAATGGCGGCCTGCGCAGTAACCTTGCCTTCACGGGCCTCGCTCCTGGTGTTACGCTGAGCCTCACGGCTGATCCTGATACCTCCGGCGGCGCACCTCGTATTGCCGGGGGCCAAGCCAACGGAGCCAGCCTTCTGGTTGATGGCGCAGAGTCTATGAGCGAACGCCGCAACGACCCACAGATGCGTGTAGTGAGCGCAGAAGCCGTCGAAGAATTCAAGGTCCAAACATCCGCCTACTCAGCGGAATTCGGCCGCGCCTCTAATGGCGTTCTGAATTACACTACAAAATCCGGGACTAACGGCCTTCATGGTTCGGCACTGCTTCAATTGCGTCATGAAAAGCTCAACGCCAAGGGATTCTTCTGGGGCACAACACCGCGTGGTGAAACAGTCAATCGCCAACATGTTGAAGCAGCTAATCTTGGCGGTCCTGTCTTTATCCCGAAGATTTACGATGGCCGCAACAAGACCTTCTTCTTCTTTGCTGGTGAGCGTTCCCGCGCCAAGAACTATAGCAGCGCCGGCACCAACTCTCTTCCAATCGCGGATTTTCGCACCGGAGACTTCCGCCGTTATACAGACTCCAGCGGCAAGATGGTGCCTTTGTACGATCCCATCGACGCCAGTGGCAATATCATCGCTAATGCCAACGACCGCAAACCTTTGCAGTGCAACGGCGTATTAAACGTCATCTGCGCTGATCGAATCAGCCCAGTAGCCAAGACGATTTTTGGCTTCCTACCTCTGCCCGATAATCCGAACGTTGTCTTCAACAACACTTCAAACCGTAACAACGGCGCGCGTACCCCGGGAGCGTGGCAGGGTGTGTATTCGATAAAGGGTGACCATAACATCAGTGATAAATTCCACGTTAGCGGGTTATTCAGCCAACAGTACTTCGACAGCTATCCGCTGATTGGACCAATTCCCGGTCCGTTAGCCGAAGCCTTTCAGGAATTCGGCCACATTCGTTACTGGCGCTTCGGGGCGGACTATACGATCAAGCCGACCTTGCTGAATCACCTCACAGTAGGGATTAATCGCCGTCAGTTGGGCGAAGGGCCGAACCTTGGCCTGCCTGATTCTTACCGGACCGCAACGCTTCTGCCTGGCTTGACGGGTTCCGGCGCTGAGAAGACCGGAGCCTACACTAAGTACAATACCGAGTTCGGCAATTACGGCGGTAGTGTGGATACCCGATCGCCAAGCAATACACTCAACATCACCGACCAGCTTTCCTGGGTAAAAGGACGCCATAACGTGAAGTTCGGCTTTACCTACATTGGCCTCAGTTACCGTCGCATTGACTGTAACAACTGTGGCGGGTCTCTGAGTTACAGCGCTACAGCCACCGGTAATCCAAGCGTCAGCGGAACGAATGGCATTGCCTACGCGGCGTTCTTGCTGGGCCTGCCCAGCGGCGGATCGTTCAATTTCGGGGCCGATATTGATTTCCGCTACAAATACTACGCCGGTTACATCCAGGACGACTTTAAGCTGAGCAAAAAACTTACTGTCAATGTCGGCCTCCGCTATGACTACAGTCTTCCTCGCAGGGAAGCCAAGCTGCAAAACAGCAACTTCAACCCCACCATCCCGAACCCAGCCGCCAACAATATTCTTGGTGCGCTGGAATTCGCATCCGAAGATCATCCAATTCTGTTGAAGACTCGTAAGAACGCATTTGCGCCTCGGTTTGGCTTTGCGTATCAGTTGAATGCAAAAACGGTTATTCGCAGTGGTGGCGCTATAATGTGGGACATCATTCGCGAAGACGGCAATGCCGACAACGGCATCCAGGGCTACGGCGGCGGCTTCAGTTCTGTGGCTAACAACCTTTCCAATGGCATTTCCTTCACCCAGAGACAGGGTCTTGATTCCCCGGGTTTGCGCGCTTTTGTCGAATCACAGCGACCGCCCCAATTAAACCCCGGACTAGCCATCAATGGCAGCCCTACATATAAGACAGGCGAGTCCGGCAAGCCGGGCTACTACACTGACTATAATTTCACCATAGAGCACAGCTTTACTCCTTCCACTTTGCTACGAACCAGCTTTCATGCCAACTATGGCGTCAAACTGCAGAGCGGCCAGAACTTCAACCAACTCGATCCGAAGTATTTCGCCATCTACGGCAATCTTCTGACCAGCCCTGTAAGTTCAGTAATCAACAATCCGATTGTCGTTGCGGTTGGCTTCAAGCTGCCTTACGCTAGTTTCCCGCAGAATCTGGCTCTTTCGCAGGCCCTTAAACCCTTCCCGCAATACAGCGGTTTCGGCTCGGTAGCTTCACAGAACGGCCACAGTACATACAACGCTCTGGAGACGAGCTTCCAAAAACGTTACTCCATGGGCCTCTGGCTTATGACTTCTTACACGTTCTCTAAAACTCTGGTCAGTACTGAGGGTCAGAACGTCTACAATCTTTCTACAGAGAAATTAATCAGTGGGAATAATCGTCCCCACGTTTTTACTCTGGGCTATGTATACGATCTCCCGATAGGCAAAGGCAAGGCTTTCGGAACCAACATGAATTCAGTGCTCAACGCCATCATCGGCAACTGGAACGTGTCGGCGGTTCACCGCTACCAAAGCGGTACTCCTTTCGGTGTCGGTGGTTGTGCCCAGACCATGGCTAGCGGCGGATCGGCGCGTTGTAACTACGTCGCTGGTCAACCGTTACTGAACGCCAACTACGACCGGAACGATCCACTCAGTCCCTATCTGAACAAGGCCGCCTTTGTACAGCCAGCCAACTTCACCTTCGGTAATGTTTCCCCTATAGTTCCCGGCTTGTCGCAGCCTAATCAATTGGGTGAGGATGTTGCCGCCAGCAAGAACTTCCTCTTTGGGAAAAGCGAGAAGAATATCATCGAATTCCGAGCCTCAGCCTTCAATGTCGCAAATCGTCACTTGCTCGGCGGCCTGAATACAACTACTACCAGCGCCAGCTACGGTACTTTCTCGAATCCGCAGTCAAATCTACCGCGCAATTTGCAATTTAGCGTGCGTGTGAGCTTCTAAACGTGCGGCGATTATTCTTAGCCTCAGTAGCAATGGCCGTCACGGCGTTTGGAGAGGATTACTTCCCCAAGCCCGATAGCGCCGGTGGGTGGCGTAATTTGAAAGACGCCGCAGCAATCCGGAAGACCGGCGGCATGGATTTGAAGAAGCTGGACCTGGCCTTTGAGTACGCCTCCCGCAGCAGTCAACATGGCGGACTGCTTGTGGTGCGCCACGGCTGGCTTGTCTATGAACGCTACTACGGCCGTGGCAATCGCGAAGCCAACCCAGCCACTGCTTCGGTAGGCAAGGCCTACGTCAGCATCGCGACCGGTATCATGCTGGCCGAGAAGAAAGCGGAGATTCCAGAAGGCCTCGACACTAAAGTGTTTAACGCCAAGTATCTGCCGGAAGCAATGCCTCTAGACGACCCGGCCAAAGCCGAGATTACTTTGGGTCAATTACTTTCCATGTCCGCAGGTTTTCATGGCGAGGGTAGTAATCCAGGTTTTGTTAATGGCGTCCCGTCGGTCAAGCTCACTCCCGTTCCGCGTCCCGAAACGCGGCTGGGGCAGGATCTTTCTGCTTTACGCACCGTTCTTTGGACAAAGCCCGGCGGGGGCTATTCCTACGCCTCTTCATCGCCTCACGTGGCTTCAATTGTCCTGCGCAATGTTACCGGCTTGGAGTTGCACCAATATATTGATCAGCGACTGGCCAAACCGCTTGGCTGGGGCCAGTGGGCTTGGGCCATGCGCCGGGGCGATACGGTACTGCCGCACACTCCTGGCGGTGGCGATATTGCCTTGCGTTCGACTGATCACCTACGTTTCCTCTACGCCATTTTAAAGAAAGGCCGATGGGGAAAAGATCAAGTAATTCCGGCGAGCTATATTGAATTATGTGGAAAACCGACTAAATGGAATTCCCACGCTCCAATGAGTCTCTTGTGGGAAATCAATGCCGATGGCCATGTCGCGGGCGCTCCCAAAGACGCCTTCTTTAAGTCCGGTGGCGGAGGTCACGGACTAGTGGTTATTCCGTCGCTCGACATGTTGATTTACAAGATGGCCGGTGATGATGGGCAGTACAATCCTGAACGCACCGGCATAAAGCAGGATTACGCCTATGACGGTTCCCGCCAAAACTGGAAGCCCGAAGTCCGCAGCCAATTCAGCGATGGCCCTATTGGTACAGATGACGGTTTGCGTCGCGTTCTCGAAATGGTTGCTGCCGCTGTTATTGAATAGGCCCATGTAATCTTTCGTCTCGCCGCCGCATCCTAAATATTGGAGTCACACTTGTTACGATTCAACCTTAAAGCCCTTGCCTTCTCAATTGCGGCTAGCGTGTTTTTTGCGTCTGCTGCCGATCCGGTTAAGAAGTCGGTAGTGGCGCCGGTTAAGAAAGCTGCGGCTAGCAAGCCTGTTGTTGATTCCCCAGCAAATATTTCTAAAATTCCCAAAGTTCCTTCGATGGAGAAGCGCCCAAAGCTTTGGTCTTTGCAACCACTGCTTCGTTCTGAAGTTCCGGCCGGATCGGCTGGTGGTAATCCCATCGACGCCTTCGTCCAAGCTATGTACGCAGCCAAGGGCGTTACTCCGGTGGGTGCGGCCGATAAACCCACACTTCTGCGCCGCGTCTACATGGACTTGATTGGCATTCCGCCCACACCGGTGGAGCAGGAAGCTTATCTCAACGACAAATCACCCGATGCTTATGAAAAGCTAATCGACCGCTTACTGGCCAGCGAACAATACGGAGTCCGCTACGGGCGTCATTGGCTGGATGTCCTGCGCTATGCGGACTCCGAGGAACGCATGTACGCCTCGCCGGGAATTCATTACTGGCGAGATTGGGTGATAAATGCCATCAATTCCGATGTTCCGTTTGATCAACTTGTTCGCGCCCAACTGACCGGATATCGCAGTACTGAGCGCACCACAATGGCTAATGTTGGCCGTCGCTCGCCGCTGGAACGCCGTCCGGACGATCTTTTCGCGCTCGGTTTTCTGGCTCGCGGTGCGGTCAACCGTGACGGCAAGGATCTTGGCGAACTCCAAATCGCAGCTGTCGAAACAGTCTCCACCGCTTTCATGGGTATGACCGTCGGCTGCGCCAAATGCCACGATCACATGTTCGATCCGATCCGGCAAAAAGATTTCTACGCCATGAAGGCGCTCTTCGATCCGCTCGTTCTCAAGAAGCAGATCCTGGCTACGCC
The DNA here is from genome assembly GCA_025350695.1 of Acidobacteriota bacterium. Taxonomy (GTDB): domain Bacteria; phylum Acidobacteriota; class Terriglobia; order Bryobacterales; family Bryobacteraceae; genus JANXSF01. Next base: position 7,074 of record JANXXI010000216.1, read on the forward strand.
AACGGAACTCACCCTCTATGGCAAGCAAATAGGAGATTATGACAAACTCCGCATTGCCGCCGAGGCTCCAGTTAATGCGCTCACTGAGCCTTACCGGGCCAAACTCTATGCCGACCGCGTCGCCATGCTACCAGCAGACGTACAAGCGATCATCAACAAAGATCAAAAAAAGCGCACACCGGTTGAGCAGAAAATCGCTGACGACTATTTCCCTGTCCTTCGTATTGACTCCGACAAAATCGAAGAGGTGATGTCGGAAGAGGACAAAAAGACCTACAAGAACCTGCGAGCCAAGTCTAACCAAGTTACAGTCATGCGGCGGACCATGGTCAAAGACCTGCCCGCTTTTTGGACAGTAGAGACTGACCATGGCCTGGAGCTTGAGAAAAGCTACATTCTGACCAGCGGCGATCCGGAGCGTCCGGAAAAGACTCATCCAGTCGAGCCTGGCTGGCCCTTCTACAGCGGTGATATGGATTTCCGCGAAGGCAGAGTGGAGGCTTTCTCTGATTGGCTTACCGCCAAGGATAATCCTCTTTTCGCTCGAGTGGCCGTTAATCGGCTTTGGCAATGGCACTTTGGCGAAGGCTTGCAAAAGTCCCCGAGCGACTTCGGCGTAATGGGTGGCCGTCCCGCCAATCAGCCGCTTCTTGATTGGCTTGCCTCCGAGTTTATTGCTCGCGGTTATAGTCAAAAAGCCATGCACAAATTGATGCTTACATCGAACGTATATCGGCTGGCCAGTTCCGGTGACAAAGACCTGATAAAGAAGAATCTCGTCGCCGACCCTTTGAGCCGCTTTCTCTGGAGTTTCCGTCTCCAACGCCTGGAAGCCGAGCCGATCTGGGATTCGATCTTCACCGCAGCCGGTAACCTTGACACGAGCCTGGGCGGCCCCTCCTTCGACATTGAAGGCCGTGGCCCGCGAGGCCGTGGAGGCCCCGTGATGGCCTCTGTTGAAACCAAGGGAAATCGCCGCGGCGCTTACATGGTCCGCGGTTTCTCCACCAGCCGCGAGATTGTACCAAATTTTCTGCAATCCTTTGACGTTGATGACGGCCGGGCTCCATGCCCGGTGCGTACCCAAACAGTCACCGCGCCGCAAGGCCTATTCATGATGAACAGCCCCGAGATTGAAAAAGCCAGCACTATGTTCGCCGACCGGCTCAAGAAAGAGAGTAATGGCGATATCAGTAAAGCCGTCGAGTTGGGCTATCGCATTGCACTAAGCCGGGTGCCTACATCGAGTGAAAAGGATGGCGCACTGACCTATCTAGGCGTCGACCTTGGGCGCCTGAAGAATCTGTCCTGGCTGCTTTTTAACTTAGATGAGTTCATATATGTCCAATAAAATGTCTGATCAGAATCCATTTCCGTGCGGCAAAATATCGCGACGCCATTTATTCCAACAAAGTATCGGCGCTCTTCTTGGGGGTGCGGTTGGCACACTTTGGGCGGAAGACGGCAAACTTGACGCACGCTTGCCCGGTAACAAAAAGGCCGATGCGGTTATCTTCCTTTTTATGTGCGGCGGCGTCAGTCACATCGATACCTTTGACCCGAAGGGAAACAAGCACGCTGGCAAATTGATCGATGCTATCGGCTTCGGCGATAACGTTGCTGAGATGAAACGCCCGGTCATCCTTTGCTTGCGGACTTTCAAAAATTACGGGCAATCCGGTATCCCGGTCTCCGACTGGTTCCCGCATGTCGGCGGCATGATCGACGATATCGCGGTAGTACGATCCCTGTGGTGTCAGGAAGGTAATCACTTTCCGGCCGTGATCGAAACTCAAACCGGCCACCGCGGACGCGCCTTCGACAATCCATCCTTCGGCAGTTGGGTTTCCTACGCGCTCGGCTCAGGCAACAGAAATCTGCCTACCTACGTCAACGTCGGCCGGCCTTCGTCGCCGGTTCAGCTGACTGGAGGATACCTTGGCGCGAGTTATGCAGCTACACCTTTTCAGGCAGGCCCGGTGCCTATCCCAAACCTGGTTCCCCCTGCCAGCAGCAATGCCGTTGAACGTGACCAGCAGATGGCTGCCCTCGCTCGTTTGAACCGCGAATTTCGTGAGCGCCATGAACTCAATACCGATATCGCCGCCCGAGTCGGCTCCTATGAGCTTGCAGCCCGCATGCAACTTAGCGCGCCCGGCATCGTGGAACTGTCGAAGGAACCGCAGCATGTTCAGGACCTTTATGGCATTGGCGGGAAAGGAACTGATGAGTTCGGCCGTCAATTGTTAATGGCCCGGCGTCTGGTTGAAAACGGTGTTCGGTTCGTGCAGATTTGTCATGCGGGAGGCGGCAACGGCAGCTGGGATGCCCATGGCGACATGAAAACCCACGGACCACTCTGTCAGGCGGTGGACAAGCCAATTGCCGGTTTGCTTCAGGATCTAAAGCAGCGCGGTATGTTGCAGCGCACGCTGGTGGTGTTTACAAGCGAGTTCGGCCGCAGTCCCTGGTCTCAGAATACGACCGGCCGCGACCACAATCCGAAAGGTTATAGTGCCTGGTTCGCAGGAGGCGGCATTAAAGGCGGCACCGTACATGGAGCGACGGATGAGTACGGATACAAGGCAGTAGAGGACCGGCATTACTACAGCGACCTTCATGCGACGATCCTGAAGCAAATGGGCCTTGACCACAAAAAGATGCAATTTCGTGCGCTAGGCCGCAATTTTCATTTAGTGGAAGAGGGTCACGGGCCGATCAACCAGATCATCGCCTAGGTTTTGGACTTCTGGCCGAGTCCAGGTTTCGCCGGAAGGTTGCATCGTCCGGTGCAACCTTTACAGCCATATCAAACGCCGTTATGGCAGCCTGCTGCTCACCTTGTTCCAGCAGCACTTCGCCCAACGCATTGAACACCGGCGCCTCTGTCGGTTGTAACTTGGCCGCTACTTCCAAGCTTGCTTTGGCATCTGCCAGGCGGTGCGAACTGCGTTCCACCAAGCCCAATAGATAGTGATAGAGCCATGTTGCCGGGCTGATGCTAATAGCTGCTTGTACATATTCACGTGCGATATCAAAGCGCTGCAAGTCGAAGTTCAAACTGGCCAATCGGAAGAGCACCGTCGCGTCACCTGGTTTCGCCTCTCTTGCTAATTCCAAACGCGCGGCAGCAGCCTCCAGGTCGCCCGACTGCAGCAATCTGCGCGCTTCGTCAATCCAGGTAGTGGCCCTGCGCTGCAATTCGATATCTTCTTTTTCCTTCTTCGTCAATTCGGAAAATCTTGCCAAGGCCGCTTTGCGTTCCGCTACTTTGCCCAGCCCTCCCCAGGCCCGTGCAAGCTGATAAAAGACCTGCGGCTCGTTCTCCCCGCCGTGTTTAGATGCCTGTTCCAACTCAGACCGCGCCTCTTCAAATTGCCCCAGGCGATTTAGCGCCGAGCCGAGTAAAAAGTGCCCCTCATATGCTTGCGGCTGCAAGTGCGCGGCTTTGCGCAACAATGGCATGGCGACAGCATCATCGCCGGCACGGGCCAGCAAGTTACCTAAACCGGCGAGGGCGGGGAAGTGGTCGGGCTGCAATTTTAACGCTCGTCGAAACTCTTTCTCCGCTCCTTCACGATTGCCGCTCGCAGCATGCACTGCTGCCAAGTCCGCGTGGGCATCGGCGGAGTCCGGCGCTGCAACCACGAGCGTTTCCAGTAGTTGAAAGGCCTTGGTGTGCAGACCATTTTTCAAATAGAGAGTGGAAGCCGCGCGCAAAGCTAACACATTATTTGGCTCGATTTTTAATGCCTGCAACAGCGCCGCCAGTACCTCACCTTCATTGCCGCGCTCCGCATAAATATCGGCAATTGCCAAATGCGCTTGGACTAGTTTAGGGTCGCACTGCACTGCTCCACGAAAGGCGATAAGTGCCTGTTCTAAATTCTTGCGCTCGTACTCCCGCAGCCCGGCAGCGAAGGACTTGCTACAATCACTGGGAGCCTGGGCCAACGCCGACATTAATAATAAAGCGATCATTTGACGTATGGCATGTTGGAAGTCACGCCTCTTCCTTCGGTGATCGTAACGATTTGTCCACTTGGCAAAGGGCCGAGTTTTTCTAAGGCGCCGCCTAGCCATTGCACTTCTACTGCTTCCGCTTCGGTCGCTGTGCCCAATCCGAACTGCAGCCGAAAATCGCTCTGCGACATAAATGTTGAGCCAGATCGAACCTCGCCCGTTAGCGTTCGCTTGCCTATTGTTAAGCGGGCGACGGCGCCAATCGCGCTGCGATTCGACTTCTGTCCCACCAGCTTCAATGTAATCGACTTGCCAGCTGTCAGGTTGTTGCGCAACAAGTTCAGGCGTTCGTTCATACTGCTGATCAACATGTCGGGTCGGCCATCGTTGTCGTAGTCACCTACCGCCAAGCCACGGGCTGAAGTCTTCTCCATCACTGCCGCACCCGCTTCAACCGACATATCGCTGAATTTCCCGGCACCATTGTTGCGATACAAGATTCGACGCTGGCGGTACTCGCCGGACTTTACTCCTGGATACACGTGTCCGTTTACCATGAAAATGTCCGGCCAGCCATCGTTGTCGTAATCGACAAAAGCCACGCCCCAGCCCATAAACTGAGTGTACTTTCCGAGACCCGACTGAACCGTACTCTCGGAAAAACTGCCGTCCCTATTGTTGCGGTAGAGGTTCGGAAGGTCGTCGATGAAGTTTGTCTTCACCAAGTCCGGCCAGCCGTCACCGTCGTAGTCTGATACCGCCGTGCCCATACCAGCCTGTTCGCGGCCGTCTTCGCTTAGCGCGACTCCACTCTCGAGGGCAACTTCTTCAAAAGTTCCGTCATGCTTGTTGTGATAAAGCAGGCTGGCCTGTGAATCGACAGCCACATAAATGTCAGGCCAACCATCGCGATCATAATCCAGCGTGGTTACCGACAATCCAAAGCGCGGCCCCGGCGTTTCAATACCGGCCCTCTTCGACACATCTACAAAGCGAATTTTACCGGGCGTCGATTCATTACGCCAAAGCCGGTTCAGTCCTGGTTTCAAACCCTGCGGACCGCACATCACTTTTTCGTTTTTCCAGTGGCAAGGGTTCGGTCCATCCGGCCTTGGGGTATTCTTCAAATCGAAGTCCAAGTAGTTTGCCACCATCAGATCGAGCTTTCCGTCACGATCATAATCGACAAACGCGCAACCTGTGCCCCAACGTATCCCAATTTCCGGCGGTGTGACCTCCTCAAAAGTTCCGTCACCCCGATTGCGGTACATCACATCTTTGCCCCAGTACGTGACGTAAAGATCTACGAAGCCGTCGTTGTCTATGTCGCCCGCGCAAACGCCTTGACCCCAACCAGCCTTGGCCAGACCAGACTTCTTACCCACATCCTCAAACGTTCCGTTGCCTTTGTTTCGATAGAGGTGATTGACAGGCTCCGTCCCTGGCGCAACGCCTTTCAACTTCGATGCCGTCACGGCGAAAATATCCAAAAGGCCATCGTTATCAAAATCCAAAAAGGCAACGCCCGTGCCAAGCGTCTCAACAATGTAATTCTTTTGATTCTCGTCTCCGCAAATGAAGATATCCTTCAGACCCCCGCGCAATGCCTCATCCACGAAAAAAGGTCCGGTGGCGGCCGAAGCTGCCAATGCCGCTAAGAAAAACACTCTCATTGCGCCGCTTCCCTCGCTATAAATATCTGATTGGCGGCCACGTTCCTCCAAGTCTGCACGAAACCGCTCGGCCAGTGAATTTCCAATAACTTCACCACACGCTCAAGTCCTAAGCCAAAGTGAACTCGCTTGTCATGCGCCGACAAATAACTGCCGGCGGTGGAAACGAAGCCAAACTGCTCCAGCCCAGAAGGCATCAGAATTCGGATCGACGCTCCGATGCCATCCCGATTGCTCTTTGTACCTACCGTATCGATCAGCAGCCAGCCGTTCCCCGCCGTGGTATTACGAAATACCCGGGGCACACCGCTATTGGACGACACCACAACATCCACCGCACCGTCGTTATTAAAGTCTCCAAAAGCCGCGCCACGCGCAGCCATACCATTCCGAAACGGGGCACCGGCATGGGCCGAAACATCTAAGAACTTCCCACCCACATTGCGCAGCAGCAATGGCGCTTCACGATAGCGAATCCCCGGCTGAGTGAGTTCGATATTGTCCATCACGTGCCCCTGCGCGACAAAGATGTCTTTCCAACCGTCGTTGTCATAATCCAGGAATCGCGCGCCCCATCCGGAATGCTTCTTACTGACTGCGGTCAAACCGCTGGAGCCCGAAACGAATTCAAAGATGTCTTTACTCTTCCGAAACAATCCATAGCCCTGATTCGCCAGCGCATCCACAAACACGTCCGGCAATCCGTCATTATCGTAGTCCGCCACGTCCACTCCCATGCCCGCGAACACCTTTCCGTCCTCATCGTAGGCCACGCCCATCGCCAGGCC
>JANXXI010000220.1 GCA_025350695.1 Acidobacteriota bacterium
CAGATGCACGGCTTAAAGTTCCGGATGACCCTTGGACAATCCGAGGGCCTGAAGAAATTGCGGGAATTGAAAAAGGATCGTGCGCGGGCCTTGACGATTCTTCAGGAAAGGAAGAAGAAATAATGGCTGAGGCGACAAAACCGAATAAGCAGGAAAAAGTCGGCGAAGTGACTTCCACAAAGATGGCGAAAACGATCGTCGTCGAAGTAACGCGCCGCGTGCAGCATCCGCAATATCGCCGGATCGTGAAGCACCGCAAAAAGTTTTACGCTCATGACGAGGAAGGCAAGGCGAAGACCGGCGACGTGGTCCGGATCGTCGAGAGCCGCCCGTTGAGCAAGTTGAAACGCTGGTCGCTAGCGGAAGTGATCCGCACCACCAAAATTGCTAGCGAATAGTTTTGGTGAAGCTGTAATTTTGAGGGTTCAGATTTTAGTATGAGGATAAAGGAGCACCGGTCATGATTGGAATGAGAACCATGCTCGAAGTGGCCGACAACAGCGGCGCTAAGAAACTAAGCTGTATCGCCCCACGCGGTGGCGACCTGGGTAAGCACGCTGGGCTCGGTGACATCGTAACGGCCGCAGTCAAGGAAGCTTCGCCTGAGTCGAGCGTCAAGAAGGGGAAAGTTGTGCGTTGCGTGATTGTTCGCATGCGCAAGGAAACCCGCCGCAAGGACGGCACTTACATCCGCTTTGACAACAATGCGGCAGTGCTGATCAACGAAGTGGGCGAGCCTGTTGGGACGCGCGTGTTCGGACCGGTAGCGCGTGAGCTACGCGAAAAGCGTTACATGAAAATCGTTTCGCTCGCACCGGAGGTTATATAAATGGCGGCCATTAAGAGAAAGGCGCTTAACTCGAACAATAAGCCCGCGCTGCTGACCATCCGTTTGCGCAAGAACGACATGGTCAAGGTGATTGCCGGAAAAGACAAGGGCAAGACCGGTCGTGTGCTTGAAGTTAACCGGGAAACCGGACGTATTTTAGTCGAAGGGGTGATGCTCGTGAAGCGTCACACGAAAGCTAACCCGCAAAAACAGATCAAGGGTGGCGTGGCGGAGAAAGAAGCAACGATTCACGCTTCCAATGTGATGATTTTGACCGCCGGTGGAGTCACCACGCGGATCGGCACGAAGATTGAAGGCGAAGGCGCGGGCGCACGCCGCGTGCGGATTGCGCGCAAGACTGGTGAAGTGCTCGACAAAAAGTAGTAGTTGTCTGAGTGAGATTAGAAGTTGCAAAACGTAGGAATAGGAATTAGCCGGATATGCCTGCAAGGTTGAGAGAGCATTACTTAAAAATCGCTGTTCCAGCTCTAACCAAAGAGTTTGGCTACAAGAACGTGATGGCCGTTCCGAAGATCGAGAAGATCTCTTTGAATATCGGATTAGGCGAAGCCACGCAGAACCCGAAAATGGTCGATGGCGCTACCAACGAACTGGGCTCGATTGCCGGTCAGCGGCCGGTTGTCACTAAGGCCACCAAGTCCATCGCCGCCTTCAAGCTGCGCGAGGGTATGTCGATCGGGGCCATGGTAACGTTGCGTGGCGACCGCATGTACGAATTTTTTGACCGCTTGGTGAACGTCGCTCTACCGCGCGTTCGCGATTTCCGCGGGACGCCTTCGAAGTCGTTTGATGGCCGTGGAAACTATACGTTAGGTATTAAAGATCAATTGATTTTCCCTGAGATCGACTACAACAAGATTGAAAAGGTTAAAGGGATGAACATTTCGATCACGACGACGGCAAAGACGGATGCGGAAGGCCTGGCGCTGCTAAAAGCGATGGGCATGCCGTTTAGTAAATAGAGAGGATTAGAAGCGAATGGCAACAACCGCGAAAATCGCCAAAGACGTAAAATTAAAGGCGCTCAAGGACAAGGGTGTACCCAAGTTCGGCGTTCGCCACCGCAATCGTTGTTTCCGCTGCGGCAGGCCGCGCGGTTACATCCGCAAGTTTAATTTATGCCGTATCTGCTTCCGCCAGTTGGCGCTCGCCGGAGAAATTCCGGGTGTGACTAAGTCCAGCTGGTAGACCAAAGCAGCAAGCAGGCCGGAATCGACCCACAGCAGTACTCGATTCCGGAATAGTTATAGAAATTGTAAGAGGCCACTTAAGAGAAAAGAGAATATGACGAGCGATCCGATTTCCGACATGCTTACCAGGCTTCGCAACGCCATTGCAGCCAAGCACCCAAAGGTTGACGTCCCTGGCTCGAAGATAAAGACCGAAATCGCCCGGATTCTCAAAGAAGAGGGCTATATCGCCAATTACAAGATTGCCGATGAAGGCGTAAAGCGAGTGATCAAGATCTACTTGAAATACACGCCCGCCAATGAGCCGGTAATCTCGAAGATCCAACGGGTGTCACGACCAGGTTGCCGCGTATACGTGGGCAACAAGGACATTCCGAAGGTTCTTGGCGGCTTGGGCATTAATATTTTGACCACGCCGAAAGGTGTGATGACCGGCAAGGCCGCGCGCAAAAACGGCGTCGGCGGCGAACTTCTCTGTCACGTCTGGTAGACGTTGGCTAGGAAGCTGGTTATGGGTCCGCAACTGAACTAGACGACGAGAATTTGTAGAGGAACTAATGTCAAGAGTAGGGAAGAAACCGATTCCGCTGCCCGCCAACGTAAAGCTTAAGATAGGCGAGCAATTGCAGGTAGAGGGCCCCAAGGGTAAGCTCATCGTGCCGATCCCGGCTGGCGTGCGCATTGAGCAGGAAGGCAATGTGATGAACATCCTGCGGGACAGCGATAAATTCGCCGCGCTGCATGGATTAACTCGGGCCTTGGCCGCGAACGCTGTAATGGGCGTATCCACGGGATTCACGCGCGAACTGGACATAGTCGGTATCGGCTATCGTTGCGATCAGAAAGATCCGCGGGTGTTGACCTTTACGTTGGGCTATTCGCATCCTATTGAATTTTTCCTGCCCGCGGGCGTGGATGCGAAGATCGACAAACAGACGCATATCGTACTCACCAGTTTCGACAAGCAATTGGTGGGTCAAGTGGCGGCGAACATGCGCGCCCTGCGGAAGCCGGATCCATATAAGAACAAGGGCGTCCGGTACACGGGCGAAGTGCTGCGCAAGAAGGTCGGCAAGACCGGCGCCACAGGCAAGAAATAAGAGCGGCGTTAACAGAAGGGGTTAACAAGTGGGGTTAACAAAGTAATGATCGGTAAACTTAACAAGGACGCAGTCCGGCGGAGAATTCACACCCGCATCCGCAAAAAAGTCAAAGGCGACGCAGTACGGCCGCGCCTGGCGGTATTCCGTAGCCTGAAGCATATTTATGCTCAGATCATCGACGATCGGACCGGTACAACTCTGGCTTCTGCCTCGTCGAACGAAAAGAGCGGGTCAAAAAACGGCGGTAATCTCGCCGGAGCCAAGGAAATCGGACAATTGGTAGCACAGCGGGCAGTTGAGAAGGGCGTAAAGAAAGTGGTTTTTGACCGTGGCGGCTTTCTGTATCACGGTCGCATCAAAGCGCTGGCCGACGCAGCGCGCGAAGCAGGATTGGAGTTCTAAATGCCAACGATTATCAAACGTATCGACCCCACGCAGCTAAGCTTGAAAGAGCAGGTTGTCGCCATTAACCGCGTTACCAAGGTGGTTAAGGGCGGTAAGAATCTGAGCTTTTCGGCCCTGGTGGTAGTGGGAGATCCCGCGGCTCGCGTAGTCGGATATGGCACAGGCAAGGCGAAGGAAGTTCCCTCGGCAATCAAAAAGGGAATCGAAGCCGCCAAACGAAATCTGACCAGAGTGAATGTGCTCGATGGCACGATTCCCCACATCGTCACCGGACGATTTGGCACGGGAGCCGTGTTGTTGAAGCCTGCCCCGGCTGGTACTGGCGTGATCGCCGGTGGAGCGGTTCGCGCGGTAATTACGGCCGTGGGTATTCCGAACGTGCTGACAAAGTCGCTCGGTTCGCGCAATCCACATAACTCGGTCAAGGCTACGATTAATGGTTTGCAGCAGCTGCGTGATAAGCAGACTGTGGCGGATCTGCGCGGCATTGACATTGGCAAGATGTAAAAGCCGTCAAGGCTAAGGATTTTAGGAACAAAACGCGTTATGTCGCAGAAAATGATAAAAATCAAGCTGACCAACAGCCCGATTTGCACGCCGATGAAACACAAGATTATTGTGCGTTCGCTCGGCCTTAAAAAGCTCAACCGGATAGTGGAGCGGCCCGATACGCCGTCGTTCCGTGGCATGGTGGCGAAGATTCCCCACTTGCTTGCCATTGTTGAATAGGGCATCTGAACAGGGGCATTTGCGTCAGTAGGAATTGCAGTAGCCAGCGTAATATAAAGCGCGGAGACAAGATGAATTTATCGAATATTCGGCCCCCCAAGGGCCAACAACATAAAAAACGGCGCGTCGGCCAAGGTATGGGTACCGGTCGCGGAAAGTTTTCGGGCCGCGGCGCCAAGGGTGCGCGCTCGATCAGTGGTTATTCAAAAATGCGTGGTTTTGAAGGCGGCCAGATGCCGCTTCACCGCCGTTTGCCGAAGCGCGGATTTACCAATATCTTCAAAAAGAAGTTTGCGTTGGTCAATTTATCGACGCTCGAAAAAATGGAAGGGACATCGTTTGATCCCGCCAGTCTAATCGCGGCCGGCGTAATCCATAAAGTGCATGACGGGTTGAAGGTTCTCGCTAACGGCGAACTCACCCGCGCCATTAACGTTTCAGGGCACCTGTTCTCGAAAGCGGCTGAAGAAAAGATTAAAGCTGCCGGCGGCACCGTTACCGTGATTCCGGCGCGGGTAATCGCTCCCGTGAAAAACAGCAAAAAGAAGCAGAAGTAGTAGCGCGGAGAAGAGATGAAGTTCTTTGAGGCAATCGCGAACGCATTCCGAATTCCGGATCTCCGGAAGCGCATTCTATTTACCCTAGCAATGCTGGCAATTTACAGGTTGGGCGGCCACTTGCCGACCCCTGGAATTGACGCCAATAAGTTGGAAGAGTTTTTCCGGTCTAATCAAGGTACGGTTCTCGGCTTCTTTGATCTGTTCTCGGGTGGGATGTTCCGCCGGTTGACTATCTTTGCTCTGGGCATTATGCCCTACATCACCTCGTCCATTATTTTGCAGTTGATGACGTTGGTGGTGCCAACTCTTGAAAAGCTTTCTAAAGAAGGCGAACTGGGCCGGCGCAAAATCACCCAGTGGACCCGCTATATCACGGTGCTTTTGGCTCTCGTACAGTCCGCAACGATTGCAACTGGTTTACAGGCGGCTGGAAGTTTCGTCCTCAATCCCGGCATCGGATTCATCCTCATGACGATGATCACACTGACCACCGGTACAGCCTTTATCATGTGGCTGGGTGAGCAAATTTCCGAACGCGGCATTGGCAACGGCATGTCGCTGATCATTTTCACTGGCATTGTGGTCGGCTTACCGGCCGCCATGAACAACATCTATACCAATGTGGCCGTTACTCATGAATGGAACGCTCTGCAATTGATCATTATTCTGGCAATGATGGTCGGTGTGGTTGGCTTCATCGTCCTAGTGGAACGGGGCGAACGGCGGATTCCAGTTCAGTACGCCCGGCGCGTAGTTGGACGGCGGGTCACAGGCGGTACCTCCACTCACCTACCTCTCAAGGTAAACGCCGGTGGTGTTATCCCGGTGATCTTCGCTTCCAGTTTGCTGACCTTCCCACAAACGGCAATGCAGCTGTCTTGGGTTAAGGACAACGCCTACCTTTCAGGAATGCTCAAAGCGATCGCTCACTCCGAGCCGCTCTATTTCATCCTGTTTATTCTTTTGATTGTCTTCTTCTGCTTCTTCTACGTGAGCATCATTTTCAATCCGAACGAAGCGGCTGACAACATGCGTAAGTATGGCGGATTCATCCCGGGTATTCGCCCAGGCAAGAATACAGCCGACTACATGAGCAACATTTTAACGAAGATCACCGTGGTGGGCGGCCTATACCTTGCCATCCTCTGCCTTCTCCCCGAATTGATGATTTCGGGTATCAAGCTGCAGCATCTGCCACTCATGGGCAACTGGATTGACGCGCACTTCCCGCGCTTCCTGTTAGACGGCTTGAATGTGAACTTTTACTTTGGCGGCACGTCGCTGCTGATCGTGGTTGGTGTGGCGATGGATACGATCAACCAGATCGAAGCCCAGCTCATTATGCGCCACTATGAAGGGTTTACCCCGCGCGCAGGCCGCATTCGTGGCCGCCGCAGCGGAGTTTGAGGAATACTAAAGGGCAGCCAGTGATCATTCGCAAAAGCCCGTCGGAATTGCAGAAAATGCGGCGCAGTGGTCTGCTGGTGCACGATATTCTGGCGAAGCTGAGCGAGATGGCCGTCGAAGGCATCACAACCTTCGAGCTTGAGTTGGTAGCGGAGAGAATGATCCGGGACGCCGGGGCAAAGCCGGCATTTAAGGGTTACTATTCGCAGGCAGCCGGCAATCGCTTCCCTTATGTGCTGTGCGCGTCGGTCAATGAGGAGATCGTTCACGGGATGCCATCCCCAAAGCGGATTCTCAAGAAAGGCGATATCATTTCGCTCGACACGGGTGTTCAGTTGGATGGATATTTTGGCGATTCGGCGGTAACAGTCGCTATCGGGGAAATAAGCCCGGTGTTAAAGAAGTTGATGGAAGTGACCAAGACGTCGCTTGAAATGGCGATAGACAAGGTCCGGCCGGGTAACCGGCTATTCGATATTTGCGAGACGGTGCAAAAGTATGTGGAGTCGAACGGCTTCACCGTCGTCAGAGAATTTGTAGGGCACGGGATCGGCACTCAGTTACACGAGGAGCCGCAAGTGCCTAATTATGTGGACCGCCGCGGTGAGAATCCCCGCTTGAAAGAAGGCATGGTTCTGGCGATTGAACCGATGGTGAATGCCGGCAAGCCCGCCTCGAAGGTGTTGAACGACAAGTGGACGGCGGTGAGCGTGGATGGTTCGGCCTCGGCTCATTTTGAACATTGCGTGGCGGTGACGGCGGAAGGCCCGTGGGTGTTAACCCGGCCGTAAAGGCATTTTGACTAGCGCCCGATGGAATCGGGGGATTGTTCAGAAGCCAACGTCGGCCTAGGTTCGGAAGAATCCTCGATTCCCATCGGGGCTAGTGTACGGGTTTGTGCCAGACGCGTTATACTGGTACATGGCGGAACCGGTCGAAGCCACAGTTTTGGAGTTGATGCCGAGCGGCATGGTTCGCTTAGAGCTAACTTCGCGGCAGCAGGTTTTGGCCCATCCGGCGGGTGTCCGAGAAAAGAATTTCGTCCGGCTGCGCCCTGGGGAACGAGTTCTGGTGGAAGTTTCGCCGCTAGATCCAGGCCGCGGTCGCATCACGAGTTTGTTGAGGAAATTATGAAAGTTCGCGCAAGCGTCAAAAAATTATGTGTTAAGTGCAAGATCGTCAACCGCGAAGGCGTGGTTCGGGTCATTTGCGAAAATCCCAAGCACAAGCAGCGTCAAGGTTAAGGTTTCGATCAACCAAAGGCCAGCGAGCCGCGCGCGTAAGCAAGCAGCATCCTGGATCAACGAAGGTTTAAGTAGGCAGGAGCGTTTAAGAAATGGCACGTATTGCAGGCGTTGATTTACCCGCCAAGAAGAGAGCCGAGATCGGCCTCACGTATATTTACGGCATCGGAAAGACCCGTTCGGCTTCAATCCTCTACCGCACAGGCGTTGACAAGAACAAGAAGATTTCCGATTTGAGCGAAGACGAAGTAAACAAAATTCGTACAATGATCGAAAACGAAGGTTCGGTTGAAGGCGATCTGCGTAAGGAAATTTCGATGAACATTAAGCGTCTCATCGAAATGGGTTCCTACCGAGGGTTACGGCATCGTCGTTCGCTGCCGGTTCGCGGCCAGCGCACTCACACGAATTCGCGCACACGTAAAGGTCCTCGCCGCGGCGCGGTCACAAACAAGAAGAAAGCGTCCGCTAAGACCTAAAAGGGCTTTTTAAGAATCACATGGCTAAAGCACCAGCAAAGAATACGAAGAAATCGTTCAAGAAGAAAGAAAAGAAGAACGTACCCATGGGCGTTTGTTACGTCCAGGCCACGTTTAACAATACGATCATCACCTTCTCCGATCCCCTGGGCAACGTGCTTGCCTGGTCCAGTTCCGGTTCGCTCGGCTTCCGCGGTTCCCGCAAAGGCACTCCTTTCGCCGCGCAGCAGGCCTCGATTACCGCCGCCAACAAAGCCAAGGACTCCGGCTTACGGGTGGTGGAAGTTCGTGTGGCAGGCCCTGGAGCCGGCCGTGAGTCGGCAGTCCGCGCGCTGTCGACCGTCGGCATCGAAGTTCGCAGCATCAAGGACATTACGCCGATACCTCACAACGGTTGCCGACCGCCTAAAAAGCGCCGCGTTTGATGGGCGTTGTTCTGTAATAAGTTCTCAGCGAGGGGCAAGGCCCAATTGGGCCTTCCCCTTGTTTGCGTGTACCGCGCTCTAAGCGCCCCACGCATTTGTGTTATGATTTAATGATGCCCCGTCTTCGTATAATGCGAAGACCTTCTTTTAAGTAAGAGGGGGCGAAGCAGGATGAAAGCCGTGGCTCACTGTAAGTAAGTTGGCTCGGACGTAAACTGCACCCTGTGGCGGATCCGCTACATCAGGTCAAGGAGATTGAATGGCTAAGTATAATGGTCCCAAGTGCCGCCAATGTCGGCGCGAAGGGATGAAGTTGTTCTTGAAGGGTGAGCGTTGCCACACTGAAAAGTGCGCCATCGAAAAGCGTAATTTCCCCCCCGGTCAACACGGCAAAGCCCGTAAGCCAAAGATTGTTGGTTACGGTTTGCAACTCCGCGAAAAGCAAAAAGCCCGCCGCTACTATGGCGTTCTCGAAAGCCAATTCCGTAATTTATTTGAAAAAGCCAACAAGGCTAAGGGTGTCACCGGCGAAGTTATGCTCAATATGCTTGAGCGCCGTCTCGACAACGTCCTTTACCGCATGGGTCTCGGCACCAGCCGTTCGGCCGCGCGTCAAGTGGTTCGTCATGGTCACGTCAACGTCAACGGCCGCAGGGTAAACATCCCGTCTTATACAGTCAAGCCGAACGATATCGTCGCCATTCGTGACGGCGCAAAGAAAAACGTCAATATTCTGATGTCCATGGAAGCTACGGCCCATCAGCCCACTCCTCCATGGCTCGAAATGGATCGCGAAGCGCTTCAGGGGAAAATCCTAGGTATCCCCAAGCGTGAAGATCTCGTCCAGATCCAATTGAACGAACAGCTCATCGTTGAGCTTTACTCCAAGTAATATGATGGGGCCTTACCCCCATCATGTTGCGCCCGGTGGCCTAGTAACAAAGGCTTAGTAGCAAGGTCTAATCACAAGGTCTGAGAAAAGCCGCTGGATCAGGAAGTAGCCTGTAAGCAAGGAGAATGAATGTTCAAAGGTTTCCAAAAGCCGAAGCGCCTGGTGGCGAATACTGAAACGCTGACCGATCGTTACGGCAGCTTTACAGCCCAGCCATTTGAGCGGGGTTTTGGCACGACAGTCGGCACCTCGTTGCGCCGCGTGCTTTTGAGTTCTATTGAAGGCGCTGCGATTACGGCCGTCCGTATCGAAGGCGTCGCCCATGAATTTAGCCCCATCCCGGGCGTAGTCGAAGACGCAACCGACATTATTTTGAACCTCAAGCAGGTACCGTTCAAGATGATGACCGACGTCATCCACACCGTGCGTTTGGTTGTTGACCAAGCAGGCGAAGTGATGAGCGGTCAAATTGAGACCAGCGCCGATGTGGAGGTGCTGGATCGAAATATGCACATCGCCACCGTAGGCGAAGGCGGCAAGCTCAACATCGAAATGCGTCTCAAGATCGGCCGTGGTTACGTCGCTGCCGACCGCAACTTCGATGAAGATCTGCCTCTTGGCTACATCCCTATCGACTCGGTTCACTCGCCGGTACGAAAAGCCAATTTTTCCGTTGAATCCGCGCGGCTTGGCCAGATGACCGATTACGACAAGTTGAACCTGGAAGTTTGGACCAACGGCGCCATTGCTCCTCAAGATGCGATCGGCCAGGCTTCCAAACTGCTCAAGGATCACATGAGCATCTTCATCAACTTCGAAGAAATTTCCGAAGTGACCGAAGAGCCGGCAGAGCGCGCCACAGGTCAAACCAACGAAGTGTTGAACCGCTCGGTGGAAGAACTTGAGCTGAGCGTCCGTTCCTACAACTGCTTGAAGAACGCCAACATTCAAACTATTGGCGATTTAGTGCAGAAGACGGAAGCGGAAATGCTTCGCACGAAAAATTTTGGCCGCAAGTCACTAAACGAGATTAAGGAAATTCTGTCCGGCTTGAGTATGTCATTCGGCATGAAGATCGATGCTTCAGGCCGCTTGGTTCCGCCCGTCGGCGGCATTCCCCCAATCTCGGATATTGAAGGCGACGACGAAGACATGATGGAAGCCGAATAACGGCTTCCTTGTACAAAAACAGTTTGGTAATTGATGTCAGGTAGGAAACGATGAAAAAGAGCATCTCGGGATACAAACTCCAGCGCAACGCAAGCGCCCGTAAAGCGCTGTTGCGCGGTCTGGTCACAAGCGTAATTAACGAAGAACGCATCACCACAACGGTAACCAAGGCCAAAGCGGCCGCCCCGCTGGTGGACAAGATGATTACGCTTGCCAAAAAAGGCGATCTTGCCGCCCGCCGTCAAGCGGCTTCCTATCTAATGACGCCTGACTCGGTCAAGAAATTGTTCGACAAGTTGGGCTCGCGTTTCGGTCAACGCAACGGCGGCTACACCCGGGTCGTGAAACTCGGCTGGCGTCGTGGCGATGGCGCTGAAACCGCAATGCTTGAACTAGTCGGATCGGAGCTCATCAAGCATTCTGAAGATCGCGCCAAGCGCCGTGAAGAACGCCTGCGGGCTATGCGCGAAGGACAAGAAGGCGGCGGCGAAGCGGCGCAGTCCTAAGCTCTGGCTCATCCCGGCTTTAGCCTGGGGCAATGATTACAGATTACAGCGGCGCAAGGGTCCTCGCATCCTTGCGCCGTTGGTTTTTGACCCGGTAAACCCACCATGGCAGATCCAATCCAAGACGAACCTCTTCCCATAGAAATCCGAGCCACGATCATCCTGGTTTCCCGCAATCGCGCAGCCGAACTGGAATCCGCCCTTGATGCCATTCAACTGGCTACAAACCGGCCTGAACTTGAAGTCATTGTCATGGACAACGGGTCCACTGATTCAACTCAATCTCTCCGCGACAAGTACGGCGAAGCCATCACGTTCCTCAAGCTGCCCAAAAATTTTGGCTGGGTGCGGGCAGTAAACATCGCACTCCGCAGCGCCCAAGGTGAATACGTCCTGTTTACGGACCCCGCGGTACGCCTCGGCAACGATACCCCGGCGAAGCTAATCAAGGTGCTTGACGACGCCTCCGAGGCCACTGCCGCTGTCCCGGCTCTTAAGTCCGAGTCAGGAGAAGCCGCCGCCCAAACCCGTGACCTGCCCGAACCCGGCAACCTGAAACCGGCCTTCCGAAAACCCAACGTTTCGGAAACGGCGCTCGCCTTCCCAAGCTTCCAAGCCTTCATGGTCCGCAAGACATTCTTGAAGGGAATGAACTTCCTTGACCAACGCTTTGGCGACAGCTGGGGCGACGCCGAGATCTGCTTCCAAATCCGCAACGCCGGTAAAAAGATATTGCTGGCCCCCGATGCGTCTGCCACCGTTGGCAAAGGCGCACCGCCGCCCGAAGAAGCTTCCCTAGTCGAGGCCGATTTTGTGCAAGGCGCCGCAACGTATCTCGGTAAACATTGGGGCTTCATGAAGGCGCTGCTCTACCGGCTAGGATGCATCTTCGGCGCGCTGCTCACGCTCAAACTCGGCCTGTTCTTCGATCTAGTCAACGGACAGAAGATCGACGGCACTCACGCTTAGGCCAAATCCTAAGCCAGTACGAAAGAGGTAGCCATCATCTGCTGCTCGATTGCTTGCCACCTAACAGTAGATAGCATCGGCCTACGCGAATCGTGGCGCGTCGCGGAGGTTCGCTAAACTACTCCATCCTTCTCCCCGCTTGCGTGAATTGTTGAAAACTACGCAGCTCGATATCCTTTTCGAATCGCACAATGACGAACTCGCCGCCATCGCCAGTTTCCATAGTGGAGCCGACGCAAAGGGCAGCAGGCCTCAACGACTATCTGAAATAGGCTCCAAGCTTCCAGTACCTCCGCGAAATCGCTAAGGGCTAATGTCAGCCTGAACTTCGGCCGATATCCTACCTATACTCTTGGAGCGTTTTGTAATGATGGTCCTGATCCGTCCCGAGCATAAGAAGCCGGAGCGAGGAGCAGCTATGGTCGAGCTCGCCCTTACGCTGATGCCTTTTCTAATTTTTCTCTTCGCCATCATCGACTTTGGCTTGGCGATTTTTATTCAAAACACCGCACAAGCGGCCGCCCGCGCCGGAGCCCGTTACGCAATTACCAGCCAATTTCAAACGGCCAGTGGTAGCTCGCTAGGCCAGGATCAGTCCGTCAAAAACGTTGTGAAAGCAGAAAGCATGGGGTTTCTAACCTATCTGATCCCGTTGGGACACACCCTTGACCAACACATTGATATTACCTACTACGATCAAACCACATTGGCTCCCGTCACTGGCCTCAACAGCAACCGCGGTGGAAATATTGTTCAGGTTTCAATTATTGGGCTCTCTTATGCTTGGATGGTGCCTCTGGTCAGGACGTCAGGGCTGTTCCCAATTGTCGCCAGTTCGGCCGACGCCATGGAGGCATCTCCCGTTTCGGGGCCGCCTGGAAGGTAATGTATGACACAGAACACGAAATCTACTGGCATCCGGCGCATCAGAACAAGGCAAGCTCCCCAAGCCGGTTCCGTGATGATCGAATTCGCCATTTCCATGTCCATTCTCATTCCGTTGTTCTTCGGAATGCTGCTTGCCGGTATGACCGCAGGGAGGGGAATTCAAGCGATGCAGTTCACCCGCGACCTAGGCCACATGTATGGATTAGGCGTCGACTTCTCTCAAACTCTGGCACAGAATACGGTAACCACTCTAGCGCAAGGACTCGACACCACAGCCACCGGCTCCGGCGTGGTCATTTTTTCGCAAATCAAGCTAGTCGACCAATCCGAATGCACCGCAAATTCGATTACCAGCGGCTGCCGAGTGGGATCGTATGCTTTTTCCCATCGTCTGACCTTGGGAAACCCATCACTCCGCCCGAGTAATTTCGGCGCCCCCGATGCCACGTTGGTCGATACCATGGGAAATATTGCGCCTACCGCCTATCTGGTCAACCCAGCCGCGGGCGCCAGCAACGTTGGGTCAGGATCATCCGCTATGCTCCCCACCGTACCGCCAGGAAGCCAAGTCTGGGTCTGCGAATCTTACTTCGCCCTACCTGCGTTCCAATTCCTGAACGCCTTTGGGATCCCCATTAATGGGATCTATTCCGTCGTGTATTTTTGAGCGATGACAACATGAAACGACTTCCAAATCACCTCAAAGTCAGCGCAGTTCGCCGCCGTCGTCAAGGCGGGATCACCATGTTGCTATTCGGCTTTTCCCTAATGGTCCTGGTCCCCGTGATTGGACTTGCCGTGGATGTGTCGTTGATGCAAATGGCGCGCACCAAACTCACGGCGGCCGCCGATGCCGCAGCCTTGGCCGGAGCAAGGGCCCTTAGCCGGGGAGCCAATAATAGCGCGCAGGAGCAAGCCGCAACGGATACGGCAATCAGCTATTTTCGCAAGAATTTCCCTAATGGTTATCTATCTACCGGAACCATCGCCGACCCTACCGTTACGGTCGTAAACACGGGCCCTTTGCGAACCGTGACGGTCACATCGACAGTCCTATTTCCCTCCACCTTTTTGCGATGGTTCGGTCCAGCCGCAAGCAACACTCCCATCAACGCCGTGGCTATCGCTACACGGCGCGACGTCAACGTAGTCCTAGTGCTCGACCACTCCGGGTCTTTGAGCTCCAGTAGTTCGTGTGAACCGATGAAAGCAGCGGCCACTGCTTTCTTAGGTCATTTCGCACTGGGTCGCGACAACGTCGGGCTTGTAACTTTCGCTACCGGCTCAGCGGTGGACGTGCCCTTGAACTCCAGCTTCACTTCAGGGGCCACCGACATCGGATCGGTAATTGCCGGAATCAGTTGCAACGATTCCACGAACAGCTCCTCAGGTTTGTGGAGAGCCTACAAAGAGTTGGCCGCGCTAGGCCAGCCTGGAGCACTGAACGCTATTCTATTTTTCACCGACGGCATGCCCACCAGCTTCACGGCCTGGAATCACATCACTAATCCTGGTTGCTCGGCTAATGGATGGACGGCCGGCGTAATGGGTTCCACCGGTGTGGGGAATCCCGTTCAAACGGCAACTCAGTCAGAGTCAGTGCTGCCGTCCACGGGTTGTTCTTGGTCTGGAGGCATGAATCCCGCCGACGTCACAGAGGTCGCGAACCGGGATGCCTGGGGCAACGCGATTGATACCACTTACGCGTCGGTAACCGTGACCGGGTCAACCTTGCCACCCGATAGCACCAACATGCAAAATGCGTCGATCAATGCCACAATCTCCGCCGCGCAACGAATCCGCTCCGGCGTCGAAACGGTGACCTGGACAAGCCCCACGGCTAGCGTGAGTTCAGGGCAATCGGTTCCCAGGGTCACTATCTTTAGTATTGGTTTGGGGAACAGCGGGGCGCCCCCCGATGCCAATCTTCTAATGACGGTGAGTAACGACCCGCGCGGCCCCAGTCCGGATTCGGGAACGGCTCTAGGTTTGTATATTTACGCGCCGGATGTGACCGCGCTTGGACCGGCGTTTCAGCGCGTGGCCTCTGAGATGTTGCGGCTGGCGCGGTAGAGTCTCTCTTGACTCCACCTTCGAAAGTAGAGCGTTCTGGCTTTTGTCGATAACATCTAGTTGAAATATAGTATCTCACTCCATTTCAATGACTTACCTGCCACTTCTCCCCAACTGCCTACCCGGGCACTGCCACAATACATCAGATGACGACTCCCAACAACTTGCTGGTGTCCCATTGGCTTAGCTAACGACGTCGAATTTCAAGGAGCACAAGTAACCCGTATACCTGTCGCATAAAACGAAGCCAATACCGCCAAATGCATCCCCGCGCGTTTCTGAAAAACGAAGCTAATTCCCCATTGGCTCCAAAAAGACAACATATATGTGGACAAACCCTAACTCTTCGCCCTCAGATTATTCCTATCCCCCAGGATTTATGCTTATTCAAAGGATTAGCTCTTGACTATTTTCGGTACTAGTATTAGTCTACCACTAGCTATGAGAACTTATAACTCAGTTTCAACCAAAACCCTCTTGGCTTGTGCGACTCTCTCTCTCTCTCTCTCTCTCTGGCCAAACAGGAGTCAAACCTCCAGCTGGTTCCAAAATAGCAATCATTAACCCGGCAGGCAGCCACGACGGCCGCCAAATGTATGAACGCTTGTATGTTATCTGCCCAATGATCGGCGCAGGAACTTCATCCGATCCTCGGCGTCCACAGGTTTCCCCGGTTGAAACCGAGAAGCTTCAGGGCAACAAAGTTCCCAG
>JANXXI010000229.1 GCA_025350695.1 Acidobacteriota bacterium
CGGGCTTTTCCTTCGGGGGTGATGGGTCCCGTCGATAATCGGGCGTTGGTGGTGTTGGCGACTGTTTGCGCTTCGATGGTCATTGATTTGCTCCTCATTGAATTGGAATGGGCGGCTCTTCTTAAGCAGAGCCGACTTTGATTCCCGATGCCATTTTGGCATGGGCATGCAAGGGGGCCGGGTTTTGGGAAAGGGCAAGTTGTTGAAAACTTTATGGAAGTTGGCCGGGAAATGGCCTGTGACGAGTTCTCCGATCGGCACTCGTTGCGGGGAAATCACACCTAGGCAATCTCAATTGGTTTGGCGTGTAAGTGAACGAGGTGGGCGCGGGGTTTTACGTATGTGCGACCATCCGTTAAGTTTACTCAGGATGCGTTGACCCTAATTTCCCCCCCACCCAACTTCCCACCCTATTTCGAAGCTGCTCACGGATCCTGAGCAGTCGGGCCAGGGGGCGCTCCGCAGACCAGGGGGTCCGCCCGGGGTCCGCCCCACCGCACACAGGGTTTTTTTCAAATTCCTGAAGAATTCTAGCGTTGGAGTGCTCGAAGGCATTGATTAAAGCTCTCAAAGGTACAAGTTCAAGATTGTTCCAATTTGAGGAGAAATGCGATGGCCTCAACAAGATCATTCCAACAGAGAGTGGCCATTCCCGCTGCGTACCCTATGTAACCGGGCCTGGATTAAACGGAGCCAGGGCATTATGCAAGCCCCAATGATCGGCCCACGTTTTCTTCCGTCCACTTGCCACATCCAACAGTAAATGAAACAGCTCCCAGCCTACGCTCTCAATGGTGGCGTGACCGGTTGCGATGCGGCCCGCGTCCAAATCAATCAAATCGCGCCAGCGTTCGGCCAATGCTGTTCTCGATGAAACCTTTATCACCGGAACCAGGGCCAGGCCATACGGGGTGCCTTCGCCGGTGGTGAAGACGTGCATATTCATGGACGCGAGTTGTTGCGTGCCGCAGATGAAATCGCTGGCTGGGGTCGCGGCAAAGGTTAAGCCTTTCGCGGTGACCTTGTCGCCGTGGCTCGCTACATGGGCGATAGCGCTGGTTCCTGCCTTGGCTACTGAACCCAGAGCCTTTTCAACCACATTGGACAGCCCGCCGCGTTTGTTTCCTGGCGTGGGATTCGCGCTGCGGTCGGCTCCGCCGCGCGCCAGATATTCGTCATACCAACGCATTTCGCGGATAAGATCGCGCGCAACATTTTCCGACGAACAACGCGGCGTCAAAAGGTGAACGGCATCGCGCACTTCCGTCACTTCGGAAAACATGACGCTGGCACCGGCGCGCACCAGCAAGTCGGAAGCGTAACCAACTGCCGGATTGCAGGTTACTCCCGAAAAAGCATCGCTGCCTCCGCATTGTAATCCGACGTTCAGTTCAGAAGCAGGGCAACTGGTTCTTTGCCGACGGTTCAACTCGACCAAACGCTTTTCGGCGTAACGCATGATCGCCGAGATTATTTCCCCGAACCCACGCAAGTCTTCGTCCTGCAGCCGGACCACGTAAGGATCATCATTTAGGATTGGCAGTTTGTTCGTCAGCCTTTGCAGGTTTTCGCCCGGCAACATTCGGGCAGGTTGCAACTTCTCGCAGCCCAGGCTTACGACCAATGGCGAGGCGCCGAAGTTCGCGTGATGACTGATGTGTCCTAGCGTGCGGATCGGAATCGTTGCGCCGGGCGCATCGATGGCCACCCCGCAACCGTATGTATGCGTGATTGATACAACGTCATCCACATTGGTGAAGCGGGGAAGCAACTCGGCCTTAATACGGCGCACGGCGTAGTCAACTGTTGGCGCAACGCATTGTACTGTGGTTGTGATCCCTAGAATATTCTTTGTTCCAACCGAGCCGTCTGCGTTGCGGTACCCATCAAAGGTATAACCTTCAAGGCTTGGATGGTGGTGAGGTACAGCGGTCGCTAGCGCGAGTTGGTCTAGGGCGGGCGCCATCGGCAACTCCAGCGTGTCCTCGCGAATCCAGCTACCCTGCGGGATCTCGCGATTGGCCTGACCGATGATTTGGCCGTAACGGACAATAGGTTCTCCAGCGGCAAAGCGCTTCAACGCCACTTTGTGTGATTGGGGAATATGCTCGACCAGCCGGAGTCCGTCGGCGAAAGTCGTCCCAGTGGGAAGGCCTTCCGGGTTGACGACGATAGCAACATTGTCGCTGGGATGTACTTGAATTCGAAGTGGGTCCACGCAACTTGGAGGTTAGCATACTCAACTCTAGACGCTCAATATTCGGGTCGACGCTGTTAGCGGAATAGCAGAATTGTGGATGCGGCTGTCATCACAATCACCAAAGCCTCAAAGACATTGGGGGGGATTCGCCCAAGCAGCCAGCGTCCAGTCAATGCTCCCATCAAGACGGCGGGAACTAGCACTACATCGAAAATAAGTGATGCTCTGCTAAATAGGCCATGCCAGGCGTATATGGGGATTTTCGCCAGATTAATAACGAAAAAGAACCAAGCGCCGGTTGCGATAAATTCTTCCTTGGGTAGTTGCTTGGTAAGCAGATAGAGGTTCATCACCGGACCTGCCGCGTTCGCAACTGTAGTGGCAAAGCCTGCCGCCAGGCCATAGAGCCCTCCGTGCGCGGGACGTAGGTCACTCTTGAATCGGCGGTACAAATAAAGCGCCAACATGACAAGGACGATTGTGCCTACCAGAGGCCGAAGGTAGCGTTCTTCAAGATACAGCGCCCCTGCACCTCCGGCCATTCCAACAACGACCCATGGGGCCATGGAGAATAGCTTATTCGCAGCTGCGTGTCTTCGCCAATAGAAAACGGCAAACAGATCCGCCGTGCAAAGAATGGGAAGGAGCCAACCGGCGGAGTGTTTGGTGTCGCCGGCGGTCAGAACCATGAGAGGAATAACCAGAATGCCGACGCCGGGCATTCCGGTTTTAGCCACGCCGATCATGAAGGCGCAAAAGGCGCCGAGTATCCATTGCCAAAGAGCGAGATGGGGCATTTATAGGGAAATGGAAATTATAGCGCGTCTAACGCGCTTCACCCTGAGAGCTTGTTGAAAAATGGGGACTGACGTAACAGACAGCCTTTTTCGCAAGGTACCCTTTGGAAAAATCACTCACTTGCGATGGCGAAAAAAGCTGTCAGTTTCGTCCGTCCCCATTTTTTGGCTTGGCTTACCGCTCTGCGTTAAGTCCACCCGTGCGGCAGCTGCGGCAAATGCCATAGCTACTGCCATTTCCGATGATGTTCGCGCAGCGATTCGAAATGCTCAGCAACTCCTCTGGGCTCAACGTTGCTTCGAGTGCCGGCCTTTCCGTGGTCACGAAACTGCCCCCGCTGACGGCCGGCGCATGCAGCGTGGTGCCCCAGGCCAAGGCGCCGCCCACTACCGGATTGCTATTTGTTCCCGCCATTGCGGCAGTGTTCGTACAGGAGGTTCCGGTAAAGGAAGGCCCGGGACCGGTGGCCGTGGTGACAAGCTTAATTACTGTTGAGTTCGGGCGAATCCCCGTCAATGTGTTGAAGAGAATATCCTGAGTGACAGACAAAGATACAAGCCCATTTGGGGTAATCAAGCAGGAGCAGCACGCTACGAGCTGTTCATCCGGAGAGAAGCCGTAAACGTTCAAACAGATGTTTCCCGTTGCGCCACCGAATCCAGGTCCATTCAAGGCGGCCCCGTTGGCTCCGGTGTTTGTGACGTTGAGGAATGAATCACCTTTGTCTATGTTCGAGGCATATAAAATTTGGAATTTGTCCGCGTAACACAAAGCGGTCCCCACGAGGGTATACATGACGAGGTGAAGGGATGTGCGCATAAACTGTTCGGCCTTGTTTCTATTCAATACTGCTTATATTGGAAAGGTACCAAAGTAAATGGTTCGGTACAATCCTGCAAAAGCGTTAGCCCAAAGGATCATCACAGGGAGGGGATTGGTACCAGTTGGGACTTGCAGAACTGCTGTTCTTCATGCTTATTTCACCTGGCCTAATCCTTCAAATGAAGGGATCGGGCCGGTGGTTCACAGAATGTTGAAGGCACGGTTTGAAACAAACAAACTTCCTTCGGTTGTGCCTCCAGGGCTGGCCTTTTGGATCTGTTGCTGAAGTTGCCGCTCAGAGATAGAACCGTCAAAATAGCCCGCAAAAGCCTCCGAAACCGAGGCCACTTGCAATGGGGTTTCGTGGACGAATTCCAACCGGAAATGTCGAAGGCCAGACTTGAGCCACGCCGCCAGATGCGCCCCAGCGTGCTGCGCCTCGGCTCCGAAAACAGTATTGCGGCATCCAACATCAGCCATCACCGGATGGGCCCTGCCATTTTCGTCTCTGACCGCTACACGATGTTTTTCACACGGATGACCGCAGTCCTCATAGGTAGTACCAGAAGAGAGAAATCGACAAAATACACAGTGCTCCATATGGAATACCGGCAAATGCTGGTAGGCGATTATCTCCAAGTTTCCGGCGCCGGCGCTGAAAGAGAGATCCGCAATCTGGTGGGCATTCAGGTCGTGTGAGGGGGTAAGCCGGGTTAGCCCCAGGTCTAAGAGCATGCTGGCCGTTATTGCGTTCGTCGCATTCAAACTAAAGTCCCCGATCAGTTGCGGATGCTCGCTTTTGTTCAACGAATCAAGTAGTCCAGCCGACCGCACAAGAATGGGACAACCCAGTTTGAGCAGAAAGTGGACAATACGCTCCTCGCTGGGTTTCAAGATTCGAGGACTCGCCGCCCGGGCCTCAATGCCGCGCGCTTGAATTTTCTCGACTGAGGCGCGCAGGCCGTAGAGTTCCAGGTAATCCAGTGTGATGCTGTGCGGCCTGAGAGACAACGCCGCATCTAGTTGGTCGGCGCTCCGAATTAGCAAGTGTATTTGTGGAAGAGCCGGTGCGGGCGAATTAATGGGAAGCGGCAACGTGTGGCGGACACATTCAACGGGGTCCCGAACCTCAATCGTTGGGAGCAACGATTGCGCATTGATCAGTTGCGCCACCGCTTCCCGCCTTATTTGATTTAGCATCGAGGCGGGAGCGAATGGGCCGTCCTCTATTTGCGCATCCAGCGTTCCTAGTTCGTAAGGCGTGCCACCCAATCGGCCAAACTGTTCCCGCAGCGCACCCAAGTCCAGCGAATGTTTCTCAGCTTTGATCAAGGGCTCGCTCGACGAAAATCGAATCATCGTTGTTCCCACTCGCCATTCGGTCGCCATTGGTTCACCGGCACGGGCGGTCACTTTCACATGCGCCGTTTGCTTGCTGACTGGCCCAGTCGCCTCCGTGTAAGGTCGGGATACCTTTTCAAGCGCTGGGTCATTTGTACGCCAAAGCAGATCGCCAACCCTCACTCGGCCATAATCGATGGCGGTGTTAGCAAAGCCAAGATGGAGAGCGCCATCTTTCTGTTCGGTTACAGAGTAAACGCGCCCACCTTGTTCCTGTTCCTGGGGACTCAACCAGTCTGCTGCGTCGAACACCACACCGTCTCCAGGCTTTAAGTGACTAATCGTTTGCTCTGGCGACGGCGCGATAGACACGCCATCGTCCAAGATTTCGATCACCTTGCCCATCATCACCCCTCGATGCCTGGGAGCCCGTCCCCGCACAACCGTTTGATGATTCGTGCCTGTGATGAAATATGGGGCCGATCCGCGCGAGTAGACTTGATCGAGTTGCAAATCCTCGATAGGCGTTGCACTCAACGGTGAGCCCGCCCATGCTTCGTCCACTGCTTTGCGATAGGCTCGGGTTGTCAAAGCTACGTAGTCGGAATCTTTGTAGCGCCCTTCTATCTTGAGGGATGAAATGCCGATCTGAACAATTTCCGGGACTTGATGCAGGGCAAACAAATCACCCGGGGATAGCAAATATCTGGCGTCCCCTAAAGGCTTCAGGACTTCATCGACAATCAATTCATAGGGCAGCCGACACGCCTGGGCGCATTGGCCGCGATTGGCGCTTCTGCCTCCCCACGCTTCCGAGGAAAAACATTGGCCTGAGTAGGAAACGCACAAGGCTCCGTGGACGAACATTTCCAGTTCGCATTCCGTCGCGGCGCGTATCGCCCGGATGTCTTTCAACGAAAGCTCTCGCGCCAACACCACGCGGCTAACGCCATAACGCATTGCCAGGGCGATTCCTTCCGCACTGGTAATGCTCATCTGGGTGCTGCCGTGAATAGCTAACCCAGGCGCGATTTCCCGCGCCAGCTTCACCATTCCCAGATCCTGGACGATAATCGCGTCGGCCCCGGAAGAGGCGATTTCCGCAAGTGCCTTTGCGGCGGAATCAAGCTCCGCATCGAAAACTAAAGTATTGAATGTAACGTAGCCCTTAACGCCGCGCGTCCGGAGAGTCCGCATAACATCGGGAAGCTCTTCCAAAGCGAAGCCAACCTTGGCCCGGGCACTGAAATGCTCCAGCCCGAAATAGACTGCGTCTGCTCCTGCTTCAATGGCCGCGTTTAATTGTGGCCAATAGCCCGCCGGGCTCATCACTTCGGGTTTGGCTAGATTGGGGGAACGGGACACTCCCTATAGTTTAAGGCTTTACGTTCTTGATACATGCTTAACATTTTTTATTACAATATCCCCGCCCGTTCGCGCTATTTTCGTATTGTGGAAAAGAATCGACGTCAGGCATTGTTCCTGTGGCTATTTGTGGGTCTGCTTGCTGGATCCACTCTTCTGCTTGCGGGCCTGCAGTACCGGTGGATCAGAGAGGTTGCTAGTAGTGAGCAGGAACGACGACAGCGAAGACTTGAAGCCGACATTGATCGTCTCGCCAGGGAATTTGATGAGGAAATCTCTTCCATTGGTTCTGCGCTAATCCCCAGAGGATTCAACGCGGATCTCGCGGGACAGAATGACGCCGCCGTTGAATCCAATTATCTAACGCTTTTTGAATCCTGGAAAGAATCGGCGAAGCATGAACGCGTTATAAAGCAACTGGTTCGAATCGTGCCGAATGGTGAAAAGGTGTCGCTTCGCATGATGGATGCCGCAAACAAAACATTCCGTCCGATTGATTGGCCATATGGTTGGGAAAGCTTTAGGGCCCGGCTAATGGCGCGGCTGAGCAACCCGGAAACTCGTGGCGGGCCGATGGACACCGGAACAATGAGTGTTCTGGAGTTCCCTCGCTGGAATCACCGTGATCGAACTGAGGGAGCTTACGTTCGAGAGTGGGTGGCAATTGAGCTGGATACGACGGTGCTTCAGCAGGAAGTGCTGCCTGAATTGTTACAACGGCATCTGGGGGGCAACGGACCGATGGAGTACGAAGCGGAAATCGCGATGCGGGAAATTCCCGAAGTGCGGATTTATTCTTCCACAGGCAATTCGTCAGCGATTGCAACCACTGCCGATGCTTCAACCGTCCTGTTCCGATCTCAATTACGCCGTGGCGGACCGCGAGGGGGTGGAGGTGGCGAACGTTTTGGCGGTCCGAGGCCTGGAGGCCGAATCAATCAAGATCAAGGCCGGTGGTTACTATCCGTCCGGCACAAAGAAGGTTCGCTTGAGGCTGCGGTGGCGCGCGCGAAAACTCGAAACATAGCCCTGACAACGGGCATTCTGGCTTTGATGCTAACCACCATTGGCGCATTGCTTTGGTTAACCCGCCGCGCCCAACAGTTGGCCTACATGCAAATGGAATTCGTCGCCAGCATATCCCATGAACTGCGCACGCCGCTGGCTGTCATCAACACAGCGGCCTTCAATTTGGGCGGCGGCATCGTAAAGTTTCAAAACCAGGCGCAAGTTGAGCGTTATGC
This sequence comes from Acidobacteriota bacterium, assembly GCA_025350695.1. Lineage (GTDB taxonomy): Bacteria > Acidobacteriota > Terriglobia > Bryobacterales > Bryobacteraceae > JANXSF01. The sequence continues at coordinate 7,771 of JANXXI010000229.1, forward strand.
CAACCTCATCAAGGATCAAGTAAGCAAGCTGGGTTCCATTGTGGAGAACGTTCTTCGGTTTGCGGGAACCCGCTCCGGACAAACGCAATGGAAGCAGGAACCCCTACCGGTGGATCAACTAATTGACGAAGCGCTTTCCGCTTCCGCTCAAACCATTGCTGAATCGGGCTGCACGATTGAGCGAAATGTTCCTCAAGAGATGCTTGGAATCCTAGGTGACGAAACAGGATTGCAACAGGTTCTTCAGAACCTGATCAGCAATGCGGCCAAGTACGGATCCGCTGGTGGATGGATTGGCATTTCCGCTTCCGCCTGCGACAATGGCCAGAAAGGTCAAGTGGAAATTAAAGTGGCTGATCGGGGCGCCGGCATTCCTAAACGGGAAGCTAGCCATATCTTTGAGCCTTTTTTCCGTGGCAAGAAAGCTGTCGAAAATCAGATCCATGGCACCGGACTTGGCCTTAGTTTGACGAAGCGTATAGTTGAAGGGCAGGGAGGCACGATTGCCGTTCGTAGCGAAGAAGGTAAGGGCGCCGAGTTCGTTGTTCGGCTGCCCGCGGCTTCCAAGGAAGCGATGAATGAATTCACGAATTTTGTTGGTTGAAGATGAACCGGGGTTGTCGCTGACGCTTTCGGACCTCCTTCTATCTAGCGGCTACGAAGTGGAGACGGCCGGTGATGGTAATACAGGTTTGGCGAAGGCAAGAGGCGGTGCGTTTCATCTAATAATCTTGGATGTGATGCTCCCTGGCCGCAGCGGCATTGAGGTCTGTCGCGAATTGCGTCAGGCCGGTTCTGACGTAGCGATTCTTATGCTGACCGCACGAACGCAGATTGTGGATCGTGTGGTGGGCCTGCGCACTGGGGCCGACGATTACTTGACGAAGCCCTTCGACCCTTCGGAATTACTGGCGCGTGTGGAAGCATTACTCCGCCGGGTTCACAAAGAAAATCCCATCAAAGTTTTGAAGTTCGAGTTCGGAACCGTGAAAGTGGATTTTGAACGTCCCGAAGTCTTTCGGGATGGCCAGCATATTAGCCTGGCGGGCAAGGAACTACAGCTGCTTAGATACTTGATAGAGCACCGCGAACACGTTTTGACGCGTGATCAGATACTAAGCGATGTCTGGGAATATCAAGCCAACATCACGACTCGGACGGTGGACGTTCACGTTTCGTGGCTTCGCCAAAAGCTCGAGGAAAACGCCCAGTTTCCCAGATACATCCTCACAGTAAGAGGCGTCGGTTACAGATTCCAACCTTAGCGGCGATTACTTTTCGATTAAACTCTTGAGGCGCGCAAAATCTTCATTGAGTTTGGCCTCAACGGGCGCGCGCATGAAGAGCGACAACATTCGCATCCAGCCCTTGCACTTCACTTGTTGAATATGTTCCAGTCCGTCAGGCTTAAACCGGAACTGACTGACAGCATCCATATTTTCATTTGATAGCCGGACGGAGAGGAAACGATTTGGTAGTAACTCGATGATCTCGGAATCGAACACCATGCGTTGTCCTTGGTCTTCGACAATTTCCTGACTCTTACTACCGGGTCTGGGCGGACCATCGGTGAGCACTTTGGTTTCAACCAACCCGCCGATCCACTGCTTCACTTTGCTGGGTTCAATGAGGTACGGAAATATCTTTTCGGCCGGTTGCTGCGTAGCGAGGAACGCCCGGTATTCGGCCGGTTGGGCTCCAATTGAGTAGAGCGTCACGAGTACGGCGGCCAAGCCCGCGGCCCGATCGACCAGATGATCTTCGTCGAGGAGTCGCACTGGGCCGGTGTGCCGTTGCCGTTGCTCACGCTCAACAGCGTCGGCCCGACGCTGTTGGCCCTCGGCACGGAGGAGCAGAAGCGCTCGATGCTCCCCCGCATCCTCCGTGGTGAGCTGCACTTCGCGATCGGGTACAGCGAACCGGGCGCGGGCACAGATCTAGCATCGCTCATCACGACTGCGGTGCGTGACGGCGACGAATGGGTCATCAACGGCCAGAAGATCTGGACCAC
>JANXXI010000324.1 GCA_025350695.1 Acidobacteriota bacterium
GAAGGTCTTGCGCGGCGTGAAGCTGGACAAGTTTACTAGCGGCGGGAATTTGCTTTTTGTCCGACCTAAATCAGACACGTTATTTGAACTGACCTCGGCGGATGGCACGCGACACTATGAAGCCACTGTCACCGCGGGTGAGGCGGCCAGCGCCATCACCATGGGGGATTTGCCGAAGAACCAAACGGGCGGCGCGCCTTGGCCGGACGCGGATATATACGGGAAGTTGTTGTTTCACGGCCCGGCGTTCCAAGTGATTCAAAGCGTGGAAGGCCTTTCGAGCAACGGCATTGAAGGCACGCTGACTGGCACCGCGGATCGCAACTGGCATGATGGGAATCGTCATAGCGATGCGGCGATGTTGGACGGCGGCTTGCAACTGGCCCGGCTATGGGGTTATCACTCGTTGGGCAAACCGACGCTGCCTACCAGCATCGGCAGTTTGTGGTTACTGCGGCACGGCGTGGAATCGGAACCGATTCGTTGTGTGGTTTCGGCGCGTGCGGTGGGATCAAGCAAGATTGTTTGTGACATCGGCTTTGTGAACGCCGGCGACGAGATGGTGGCCACCATGAGCGGCGTGGAAATGCACGCTGCTTCCGGCTCATAAGTCCGCATGTTTGAACCAATCGCAATCGTAGGTAGAGGCGCCATTTTCCCTGGCGCCTTTTCGCCGCAAGACCTGTGGTCGCTGGTGGTGGAAGGTCGCTACGCGGTATCGGCATGTCCGGAGGGGCGCTGGCGCATTCCTAAAGACGTGATGATGGATCCGGCGCGTACGGCGGAGCGTGTGCTCACAGACCAAGGCGGATACGTCAATGGCTTTGAGGACATCTTTGATCCTCAGGGTTTTCTGATTGGCGTCGAGGAAATTTCCCGCTACGACGAAATGGTTCAGTGGATGCTTCACACCGCGCGCGGGGCTTTGCGTGAAGGTGGGATGGAGCTTGCTCCGGCACGCACGGGCGCTGTGATTGGACTGTTGGGTTTGCCTTCCGACAAGCTGGCGCAGTTCGCTGAAGAAGTTTGGCTGGGACAAGATCCGGAGATTGCGCCGGAGAACCGGTTCATGTGCGGCTTCGCGGCTCAGACGGTTGCGCGAGCGCTGGGCTTGGACCAAGGCGCCTTTGCTTTGGATGCGGCGTGTGCCTCCTCTTTATACGCGATTAAGTTTGCCTGCGACGCATTACATGACCGACGGGCGGATGCGATGTTGGCCGGTGCGGTGAATCGGGCTGATGATTTGTTCCTGCATACCGGGTTCAGCACGCTGAAGGCGATGTCGCCCAGTGGGCAGACTCGGCCGTTTCATGCTGGGGCCGACGGCTTGATTCCGGCGGAGGGCGCGGCGTTCGTATTCTTAAAGCGCTTGGCGGATGCTGAGGCGGCGGGCGATAAAATTATTGGCGTCATCCGCGGCGTTGGGGTTTCAAACGACGGGCGTACGGCGGGACTGCTCACGCCGTCGGAGGCGGGGCAGGAACAGGCCATCCGCATGGCTTACGAAGTTAGTGGCTTGAAGCCCTCGGACGTAACCATGGTGGAGTGCCACGCCACAGGCACCCCAGTTGGTGACGCTAGCGAAATTCGTAGCACTGGCAAAGTGTTTGCTGGGTTGAGCGGGGTGGCGATTGGCTCGGTGAAATCCAACATTGGGCATCCAATCACCGCCGCGGGTATGGCCAGTTTGCTGAAGGTGTTGGGTGCGATGGAAGCGGGCATTCGTCCGGCAACGTTGCATTTGGACCAACCGACACAAGCGATTGAGGGGTCGCCGTTTCGACTGTTGACGGCCAACGAGCCATGGACCGGCGAACGGCGGGCGGCAATTAGCGCATTTGGTTTCGGTGGCAATAACGCGCACATGATTGTGGAACAACACGCTAGTGCGAAGGCGACTGCCAATGCGGCCGCGTTAAAGCCAGTGGCGATTGTCGCAATGGGTGTGGTGGCTGGCGACGCGACGAATGCGCGGCAATTTGCCGAAGCTATTCTGGCTGGCGAACCGCGTGAGACTCGTATTGATGTTGCTTCGCTTGAAATGCAAGGACTGGGTTTTCCGCCAGCGGATCTTGAGCAAACTTTGCCGCAGCAGTTGGTGGCGCTCCAAGCGGCAGCCGAGGCAATTGGAAACGCGGGCCTTTTGAATAAGGCGAAGACTGGGGTCTTTGTTGGCATGGGCTGTGACGCCGAAGTGGCCCGTTACGGCTTGCGATGGCGCGCGCAGCAATGGACGGATGAGACAGTGCAAGACGCCGTTGCCCCGGTACTGACGCCCCCAGCAGTTGTAGGGCGTCTGGCGAACATCGTCGCTAATCGAATCTCCAGCAAGTTCGATTTGCGCGGGCCCAGTTTGGCCGTGATGTCGGAAGAGCTCTCCGGAATTGATGCACTGCGTTTGGCGCAAAGGGCAGTGGCTAACGGCGAGTTAGACGCAGCCATTGTTGGGGCGGTGGATCTATCGGTTGAGCTCGTGCACATCGCCGCGATAGCGTCGTTATTGCCGCACAGAAAAGCGGGCGACGCCGCCGTCTTCTTAGTATTGAAGCGTGCGGAAGACGCCGGCGAACCACTGGCGCTGTTAGGCGGGGATGAAGGTGGCTTTGGGCTGCAGCCAGGCGTGCGTGCGCACGTTTTCGGGCACGCCCACGCGGCCTGCGGGTTGCTGGATGTTGCGGCGGAACTAGTCGCCATCAGCCATGGAACACTGTTTACGGCGGCGATCACAACCACCAACGCGCTTGGCGGCCGCAGCGAATCCACCGCCTTGTTTGCATCAAAGAAGACGCAAGCTGTCGTGTCATCTCCGGCCCCCCGCATCTATCAAGAGGGACCGCTAGCTATCGTCGCCGCCACCGAAGAAGAACTGGCGTCCAAGCGGGAACGGGCGCTACAAGCTATGGGGAAAGGCGGAACAAGTCTGGCGATGGACGGCATTTATTACCGCAAGGAGCCGATCGCCGGCGAGCTTGCATTCGTCTTTCCGGGTGCGGCTGCCGCCTATTCACGCATGGGGCGGGACTTCTTTCTAGCTTTCCCGGAATTGCTGAGTGAAGTACCCCCGGAGTTGCTCGAAGCAAGTCAGTGGCTGTTCGATCCGTTCGCGGAGGAACCCACCACCACGGAGAAACTCTGGGGCAGCTCGTTACTGTCGCAGGTACATGCACGGCTCACGCTCGGCAGGTTGGAGTTGAAGCCCACGGCGGCAATCGGTATCAGCTCCGGCGAAACGAACAGCCTTGCCGCATTTGGAGCCTGGCGAGACATCGGTCGTTTCCATCACGAATTCACGGCGGCGGAAGTTTTTGAGCGCTACATCGGCGGCCAGTTTGAAACCACGAACGGTGTGATGTGGCAGACCTGGCGACTGAACACTTCTGAAGAGGAACTTCGTACGCTGCTTGCGTCCGCGCCGACATTGCGGCTCACTGCCATCCATTGCCCTGGCGACTACGTTGTGGCGGGCCCTGCTGATGCCATGCCAAAGGGCAGGGGCCAGCGAATTAATTACGATCTGGTTGTCCATTGCCCGGAATTCGCCCCGTTCGCGAAGACCTGGCATAGGCTACATTCCCGCGAGACATCGCCCGTGGCCGGCGTGCGATTCTATACGCATTCCACGAACACACACTATCAACCGACGCGTGACAAGATCGCCGATGCGTTGACGAATCAGGCTCAGCACACGTTGGACTTTCCCGCTGTAATCGAACGCGCCTATGCTGACGGCGTCCGCATCTTTCTTGAGCATGGTCCCCAAGGCGGCTCAACTTCGTGGATCCGGCGCATACTCGGTGATCGGGATCATATTGCTATATCGCTTGATCTGGCTAGTGTCGATGGCATCCGGCAGGCGCTCAACGCACAAGCTCAATTGTTGGCGGCTGGCGTGAAGTTCACACCTCTCCAACCGCCTAGTCCAAAACAAGAATCCGTATCGCGCCGATTAGTTTTTCCGGCACATGCTCCGCCATTTGAATTGCCCGCACCACCCACCACTCTTATGCCATCACGCACCAAGTCACTATTCGAACTGCACGCGCACACGCTGACCGAACAGCACCAACGCTTCCTCGAAATGGCGAGCGAACACAATCGGCAATTTCTGGAAATGTCGGAGCGGGCGTATGCGGCAGTGGCTGCTGGTGGAGCGCCCACGGCAACCGCCTTCGCGCCTGCTGCCCCTATCATGGCGCCTCCCCCGCCACCACCACCTCCTGCGGCGATGCCGGTTATCAGACAATCCGCACCTGTTGCGACAAAACCAGCGGCGAAAACACAGCAGCCAATTGCCCCGGTGATTTCGACGGGCCGCACCTTCCCCCCTGCCAATTCAAAAACTCTTTCACGCACCGAACTGGAACAAATTTCATCAGGCCCCATCTCAGCAATCTTCGGCCCGCAATTCGCGAACATCGATCAATACCATCGTGTGGCTCGCATGCCCATGCCGCCGCTGTTGTTGGCCGATCGCATGACCGGCATTGATGCAGCGCCATGCTCCATGGGTCTCGGCACGATTTGGACCGAAACGGACGTGAAGTCCGACTCCTGGTATTTGTGGCGCAACCGGATGCCCGGCGGCATCATGATTGAAGCAGGTCAGGCCGATCTGCTGTTGATCTCCTGGCTTGGAATCGATCAACTAGTTAAGGGCGAACGCGCTTACCGGCTTCTTGGGTGCGACCTCACTTATCACGGTGGCCTGCCGCAACCCGGCGAAACTTTGCAGTACGAAATTGCGATAGACCAGCATGCTCGCCAAGGTGACATCCGCCTATTCTTCTTCCACTACGATTGCCACATCAATAACAAGGTGCGGCTTTCTGTTCGTAACGGTCAAGCGGGCTTCTTCACGGCCAAGGAACTGGCCGATTCCGCCGGCATCTTGTGGGCGCCGGACAAGGCTGACCCCACTCCCGGTGTCCAAGTGGCCAAGCCTCGCGTGGCCGGAATCTCGTCCAGCTTCACCCACGACAAAGTGCGTGCCGCGGCGGCAGGCAAAGCTTTCGAGTGCTTCGGCAAAGGTTTCGAGTTCGCCGCGCCTCATCAACGCTCCCCCGGTTTCGGCTCGCCCGACCTGTTGCTGTTCGACAACGTTACCGATCTGGATTTCACCGGTGGCCCCTGGAAGCGCGGCTACATGCGCGCCGAATTACCCATCCGCGACGACAACTGGTTCTTCGAAGGCCACTTCAAGAACGACCCCTGCATGCCCGGCACGCTGATGTTTGAAGGCTGCTTGCAAGCGATGGCGTTCTATATGATGGCCCTTGGCTTTACCACCGATAAAGACGGCTGGCGCTTTGAGCCAGTGCCTGAAATTGCTTACCCATTGCGCTGCCGCGGTCAGGTTATCCCTTCGTCGCGCAATCTGGTTTACGAGTTATTCGTTGACGAAGTCATCGATGGTCCCGAGCCGAAACTATTCGTCGACCTGCTCTGCACTATCGACGGATTAAAAGCGTTCCACTGTAAGCGCATGGGGCTGGCACTGACGCCAGGCTGCCCGCTGGATGAAATGCCTGTGCCCGATGCGAAGCTGGACGGCGATCGCGCCGTGGCAACAGTCAACAACGTGCCGCTCGATTATCGCGCGCTGCTCAACTGCGCCTGGGGCCCGCCTAGTCACGCGTTCGGCACGCCGTTCACCAAGTTCGATAGCGGCATGCGGCTGCCTCGGCTGCCTGGCCCGCCGTATCATTTCATGACGCGCATCGCCAAGATCGACGGCGATTTCAACGTGGAGCGCATCGGTTGCTCAGTAGAAGCAGAATACGACATTGATCCGTCCGACTGGTATTTCCACGCGAACAGCCAGCCGACGATGCCGTATCCCGTGTTGCTCGAAGCCGCGCTGCAACCCTGTGGTTGGCTCGGTTCGTACGTTGGCATCGCGTTGCGCGCCGAGACCGAACTGGCGTTCCGCAACTTGGATGGAACGGCGTCCATGTTAGTCAATGTTCCCGCATCAAAGGGAACGATACGCACTAAGTCGATCCTGACTAACGTAAGCCGTGCTGGCGGAATGACGCTGGTGTCGTTCGATGTAGTTTGCCACTTGAACGCCGAGAAAGTCTTCGAGATGAAGACCACTTTCGGCTTCTTCCGCGCAGAGGCTTTGGCGCGGCAGGTGGGCATCCCCGCGTCGCCGGACGAAAAGGCGCGGGTGAATGCGGCTTCCGATTTCCTAGTGGACTTGAAGGCTTCCCCGGATCGCTATTTTGCCGGCGCGCTGAAAATGCCAACCGGCAATGCATTGCTGATCGACCGAATCAACGGCCTGTGGCCCGCTGAAGATGGGACCGTGCGGCTGCGCGCGGAGAAGGACGTCAACGCCGGCGAGTGGTTCTTCAAGGCACACTTTTATCAGGACCCGGTGCAGCCTGGTTCATTGGGGCTTGAGGCGCTGGTGCAGACGTTGCAGTTTTACACGATCCACATGGGCGCTGCGGAGGGCCTGAAGCGGCCGATGGTGTCACTTGAGAATCCGCACGAGTGGAAGTACCGCGGCCAAGTGGTTCCGTCGAACAGGAAGATTGTGTCGGAAGTGGAAGTGAAGCGGGTGGTGCGCGAAGGTGGCGCGGTGACGTTCAAGGCTGAAGGTTGGCTTTGGGTGGATGGGACGCGGATTTATTGGATGAGCTTTGGGCTGCGGGTGGCTGAGGGATAGCTCAACCAAGTGGCTTTAACAATCCTTGTCGTTTTAATTTAACTATTTGGTGAAATAGTGGCTTCCGGCCTTTCGGTCGAGCTTCATAATTGCGCTTACGCTATGCGGGTTCAAGCGTCCGAATCGGCTTTCCTGTCGCCAAGCTTAATAAACGTCGGGACAAAAATCAACCCCATTCGGCCATACGATCGTCCCCGCTTCATCTTCGACACGAACCTGCTTGAAGAAAGCAACATCTTCAAGTTGACGAAAAACTCCGCCTCTACCAATCGCGCGGGGCTGAAGATCAATGGACGCTGTTAACCCGTTGGTGAAGCCTAACTCTAATTCATACGCTTTCAGATGCCGTACTCGATTGATTCTTGGCGACATTTTTATATCTACTCCAGCGGTTCAATGTTCTTTGGCGTTTCGCTATTCTGCAGATGCCAGTTTTCGGTGCAGTACAGCCCATTCCCTCACCATCGATTGCGCCCGGCTTGGAAGCTCTCCTTCAATCAACTGAACTTTGTCGATCCCAATTTGCGCTTCCTTACCACCATAAATGGCATGAAAATGAGGCGGGTTGTGATCATCAAACTACATGCGAATCGAAATTCCAAAGAATCGTGAAATCTCGGGCATCTAGCCGCCTTTTAGCATGTGGGCCTCACTCAAACAGATACATGGCCGGCAGATAGACCATTCGGGGGCCGAACTCGGCGGTGGCGCCACACCGCTAAGTGCTAAATTGAGGATGGCGGACCGAATTAAGTCAATCAGCCTCACGAACCAGCGGTCATCACTCCCCCTCCACACCAGCGATCCACTCCTCCTGCCGTCACGCTTTCCAAGGAAGCGGAAGAATTCGCGCGTCACCATCATGCCTCGAATATCTTGGCCCAAATTCAATCCCTGATATTAGACAACCACAGCTTGGCGGATTCGATTTCGGTTGAGTTAGTCCCCGACCCTGAAATCGCCGACTACTCGCTGATCACATTCAAAGGGACAACTCATGCCACGGTTGATGAAGTTTCTGATTTTAATTTAAGGAATTCCTGGATCGCGTCTTGTATGAACAGGGTTCGATTGATGAACAAGAACATTTTGTCGTCCTGTTCCAATACATCTGAGCACGCCGGTGAACGCAAGAGATTTTCCTGAAATTGCGGACCGGTTCAAAGATTCCGCGAAAAAGTCGGAATGCAGAACAAGTATAGGTCGAAGCTACTACGGCCTCCTCAATGTCCTCTTGGGCGCTCTAGCTGTTAAGGGAGTTCCTTTCCGGCAGCCGCACGATGACCATCATTTGCTAGTCGCCTATTTGACCAAGGCAAGCATCCACAGGCATTTTAAAATCGGATCCAAACTAAAACGGCTTCGCTCATCCCGTAACGCGGCTGACTATGACATGAACTCAAAGGTAGAATCGACCAGGAGCCGTGACGCTTACAGCGAAGCATCTATTGCCTTGCACTACTTTGATTCCTTATCGGAAGCCGAACTGGCTGCCATTGTTGCCAATATTCAAGCGCTTACTTGAATACAAGCCTCACTCAAGCACATGTAGCGCCACCCGGTTCCGCTCAATAAATCCCCAATCATACTCCACTCCCAACCCAGGCCCATCGGGCACCGGGAAGCACCCATCCTTCCCAACGCCCTCCAGCATGTCGCTGTACCCGCACTTATAAACCGGCGGCACAGCGTTCGGCGTACCCGGGCCCACCAACGCAACCTCATAATAATTCGAGTTCCTCATGGCCGACATGCAGTGCCGATGCGCCGGGCCACTGGCATGCACCTCGCAGTCCGCGCCAAACGATTCGGCAAGGTGCGCGATCTTCATGCAGCCCGTGATCCCCATGTCGTACTCCGGATCGGCGCGTAGAAAGTCGGTGCCTTCGGCGATCAGGAAATCCGCCTTCGGCTCCAAGCCCCGCACGTGCTCGGTTTGCAGTAGCGGCGTCTTGATCATCCCCCGTAGCTTCTTATGTGCAAACGCAGACACACCGGAATCTCGGAACGGATCTTCGTACCAGAAGTATTTCGCCTCATCACAGGCGCGGCCAACATACAGCGCATCGGCGAAGGTGCGTAACTGGCAGGCCGGGTCAATCATAAGCTCCATGGAATCGCCCACCGTGCGGCGCAGGTGCAAAACGTTCTGCGCCTCCTCGCGTTTGTCGCCTTCGTTCCAGCCATGAATCTTGTAGGCGCGATACCCAAGCTCACGGCACGCCAGCGCGAACTCGCCATGCGCTTCCTTCGATGACAGCACCCCATTGCGATCACTCATATAAGTGGAGGCATACGCGGGCAACCGCTTCCGATAGCCACCCAGCAACTCCGAAACCGAGGCGCCATACTTCTTGCCCGCCAGGTCCCACAAGGCAATGTCCAGCGGCCCATGCCCCATATGGTCGAACTGCCGGGCCTCACGCTTCAGGTCGTCGTAAATCCCTTCCCTATGTTCCGCATCGCGGCCAATCAAGTATGGCGCCAGCATTTGAGTCTGCCCCAGTGCCGATGCCGACCCCACCCAGTGAGTAACATACTCGCCCCGCAGCCCATTCGCAGTTTGAATCACTGTCGCGTACTTAGTAAGTCGAGTAACTGCGCCCTTCTTGCAGCCCAACGCGCCAATCGTTGAGCCGCCAGCCGATCCCAGATTCATTGCGTCAAACTGGAAGACGTGGATTTCAACCCGATTGATCTTACTCATCGCACTATTCACCCAAAGTAAACGCCATCACATTGCCGCCTGCCGCGATGGCCACATACTGCTTCCCCTTCACCGTGTAAGTCATGGGCGACGCTTTCCACGCCTGCCCCGTATTGAAATGCCACAGCGTCTTGCCCGTCTTAGCATCAGCCGCCGCAAAGTCGCCGCCCGATTCGCCGAAGAACAGCAGACCACCCGCAGTGGAAAGCACCCCAGAATAGTTGCCCTCCGGCGCGCCAATTTGCTGCGCTTCCCACACTACTTTGCCCGTTTCGATATCCAATGCCCGCAGCACCTTCAACGGGGGATTCGCCGGATCGCTATAGGGCACAAACCAACTACCTGCCTGGCGATAGACGTTACAATCCTCAACTGCCATCACGTAGAACAGCCGCGCATCAGGATTGTATGCGGTCGAATACCAGTTCGTTGCGCCGCGCACTGCCGGGCACGTCTTCGTCCCACCCATTGTCGGCTTCGCGGCAGGATTCAAAATCGGGCGGCCCTTCGCGTCTAACCCCGTAGCCCACGTCAGCCGCTTTACGAATGGCGCGCCCAGCAGGAACTCGCCCGTAGTCCGGTCCAACACGTAGAAGAACCCATTGCGATTTGCTTGGAGCAGCAGCTTTCGATCACGCCCCTTGAACGGAGCATCCACCAATACAAGCGGTTCGGTTGCATCCCAATCCCACAAGTCGTGAGGAGTGAATTGGAAGTGCCACTTTGGTTTGCCGGTCTTCGCATCCAAGGCAATCACGCAATCGGTATATAGGTTGTCCCCGGCCCGATCCGTGCCGTCCGTATCGGGATAGGGATTGCCCGTCGGCCAATACAGCGTGTCAGACTCCTGATCGTAAGAGCCTGTCAGCCACGTAGCCCCACCGCCCGCTTCAATCGCTTTGCCACCCCAAGTTTCCGAGCCCGCCTCGCCGCGTTTCGGAATGGTCTGAAAGCGCCACGCCTGTTCTCCGGTGGTTGCTTTGTAGGCCGCAAGAAAACCAAGCAATGGTGCGTCGCCACCGCCAACTCCAGCGACAACCAAATCGCCTACAACCATTGGCGCCGCCGTCGCGCCATACACACCCGGCCCTTGCGGAGGCATGGACACGTCCCACATTAACGCACCTGTCAGCCGGTTTAGCGCGATCAAGTGCGCGTCATCGGTGGTGAAAAAGATGCGATCGCCCAGCATCGCCACGCCTCGTTGCGCGCCCTTCGCCGCATCTCCCGACATCGATCGCGCATCGCCTCGCGTTCGCACGTAACACCAGATCTCGCGACCCGCGCTTGAATCGAGGGCACACACTTGATTCGGCGATGTGACGTACATCACGCCGTCGGCCACCAGCGGTGTGGTCTGCAAACTAGGATGCGGTAACGTGTAACTCCACGCCGGCTTCAGCTTCGACGCGTTCCCCAAATTGATTTGCGTAAGCGCGCTGTGCCGGTTCGCACTGGGTAGACCATGATAGCCCGGCCACTCGCCAGCCACGGGCTGCACCACTTTACGCATCGATTCCGCACTTGCCGCGGTAAGCAAATCAGCGCGAGGCCCCACCTTGACTCCATCCAGGCCACCTATATAAGCGATCAAGTTCTTCCGTTCTTCGGCGTTCCCCTTGAACGGCGGCATGTAAGAACCGTTTTCCTCCCGCACCGCGACGTACTCCGCGGCGGTTAGTAAATGCATCCTTCCGTCGAAAGTCTGCAATTGCAGATCATGCAACCCACGCCCGCGCGCAAAACCGCGCAACACGGCTCCAGTCTTCAGTTGAACGTTCACCACCGCCCAAGGCTCGCTAGGGCAGAACGCCCAACCAGGACACGACGCACCACTGTGCCGTCCTTTGCGAGATGCCGGATCGGTAAGCGTCTCATCGATCTCATTCACCGTCAGTTCTTTTGCGATATTCGATAGATCCGGCCCGTTAGATCCTCCGGCGCCACGCACCATGTGACAAGTCAAGCACTGCACATCAAAAACGCGCTTACCCGCCGCCACATCGCCTACTGGCTTTGCGTCAAGCGCTGAAGCGTTCCAGGAACGCACGGCCCTAGCCAACACGTTGAGTTCCCCTTCGGCCAACGCAAAAGACGGCATGCCTGCGCGCGTGCCGTCCTTAATAATGTCGCGTATCCGCCCTTCCGATCGCGATCGTAACGACCGCGAACCAATCAATGTCGGCCCCCGATCCGTACCAGTTGCACGGTCCCCATGGCAGGCGGCACACAGTTTCCCGTAAGCGAGCGGAATCTCTTGCGCCACCAATCCTAAACTCAACGTCGCGAAAAGAAGTGTTTTCATAGAACGAGTCGATTCTAGCGCACTTCGATACACTGGCTGTTATGCGATTTCTTCCCGTCTTCGCGCCGCTGGCCTCCGTCCTTCAAGCTCAGTCGCGCCCCGCAAGGCACGCCGATTTTCGACCGTTGGATGACAGAGCTCTTTAGGTCAACGGGCCCTGACCTTAACAACCGTGTCCTAGCCTGCACCGCCTACGGCCCGCTGACACAAAAGAAGACCTACTACACCTAAGAGTTTAGAGAAAAGGTAACAATCAAAATGGCTCCTCGAATTTCCGAAACTTGTGTTGCGCCATTGCACAGCGGTGCGAAGCGCTTGTTCGGCGCGATTGTTGGTCGGCTCAACGCCTTCTTCCTCGAAGAATCAGAAGAGCCGGCCGACGTATTGGCCGAAGAGATTTACCATGTTGGCAACTTCGCGAAACTCGCAATCCCACTGTCTAAACGGGCATTTCGACTAGCCCCCAAATCGGGGGATCGTTCAAAGTCCCAACAACATGACTTGGTTCGGAAGAATCCCGCGATTCCCATTGTGGGCAAGTCGTGGGCTTGTCGACCGATTCTACGTGAACAGTGTTGCGACCAGCCCCCGATGAAAATCGGGGGATTATTCAAAGTCCCAAAAACGGCCCTGGATCGGAAGAATTCCCCGATTCCTACCGGAGCTAGTCAGGCGCGTTCATTTTGACATCGGATGGCAAGCGAGAGAGGCGGCACATTATTGGTCCGCACCCAATTCAATTTATCCGCTGCGCCAGATGGGTACGATACAATACGAGGCGCGGCTGGCGGCAAAAGTTGCCATGCGCGCAAACCAATATTTCGGTAAGAACTCTGTGCAAACCAACCTTCCTATATCCAAAGCTTTATTAGCCGCCATGCTGACGGCGATCTGTCTTGAGGCCCAACCGAGGGGTGGACCGCCTCGTCTGCCAGACGGATCGGGCCGAGACCTCGTGCAACGCGTTTGCGGCACTACGTGTCACGGCCCTGAAATTGTGGCCGGCAAAGGGCAAGGGAAGGATCAATGGCTGGCCACCGTGAACAGCATGGTGAGCCGTGGGGCGAAAATCAGTGACGCCGAGTTTTCCCAAGTGATGGATTATCTGGTGTCAAGCCTTCCGCCAAAGGCGATGGCCAGCCCACCGCAGCGCGGGGGCGGCGGACTGACTGCCGGGGCCGATGACAACCATGTGGTCGACCGGGCTGCGTCAACTCGCGGCCGCACAATCTACATTGCGGAATGCATTACGTGTCACGGCCCGAAGGCCCGTGGGGTGAGTGAGGGTCCGCCGGCAAATCAGGGAGCTGACGTGGTGCGCTCTTTGGTTGTTTTGAAAGATCGCTATGGCAGCACGGTGAGCGCCTTTATGAAGAAGGGCCACCCGATGCAGAGCGGCAACGCCAGCGCTGGCTTGTCTGCTGATCAGATGATTGATTTGGCGCACTTCCTGCATGACAAGGTTGGCGACACTCTGCGCAGTGGCCCTTACAACAAGATCCTGAATGTGCTGACGGGTGACGCGAAGGCGGGCCAAGCGTATTTCAGCGGCGCCGGTGGTTGCACTAAATGTCATTCGACGACCGGTGATTTGAAAGGCGTGGGCGCGAAGTATGATCCTCCGACACTGCAACAGAAATTCCTGTTCCCGCGCACGCAAGGCTTTGGACGCCGCGGCGGTGGTGGATTTGCAACTTCGAAGCCGGTTACCGTGGCTGTTACCGCGAACGGGCTGACCGTGAGTGGCGTGCTGGATAAGTTAGATGACTTCAATGTCTCTCTGCGCGATTCGGAAGGCGAGTACCGGTCGTTCAAGGTTACGAAAGACGTAAAAGTTGTGAAAAACGATCCATATCAGGCACATGCGGATCTGCTGGATAAGTACACCGATAAGAACATGCACGACATTGTGGCATACCTGGAGAGCTTGAAATAATGAAGACGCTGCGTGCATTCCTTCCTCTTTCGTTAGTTGTGTTCTCGCTTTATGGCCAAGGGCTTCCGCCGGCAAAGTGGCAGCAACCGCCGACCGATTCCTGGCCGATGTTTAATGGCGACTATTCGGGCCGCCGCTTCAGCCCGCTAAAAAAGATCAATGATCAGAATGTAGGGTCGCTGAGCCTTTCCTGGGTGTATCGCATCACAGCTCCGGGTGCGATCAAGGCTACGCCGATTGTTTCGGACGGCGTGATGTATTTCACTGTGCCGGATCATGTATGGGCGGTGGATGCACGCAATGGCCGCGAAATTTGGCACTTCCAATGGCCGTCGAAGGGCGGCATTCATATCGGAAATCGAGGGGTAGGTATTTACGGCAAGTGGCTCTATTTTGAAACTCCTGATTGCAATCTGGTGGCGCTGAACTTGAAGGACGGCAAGGAGCGTTGGCACAAGCCGATTTGCGAATTGGACCAAATGTACTTTGGGAGTACGGCTCCCCTGATTGTGAAGAACCACATAATTGTTGGCGTTAGCGGCGATGATTTGGACGTGCCTGGTTATATTCAATCGCACGATCCGGAAACAGGTGAGATGCAGTGGCGTTGGTACGCACATCCTCAGCCGGGAGATCCGGAAGCGAAGAGCTGGCCATCGGTGGAAACCATGCTGCACGGCGGCGGCATGGTTTGGGGCTCCACTACCTATGATCCTGAATTGAACCTGATTTACTTTGGCACGGGCAATCCTCAGCCTGTTATCGCGGGTGACGGGCGCATGGGCGATAACCTCTATACGGAATCGATCGTGGCGATTAATCCTGACAACGGAAAGATGAAGTGGTACTTCCAACCATCGCCGCACGATACTCATGATTGGGATGCCATACAAACCCCAGTGTTGATTGATGGCGAGATCAACGGGCAGAAGCGAAAGCTGCTGGCGCAGGCCAGCCGCAACGGATACTTTTTTGTACTGGATAGAGCGACGGGGAAGAACGTAGTTACCTCGAAGTTCGCCAAAGCGAATTGGGCTAGTGGCATTGACGCCAAGGGCCAACCGATTCCCGACCCAAAGAAGTTCCCGCAAAAAGATGGCGCGCTGGTGGCTCCGAATCAAGCCGGCGCGGCGAACTGGCCGCCTCCCAGCTTTAGCCCCGATACGGGTTTGTTCTACATCAACTCGGCGGATGCTTATAGCGTCTACTACATTTTCGACGAGGATCCGAAACCGGAAGGCTGGGGCGGAAATGATCGCGGGGGATGGTCGGAAGGAATTCTGAAGGCGATTGACTATAAGACTGGTAAGACTCGCTGGAGCCATAAGTGGGAAGGGGCTGGCGGACCCAGGTCCGGAGTGTTGGCGACTGCGGGGAATTTGGTGTTTGCCGGGGACCCGTCGAACAACTTTATTGCGTTGAATGCGAAGACGGGTGAGCCGTTGTGGCATGCGAACCTGGGAAACTCGTTGAGCAATGCGCCGATTAGTTTTGAGATGGATGGTTCGCAATATGTGATGGTTGGCGCTGGGGATACTGTGTGGAGCTTCGTGATGAACGGGAAGTAAGCGGCACATCTTTTGTGGCCGGAGGACCAGCTCGGAGACTTGGGAGTTCAGATCGCTGTTAATGTCGATCCTACAAAGTGGCACGATCGGGACCTAGTCACGGAAATTCGATCACTGTTCACCCTCGAACAGGTTATAGGTATAGCAGACACACTCGAAGATCAGGTCTATAACCGTGATCGGGTCTACATGCGTGCGCGGGAGAAAGAGCTAAATCGTCGACTGTATTGGAAAACGGGATAACCTGATCTCGCCTCGCTAACTAACCAACATACGGGGCAGTGCAAAAGAGATGCTTAAACGCCGGAGGTAGGCATTTTGGGTAACGCGGAAAAATTGTCCGCAGCGCTGCAGGATTACCGCAAGCTGCGCGGGCGCCTCCGCCGATTCCTGGTTCAATGCCAAACACTTCACAAACACCACCTCCGCCCCGGTGGCTGGTAGCCCCTCGACAAGTTCAGCACAGCTGCCGCGAGTGCCTCTGCCCAGGTAAACATGCGATAATTCGAACAGGAACAACGCATTGGAACAGAAACTGCTGGCGACCGCCCCTTCCGATTTATTCACCAGAATTGACGCTGAAAACAACAGTGAGCTGCAGGACAGCATACTGCTTACGACGCTTGATTCTGTGATCAATTGGGGACGGAAGAATTCCATTTGGCCAATGACGTTTGGCTTGGCATGCTGCGCAATTGAAATGATGGCGATGAGCGCTTCGCGGTTCGACATTTCCCGTTTCGGCGCGGAAGTGTTCCGTGGCTCCCCTCGCCAGGCGGACCTCATGATTATCGCCGGTCGAGTTTCAAACAAAATGGCGCCTGTGATCCGTCAGTTGTACCAGCAAATGCCGGAACCGAAGTGGGTTATTTCGATGGGGGCCTGCGCCACGTCGACGGGCGTGTTTAGCAACTATGCATTAGTTCCCGTGAACCAGGTGATTCCGGTAGACGTTTACGTTCCTGGTTGCCCGCCTCGGCCTGAACAGCTGATTTATGCGATCACCCTGTTGCAGCGGAAGATTGAAACGGAAACCGGTACGGTTAAGCGCGTTTTAAACTTGGCGTAATTTCCTCTCACACTTGCAATCCGCCTTCCGATAAGCTCCATATCGAACCAGAATTTATTCGAAGATGGAGGCAAATATGGAGCTATATACCATCCGTCCCGTGGGGCCAGTAACGCCCACCGCGGACGCGCAAATAAATCCTCAGCAAAGATCTGAGAGAACGGCATTGGTACAGGCAGCGAAGACGCTAAATGACATTCAAGCTTTTGGACCATCGAGCGAGGTGACATTCAGCTTGGATCGGGTGACGCATAAGCCACTCCTTCAGATTGTGGACCGGCAGACCCGGGAGGTTCTCTCTCAGCTGCCGCCCGAGTATTTGCTGCGTATGGCTGCCCAAGTGAAATAGAACAGCTCGCAAAGTGATGTAAAGGAACTTCGCGCGAGGACGATATGATCACTACACGCAGTGAATTGGGAAAGCCATACTTTGGGAATAACAATGTCAAATCCTTACCAACAGAGTTTAGATCTTGAAGTATTGACAGCCAGCCCGATTGAATTGGTGGTGCTGCTTTACCAGGGCGCGATTGGAGCTGTAGATGCGGCCAAACGAGGCCTTGCGGAGGGTGACATTAAGGAACGTTCCCGCCAAATCACAAAGGCTTGCTCGTTGTTAGGGGAATTGGCTGCTTCTCTAAACTCGGCCATGGCGCCGGAGCTATCGGCGCATTTAAGGGACCTTTATGGCTATATGCATCGCCGCTTGTGCCAAGCCAACATTGAGCAAACAGTGGAACCGTTGGACGATGTGCGCAATTTGTTGTCCACGCTCCTTGAGGGTTGGCGCGCGGCGGCACAGCAGGAAACCGCCATTGAAGAAGCACAGCTTGTGGCTTAAACCTTACCTATGCGAGTGGAAATTAAATTTTAAGCGCCAGGATTATTCCATCTCGTCATCACGGAAGAAGCCCACAAGCGTCCAGTGCCAGGACTTACCTAATTAGCGCTGCGCGTTGGTGGTAACTGCGGGCATGGCTTCGCAAGGCAACGTCTCGGTCAACGTGCAATAGGTGTTGTCTTAAACTTTTGCCGGCCACTGTTCGGCATCCTTCCCGATTCTTTGATTCGGATAGAATATCGCAACGAGAAGAGATGGAGGAGCGATGTCGAACCGAATTTCGTGTATCGGGACATTCCTATTAGCCGCGCCCGCCGCATTTACCCAACTACACCCTTCTCCGAAATCGTTCGAGGTGGCCTCGGTCAGACCGAATACGCTCAACGATCGCATCGTCACCATCAATGTCGGGCCCGGCGGCAGATTCACCGCCAGAGGCTACACGCTGGTCCTTCTGATTCAGATGGCATACGGCGTAATGGACTGGAATGTAACCGGAGGACCAGGATGGATCCGCTCGGACCGTTTTGATGTAACGGCCAGCGCAAGTGTTATGGGTAACCTCACGGAGCTGCAATTACAACCGATGCTGCAAGCGCTGTTGGCAGACCGTTTCAAGCTCAGGTTGCACAACACGTCGCGGGAGATGGCTGGTTACGCGCTGGCGATTGCCAAAGGCGGTCCGAAATTGAAAGCCTCAGCAGCCATCGAGGAGCAAACAGACTCGTTCCGGCTGAATTCCGAAGGACTCAGCGGGGAGGGAATAGCGATGGAAACCTTTGCTCGGTTCGTTGGAGGTAAATTAGGTTTGGTGGCCCTAGACCAGACCGGATTGAAGGGATTGTATGATTTTAAGGTGACATGGAAAGTGGAGACAGATCCGTCTCCCAGCGGATCAGGCTTTGACTCCCGCGACGCTCTACGGTTCGCGGTAAGTGCTGCCATTCAGGACCAGCTTGGCTTGAGGTTGACTGCAAAAAAGATTCCGGTTCAGCTGCTCGAAATTGACCATGCGGAAAAGGCCTCTGCATCAGAGAACTGAGGCGGGAAAGGTGGACTTTGCCGCCTCATCGTTCGGCGGCTCCGGTCACAACGACCGCGTCAAGGTCGGAAATTTCTCCTCGGTTGTCCTCCCCTGCAATAGCGGCGCGCAAAGGCGGCGGCCCGCAGCGAATTTTGCTGATGAACGTCGTGAGTCGAGTCTACCAAGCGTCCTGGCGGGTAGCTTAATCAAGTGCAATGCGGCGGTAATACAGCTTTTCATTAGGAAACGTCTAGCCGCGAAAGTGTGGTCCAGCAACTTTATTGTGACAACGTGAAATTCACGTCAATCGTAGTCTGCACTTCTACCGGAGCACCGTTCAGCAGGGTAGGCCGATACACCCACAACTTGACCGCGTCTTGTGCCGCGGGAACCAAAAGTGGGTGGCCCGAAATAACCTGCAGCCAAATAATCTTGCCATCAAGTCCGATGATTGTGTTGAAGCGCACTGTGCCCTGAATACGTGCCTGCTTGGCCAGCGGCGGGTAAACCGGCCGGGGCTGCTCAAGAAGATTTGCCTGTTGAACGTTGCCACCAACGCGAACCCTTGTTCCCGAAGCCGGCGCCGGTGGAGGGGGTGGCGGCGGCGGAGCCATTGACATGGTTGAACCGCCGTTCGAGCCCTTTGCCTTCTTAATCTCCAGCGTCTTTCGCACCATTTCATCAGCGAGCTTAATCTCCGCGCGGTAACCGTCGGCAGACTCCTGAATGTCGGCGCGCTCCCGATGCAACAAGTTTAAGTAAGCCATCGCATCGTCATACTCCGGATCAATTTCAATGGCCTTTTCCAACTTGGCGACCCCATCATTTACGATTGCCCAGTTTTGATTGGCTACATCGAAACGCACGCTTGGCGGCAACGGCCCGGGATCTTCCGGCTTCATGCCAACCTTTTTCCTAGCCGCCATCCGCACCGGAAAAGCCTTCGACCAGGCGATCACTCCCAAGAAGTAGTAGGCAACCCTGTCGTTCGGCTCAAGCGTCAAAACCTTCTCGTTCAACGTTTTCGAATCATCGAGCTTCTTCTGATTGAAACTCAAACTAGCCAGCGATTTCACGGCAACAATGTTGTTTGGCTCCAGCGCGAGAACCCGTAGGAACTCACGTTCGGAGCTTGTGGCATGAAAATTATTTTCCGGCGAATCCGCGCCCGGGACCCACTGCGCCAAATGCGCCATGGCAAGATAGAGATGCGCCGTAACATAATTTGGAGCCGCACTCGAGGCCCGTTCAAAGGCTGCAACCGCTTCGCTGTACTTAGCCTGTTTGAAGTCTCGAATGCCTTGGTTAAGTAAGTCTCGACCGTTGTCTTGCGCCACCAAAACGGGCGCGAAAAGGAATGGTAGGAAGAGTAATCTCACAAGCAATAACCTCCGCTAACATCATTAGACCCCAATTGTCCACGAAAGTTCCAGTGCGCCCAGTTTTGAATTGACATATAATCCTCATACATATTAAGGAGGTTTCATGTCTCAGATTCGGTTCGTTCTGCTTACGATCTTCGCCACGTTGCCGCTTTACGCTCAAGGGGATCGCGGCATGATTGCCGGTGCGATTACCGACGAAGCTGGCGCGGCGGTGGTCGGTGCCGCCGTCACGGCGACACACCTGGATACCGGCACTACTACCAAGACGAGCACAACCGCGACAGGCGAATTTAATCTGCCATCACTGGCGGTTGGCAGCTATCGGGTCACCCTAGAGAGACCGGGATTCAAGACGTTTAACCGCTCCAACATTCGACTGGAAGCGGGTACAACCTTCCGGTTGGACACGAAACTGGAGTTGGGGGCGGTGCAGCAATCCATCAACGTTTCAGCGGAAAGCTCGCAGTTGCAAACTGACGACGCCAAAATCCAGAACACCATGTCGGACCAAATGATAGAAGGCCTGCCGACCGTGGTCAGCGGCAATATGCGTAGCCCCTTCGACTTGGCCGCGATCACTGCGCAAGTGCAGGGCGGCGATCAGGATTTTCGAATTGGCGGAGGGCAAGCCGGCTCCTTTGGCGTGATGTTGGATGGCGCTTCGGCGAATACGAATCGCGCTGGAGCAACATCGTGGGCCGCGGTGAACTCCCCTTCGATTGACGCCATCACCCAGTTCACGGTTGAGACGAATGGCTTCAAAGCCGAGTTCGGCCGGGCGGGTGGCGGCATGGTGTCCTTCGTATCTAAGTCAGGGGGGAATCAATACCACGGTACGGCCTTCGAGTTTATCCGAAACAATGCTTTCGATGCCCGTGGGTTTTTTAATAGCACGACGCCTATTTACAGGCAGCACGATTTCGGCGGCACGGTGGGCGGGCCCATCCGTATTCCGAAGCTGTACAATGGCAAGAATCGTACGTTCTTCTTCTTTTCCTACGAAGGGTTCCGCAACCGCGTTGGAGGCAATACCAACGCGATCGCGCTTCCACCCGCCGAATTCTACAAGGGCGACTTCCGCAATGCCGTCAGCCGTACTCTTCAAAACGGCGCCTACATCCGCTACAACGTTTACGATCCCGCAACCACGCGCTTCAATCCAGCGGTGAATAATTATGTTCGCGATCCGTTCCCGGATAACATAGTGCCGCCGTCCCGGTTTGATTCCGTAAGCAAGAAGCTGGCTGACTTAGCCTCTGGGAGCATGACTTCTAACTTACGAACCGATGTAGCGCCTGGCACACCGCAGTATTGGTTGGAGAATTATTGGCAATCAGGCACGTCGATTAATCCGAATGACAAGTTCAGCGTGAAGTTCGACCACGTGCTGAGTGGAGCCCATCGAATTTCAGCCTACATTGCCTATTCCAAACGGCAAGCAATCCCCGGGCCTAGCGGTGCGCCGGGCATTCCGGGTATCCTGAATCCATTTCAGAAATTGGAAGATACCGCTCCGGTTTACCGTGGCAGTTGGGACGCGACAATATCTCCCCGGCTCCACAATCGTTTTTATTTCGGGATCAATATTTTCCACGACAGCAATTTTCCGCTTTCCGAAGGCGGCCATTGGCAGGACAAGCTTTGCGTTCCGAACGTTCCAGCCTGTGATCGCAACCTGCCTATCCTTAATATTTCCGACTTTACCGCTTGGGGGGGCAATGGATTTAACGGGTCTGAGAATCCCACTTATTCTTTCAACGATGACTTGAGTTGGACGAAGGGCAAGCACATCATCAAGGCTGGATACCTGTTTGAATTTGCACCTTATGTTGGCCTCGGTCAGCAGGCCGGAGCAGGGAACGTTACCTTCAGCACGGCCAACACTGCGTTGCCGGCGCAAAGCAATCGCAACGTTGGAGGCGGCATGGGATTCGCTTCTTTCCTGCTTGGCGAATCAAGTGCCGCCACAATCAACACTCCCCGCCGCGTGGGAATGCTGTGGCGCTACAACGCCATGTACGTGCAAGACGACTGGCGCATCACTCCGCGGCTGACGATCAACATCGGAACCCGCTACGAGTATAATTTGCCGGCGCTGAACGAGAACAACCAGTGCGCCGACTTTGATCCGACGCGGGCGAATCCTGGAGCCAACGGCCGATTGGGTGCGCTCGTATTCTGCGGGACAGGCGAGGGCCGCATTGGCCGAAACACCATTCCTTCAGGCTGGTATGGCGGCATCGGGCCCCGGTTGGGTTTTTCCTGGAATGTATCGAACAAGATGGTGATTCGCGGCTCTTCGGGTATCAGTTATGCTCCCGTTAAATCGATCGGGGGGTCGGCTCACTTCCAAGGCTTCGCGCAAATCCTTACGTTCCCAGACCAAACCGGCGGCATTACGCCGGTGTTCAAGTTAGAACAGGGTGTGCCGGCTTGGCCTAAGCCGCCGTTCATTGACCCAACTTTTTCAAACAACGGCGACGTGGATTGGTGGCAAGGAAAAGAAGCAAACCGTTTACCGCGGATGCTTTCCTGGTCGTTGACGATGCAACGAGAAGTTAAAGGGAAGATGCTTCTTGAGGCAGGATACAGCGCCATTGTCGGGACGCATCTGATCGCAAACCTGCTCTCCTACAATCAGGCAAATATCAACACGCTCCCGGCAAACCTGAACATCTTTACGCAGACCGGGCGGAATATTCTGAACACGACGTTCAATAACAGTAGCCAACTGGTGCAGAATGCCGGTTACTCGAAGCCCTATCCCCAGTTCCCGGATACCTCAAACTTGGCCCGTGCGCTGAAGCCGTATCCGCAGTACAACAACGTCATTACAGGTTCAGGTGGCGATCATAGCGGCCATTCCAGCTATCATTCGCTGATCGTCAAAGTGAATCGGCGCTATGCCAAGGATCTGATCCTTGACGCCTCGTACGTCTTCTCGAAAATGTTCACTGATTCTGATTCCATGTGGGGTAGTGGCGCGGCGCTCGATCAATACAACCGGCGTTTGGATAAAGCTCTTTCCGCGTCAGACCGGACGCATGAGGCAAAGGTGAATTGGGTTTACAATTTCCCGATCGGGAAAGGGCAGCGTTGGTTGAACCGCGGCTTCCTTTCGCAAGCAATTGGCGGCTGGCGCGCCGGTGTAGTGGAACGTTACGCCAGTGGGACGCCGTTGGCTTTTACTGGAGCTTTTGGTTTCCCGATCATTGGCAACCGTCCGACCATTACCAGCTACGAGGATTGGCGCGGGCCCGTAGCCGGCGACAAATTTGATCCCTACGTGGACCGTTACTTCAAAAGCGTGACGACCGCGAATTGGAATGGCGATGTGGCGACCATCACTAGCCAAGGTTGGTTCCCTTTGCAACTTCGCGACCGGATAGGCAACATGACCAAGAACAATCCGAAGATGCGCAATTTTGCTCTGTTTAACGAAGACGTTTCGCTGGCTAAATCATTCACCCTGTCCGAAGCCAAACGGACCACAGTTGATCTTCGCTTTGAAGCATTCAACGTGCTGAACCGGACAATATTTTCCGCGCCGAATACAAACCTGAGCGATGCGGCGAATTTCGGGTTGGTCCGAAATCAATCGAATTCCCCAAGGCGGATGCAATTCGCGCTGAAGTTGAACTGGTGAGCCGAAAAACGGGGATTGACGAAACTGACATCTTTTTTCGCTGACGCAGGGGGTTGATTTTTCTGAAAGGTAATTTGCGAAAAAAGGCTGTCTGTTCCGTCAGTCCCCGTTTTTCAACTAGCTCCTCGGTTAGCGGAGGCGGGGCGCACGGCCAACTTTACCCTGGCGCGGTTGGCGGCTTCCGGCAGGGCCGGCCATGCCTCGTAGCCACGAGGTAACAACGGCAACGCGGCTCTGACTGACCGCATCCGAACGTCTCTATTTGTCCTTTGCGATTGCAGTGTAACGCGCGTTGACAGCACGGCGGTAATCATCCGGCGCGATCAGAATCTGAAGACCTCTCTGCCCGGCCGAGATCGAAATTACGTCATGGAGAATCGCCGTCTCGTCCAACCAAACGGGGTAATCTTTCTTTGCCGCAAGCGCGGTTACTCCACCGCGGATGTATCCCGTAAGCGGCAGCACTTCGTTAAGCGAAACCGTATCCACGCTTCGGTCGCCCGTCACCTTAGCCAACGCCTTTAGGTCCAGCAGCGAGTTACCGGGGATCACGGCCATCACCACGCCATTACGATCGCCGCGCGCCACTAGTGTTTTGAATACTTGCTCCGGCGGCATTCCTACCTTTGCCGCCACGGTCTCAGCGGCCAAGTCGTTCGGGTCCACATCATATTCCCTAAGTTCGTAGGATATTCCTAGTTGGTCCAGGATTCGGATTGCATTTGTCTTGGCGGCCATCTTTACTATCCTCGCATCGGACTTGCGATACACTCAAGAGAAACAAATGAAAGCTACTTTTTACGAAGGAAACCAAGCGATTTCGGTTGGTCCATGCATTTCCGTCCCTCCGACCGCCGGACAAGTGCAGATCCGCGTTTCACATTGCGGAATCTGCGGAACAGACCTCCACATCTACCTGGGCCACATGGACAAGCGCGTCAAAATGCCGCAGATCATGGGGCACGAAATGTCAGGCGTTATTGAAGCTTTAGGCGAAGAGGTCAGCGGCTGGAAGACGGGTGATCGCGTTACGGTGCGCCCTCTCGATGCGTGCGGGGCGTGCCCAGCATGCAAGGCTGGAAACGGCCACGTCTGCCAGAAATTGAAGTTCATCGGCATCGACACGCCGGGGGCCATGCAAGCGCTTTGGACTGTTCCCGCGCATACTCTTCATCGCTTGCCCGCGGGCCTTTCGTTGGCCCACGCGGCGCTGATTGAACCGATAGCCGTCGCTTGCCACGACGTTCGCCTCGGCGAAGTGAAGCCTGGCGAATACTGTGTCGTGTTGGGTGGCGGACCCATTGGCGTCCTGGTCGCGCTAGTTGCCAAAAGCAAAGGCGCACGCGTTGTGGTGAGCGAAATCAACCCGTTCCGCATTGAACTCTGCAAGCAGTTGGGGCTTGATGCCGTCGATCCGCGCGAAATTGATTTGGTGGAAAAGGTGAACTCCGAAACGGGCGACGCTGGAGCTGACGTCGTGTTTGAAGTTTCCGGTTCAAACCCTGGGGCGGAAATGATGACTAAGCTTCCGCGCGTTCGTGGACGGATTGTGCTCGTGGCCATCTTTGCTCAACCCACGCCCGTCGATCTTTTCCGTTTCTTCTGGCGGGAAGTAAAGCTTATTGGCGCCCGCGTATACGAACCGCGGGACTTTGACGAAGCCATCGCGCTGCTGGCGGCCGGCCAAGTTCCGTTTACCAAAATCATAACCGACACATACCCTTTAAGCGAACTGAAGAAAGGCTTCGAGCAAATGGCATCGGGCGGCAACGTCATGAAGATTTTGCTTGATTGCGCGGAGGCTTAAACGGATGAACGTATTCGATCTATTCAAGCTGGACGGAAAGACCGCACTGGTTACTGGTTGCCGCCGCGGCATTGGCATGGGCATGGCTCAAGCACTGGCCGAAGCGGGCGCGAATATCGTCGGCGTGAGCGCGCAGATGGAAGGAGCCGAAAGCGAAATCGGCAAGTATGTTACCGGTTTAGGCCGCAAATTCTGGGGCTACTCTTGCGATTTCAGCGACCGCAAGGCTCTCTACGCATTCGTCGAAAAGGTGAATCGCGAAGTTCCGCCCATTGACATCCTGGTCAACAACGCCGGCACGATTCTACGCAAACCAGCGGCGGAGCACCCCGACGAATATTGGGACAAAGTAATTGAAACGAACCTGAGCGCGCAGTTCGTACTCACGCGCGAAATCGGCAAGAAGATGGTCGAGCGCGGCTCGGGCAAGATAATATTCACCGCATCATTGTTGACGTTTCAGGGCGGTATAACCGTGCCTGGATATGCGGCAGCCAAGGGCGGCATTGGGACGTTGACTAAGGCATTCGCCAACGAATGGGCGTCTAAGGGGGTCAACGTGAATGCAATTGCGCCGGGCTACGTTGCTACTGACAACACAGCTGCTCTGCAGGCAGATCCGGTGCGCAATCCGGCGATTCTTTCACGTATTCCGGCTGGACGCTGGGGCACACCGGAGGATTTTAAGGGCGTCGCTGTCTTCCTCGCCTCGCGCGCATCGGACTATATGTCAGGCGAAGTGGTCACAGTCGATGGCGGATGGATGGGTAGATGATCGAACGTGTTAGCTGGGGCGGTTGGCCGAATTGCTACCGCCTCACCGACGGACGCAGTGAGGTGATCGCGACATCCGACATAGGACCGCGCATATTACGTTACGGATGCGTTGGCGGGCAGAACTTCATGTTGGAGCGTCCTCTAGAACAGGGAACCACGGGCGAAGCGGACTTCGTACTTCGAGGCGGCCATCGCTTGTGGGTTGCGCCCGAGCGCCGCGAAGGCACCTACAAAGCCGATAACTTACCCTGCGATGTTAACATTCACGACGACGTGATAGAGCTTACCGGTACGTTGGAAGCGGGTACGGGTTTTCGCAAACAGCTGCGATTGAGCATCGACGAAAAGGGCGAACTGAAGGTGGTCCACGGTCTTCTGAACACTTTGCAATGGGACGTGAATGTGTCCATTTGGGCCCTAACCATGATGACCCCAGGCGGCCACGGCATTACTGGTTTTCCACCACGCGGTACGCATCCGGAACATCTGGAGCCAACAAATCCACTGGTGATGTGGGCTTTCACTGATCTAACTGATCCGCGCCTAACCTTTACGCCGAAGCATCTTGTAGTAAGGCAGGATCCGTCGCGAACCGCGCCTTTCAAGCTGGGCCACTTCAACGTGAACAGCTGGGGGGCCTATCTGTTGCGCGATGAGTTGTTCGTCAAACGCTACCGGGCATTCGAAGAATCCACTTATCCCGATTTCGGCTGCTCGTTTGAAATCTGGACAAATGGCGACACGCTGGAACTCGAAACTCTTAGCCCGCTAACCCAACTTGAGCCGGGGGCATGGTTGTCGCACACCGAACTATGGAGTTTGCGCACTGACGTTGCGATCAAAGAGTGGAACGATGAGTCGATTGATTCCTTGATGGGCTCATGAACCCGCTCATGGCTGCACGGCGATTTGCTTGCGAGCGAAAATCCACAGGACGATAGGCTGCGTGCCTTGCTCCACTATGTCGAACTTAAGCGTGCGCAATGCTGTGGTCCACCGTTCCATTTTAGGAGTGCCGGAGTGCAGCCAGATCGGTCCTAAAACGAACTTTAGCCACGCATCCTTGCTTAACACCACCAGCAAAAACTCGCCGCCTGGTCTGATAACCCGCGAGGCTTCCTTGAGCGCGACGCCTGCCCCTTTCGAGCCAAGGTGGTCAATTGCGGCGACGCTGACAATGGCGTCAAAGGTAGCGTCAGGGTAAGGAATTTGACGCATATCGCCCTGCTTGATGGTGGCCCGTTCGGCCACGCCGGCGGAGCGAAGATTTGCCAGCAGCCGCGCTTGACCAGCCGCTGAGTCTTCGTGAAAATGTTCGGTGTAGCTCTCCGCGAAACTATCGAGCGCGACCAGAGTGGCCTTCGGTCGACTTTCAAGCACCATCAATGCCGAGCGCCCCGAACCCGCGCCCATATCGAGCACCGAGCCCTCCCCGGCCTTGAAGAACTGTTCCGTCGGCAACTTCATGCGGCTATTGATGCCGGCAACAAAGTTCAATATTGCAAACGCCGCGAATGACCATAGGGCAATCGCGGCAATCGCGCCCGTCAACAGTTTCGGCCATCTCCGTTTCAGCGCCAGATACAGCAACGGCGCGGTGATAGCGGTGACGATCAAATGCCCGTACACATAAATGGGGGCGTATCCAAAGTCGACTTGTGACTGCATGACTAAGTATTAAATCCTCGGGTCTGAAATCGGTCCATCCGCCGGCGATCTTGCTTCGAGGGTTTGCCTTCGCGCATGGCCTCGAAATGCGGCATGGTCTTCCGCTCTTCCGCCACTTTCGCTCGAAGCGACCGGCTTTCTTCCGTCTCGCGATACAGTGTTTGAGCCGCTGCGGACGGTCCGCGCATTTCGCTCAACTGTAGCACCTCCACGGTAAAGTCACCGCCGCCGTTCTTGACCAGAAGCATGTCACCTACTTTGACGTCTTTCGCCGCTTTCGCCGCCTGCCCACTGGATTGAATTCGGTTCAACTCACACGCCTTCACCGCCAGCGCGCGTGTTTTGAAAAATCGCGCCGCCCACAACCACTTGTCCATTCTTACGCGGTCCATGATCTATTCTCGTATGGACTGTCCGTTACCCCAGTCGAAGCAAAGGCTGCCGGACGTACTCAGTCGCAAGTGAAACGACTGGTTCCTCCAATTTCACTCCAACTTTTCGTCGCCCCACCGCTCGCATATATCCGAGATATTCGCCCTTGTCTTTTTCGAGGGCCTCAATCTCCGGATGGTTATTTGGGGCAATCACCTGATGCCACTGCAACCAATGCCGCCAGCCATCCGCCATCGAGTCCGCCAACTCTACATCGACGATGCCCGTAAGCTCCCAGTGCCGGCGCCACCAAGCCGCGGAGTGCAAGCAAGTCATGTTCGGCTCCCACCAAGCTTTCAACGCTTCTGGAATTGGTCCGTCGATTTCCCGCAGCAACGCAGCTCCGCCAATCCCGATCGGTCCACCGGGCTTCACGAAGCGAGCCAGATAATTCAAGTAACTGTCATCGGTGCCGTAGTATGGAAACGAATCAATCGAAACAATCGCATCGAAAAACTCATTGGCGAAGGGCAGGGCGCGGGCTTCAGCGTGAATTGGAAACACTCCGTCTTCAACCCCTGCATCGCGGATTCGCTCCAGGTTTTCCGAAGCGCTGCACCACAAGTCCGTAGCCCATACTTGTACGCCAAACTCACGGTGAAGAAAGATCGAGGACATGGCCCGACCGCAACCCAAATCGAGCACGCGCATTCCCGGGCGCAGATTCAGGGCAGGGGCCAACCACTCGGTCAACCACAGTGGATTCGCCCCGCCGCTGACACCGGCAATCACCCATTCAGGATTGTATCCGTTTGATCGCGGGAAGCTATCGTTCATCAGCCGCCTATCCAAATTCGTCACCTCAGCGCGATTATACCCTAGCACCCCTGCTACGCTGAAATCACATACATGAGTATTCAAGCATACCTTGGCCGCATCAACCCCACACCCCTGGTTCCCATCTCCGTTTCTGGCTCGCCGCGCATTTGGGCGAAGCTTGATTTCTTGAACGCCTCGGGCTCCACCAAGGATCGCATCGCCCGTTTCATCCTGGAAAAGGCCATGCGTCAAGGCCTGCTGGTACCCGGCCAACACGTGGTTGAAGCCTCCAGTGGATCCACTTCTATTGCGATGGCTCTGGTGTGCGCCCAACTCGGCTTGCGCTTCACGGCGGTTATGCCCGAAGGAGTCAGCAACGAAAGAGGGCTGATTATCCGCGCATACGGCGGCCATTTGAAATTCACTCCGCGCGCGGAAGGTATTCGGGGAGCCATCGCCGAGACGCAATGCATGGCCGCTGAGCAGCAAGCGTTCCTGCCACATCAATTCTCAAACCCCGATAACGCTCTGGCTCACCGCATGGGCACCGCGCGTGAAATTCTGGACCAAATTCCAGGAGGCACGGTGGCAGCGGCCGTCAGTGGTGTGGGCACCGGCGGCACGCTTGTCGGTCTTCATCAAGGATTCGCCGATGCCGGTTGTTCCGCCATTCCAGTGCTGGCCAAGCCCATTTCCTACGAAATGATTTCCGACGTCGAATGTTGCAGCTTCAGCGCGCGTATACCGGGAGTGGTGGACAACCTCTCGACGATTTTCCGCGAGGAAGACATGCCCACGCTGTTGACCATTGATGTGCCAGACAGCGAAGCGATTGACGTGGCCCGCGAGTTGATGCGTCAAGGGTTCCCCGTCGGCCCTAGCTCCGGCCTAAATTTCCGTGCTGCGTGGATGGCCGCCGAGCGTTTGAAGATTCAAGGCAACATTGTGACTGTATTCCCCGATCGTATGGAGCGTTACTTTACTACCGAGATGTTCGCGCCCTACCGCTCAGTAAAGTGAAGCTCTTGCAAGATTCGGGTTTGTTAATTTGCTCGTTTTGCAATGCCAATCAAATGAACACGAGTTCGGCGAGCGGTGACCGTAAGGGAGCGGTATTCGGAATTTTGCAAGAGGTTCAAGTAGCTGTATTTTCATGCTCAGGATTTGCGAGAGTTTGGTCCTGGTGGGCTTCGGTTGTGGAGTTGGTTCTTGCGAAGGGGTGCGAAGGGAAATGATGCGATTGATTCTGATAGCCACGGCGCTTGCCGCCTTGGCGCATGCACAACAGCCGTTTCTGACGGACGACGCCGATACCGCGCCACTGCGCCACTTCCATGTGGAATTCATCAGTGAGTACGACAGCCTGCAAAGAACTGCCTATCCCACCATTCGGCAGAGTACGACGCGGGCCCAGGTGACTTACGGATTGCTCGAGAAACTGGAGATCGGATTCGACGTACCGTTGCTCGCAATCTACAACGCGAACGGTTCGGGATCGCCGAATGCGTTCGGTCTTGGCGATTTTGACCTGCAGTTGAAATACAGATTGCGCGAGGAAAACGAACACGCCCGATTGCCTGCCGTAACCGTTGGACTATACATCGAATTGCCCACGGGCAAAACACAAAACCAGCTTGGCTCCGGAAAAGCGGATTACTGGTTGAATGGTATCTTGCAGAAAAAACTTTCGCCCCGAGTAACATATCGGCTGAATTCCGGCATTTTGTTTTCGGGCAATACTCTGACTGGGGCGATTGGTATCCGTTCAGCGCGCGGGCGCGTGTTTACGGGCGCGTCCTCAGTGACCTACCAGCTCTCACCGAAGCTGCTGATTGGTGGTGAGGTGGCAGGCGCTTTTACACAGCAGTTCGATTTAGGAAAGGCGCAGCTACAGACATTGTTTGGAGGCAAGTATGCAATCACCAAGCTGGTGGGTTTGGACCTCGCCATAACGGGCGGCAAGTTCGAAGGCAGTCCCCGAGTTGGAGCCGCGTTCGGTATCTCGTTCGATTTTTAGGTGGATCAAATCAATCGCCGCTAGAAATCGCCGTGCGTCCGGTACCCCGCACCTTCGATTCGCTGGCAGTCCGAGTGTGACGGTCGTTCGGCGAGACACCCCGTTTCGCTTCAAGCCGATTCTCGCCGCGCAACCATTCCGAAAGCGGCCGAGTTCCAATGCGGATTTGCGCCCTTCGCAACATCGAACTCAAGAATCGCACCTCCGCCGGCAGGTTTCTCTCCGGATGTCCGCGCGCCTGTCGCTTCACCGTCACTTGGCCCTTTGCCACCCATAACAGTCCCCACTTCGGAGGCAAATCCTTGACCTGAATCACCTCAACAGGAGACAAATAATAGCGCCGTTGTCCCATTCCCGTGGCGGGTTCCTTGCGGACCCCCTTCTGAGAATCCCGCAAGAAATCGGCACGGCTGAGCTTGCATTCAATCAGCACGGAGCCAGCCTCGGGAGCCCACCCGATCACATCGGGATTCTCCTCGGCGGCCGTGGCAAATTCGTAGAACACCACTGAGCATTGCCGCTCAAGCCAGCGGACACCCATCGCAACTAAAGTTGAATGCTGCATCGTCTCAAAACATTGTAGCGCTGGAATGTTCCCCAAGGCCAAGTTCTCAGGCGGCGCGATAACACGCAGCTGATCGCGCAGAGGCTTTCAGGCAGGAAGAATATAGTGAAAACGTACCATGTAGACGTTGTCGCCGGAACCGTGTTTTGCTACTTTCAGCAAATCCGCCCGGCTCTCGAAGCCTGATTCCGTCGCCAAATCATGAGTGATGTCTTGGAGCGAAATAACCTCGATGGAATCGATCAAGATTTCACCTTCATCCATCCGGTACCGCCCCCCCACCTTGACGTGCGGGTGTTTCCAGATACGCACGCTGCAAGTTATAAACCCGCGGCGCACACCTTCCCGTAAACGTTTCGTGAAAACCATTGGCGCTAAGAACAGTTTATACCGCACTTGGAAGCCATGAAGGAGGTGGGTGAACCATTGCCTGAGCCCAGCGCCGACGTTCGGTTTCGTCGAACTTGAGCCCATCGCCTCCTGACCCGTCTGCTCGTCATCTTCAGGCGGGGCAGTATCCGGGTCAACTTCACATCCTGACTGTATCACTAGAGCCAAACACGCAAGCACATCTAATCCGAAGACTCCCGAAATGTTAGGATCTAGGCAAATGACCAAGCAGGTGGAAGTAGTCTTCGAACAGGGTGTACTTCGCCCCCCTGGAAGCACTTCCTTCTCCGAAAAAGAACACCTTTTTATTACTGTCAGCGATCTTCCAAAACCAACCACTGATCGAGCCAAGGAACAATTTTGGCTGGACGCCAACAGCACCCGCTATCAAGGCATTGGGTCGCGCTCCACAACGGAACGCTTCTAAGCCACGGCTCTAATGCCCGCGAAGTTTTGGAGAATGCGTGGAGTCAAGGAGTGGAAGCTCCATTCTTGATCCACATCCCACTGGCAGGACCAGAGCTACCTTTTGGCGGCTGGTAATATGCTCCACCATCTCCGTTTTTCCAAAGCGCACGAATACTCGTCAAGACGGGAAGGGCTTACCGTACCCGTTATCCTTGGTTCGGGAGGCAAGAACGTGGGCCCTACAGCAAGCATCGACACTGGGGCCACTCACAGTTTATTTGAGCGAGCTACGCGGAAGCCTTGCGGATTTACCTTGAGCAAGGCGAGCGAATGAATTTCAGAACTGCCAGTAACCGTTTTGACGCCTTCGGCCACGAAGTAATTGTAAACGTAAGCCGAAAACTCATCACAAACGATTCAAAATCCCTAACCCCCACCACACCAATCACTTGCCATGCCCCGCACCCAAACCCCTTCCCTCCACCTGCTACGCTTTTAACCAGAGAGATAATTTCTGCGCAGAATGCTCTTTTTAGAAGTCCTCCCCTAACAAGGAGGCAGCCCTTGGATCGATTCAAGAAGCTCTTAAACAATGTAATTGGTGGAACCGGCAATACGAAATACTCGAAACAGCCTTCCTGGTTATGATTTGGCCAGGGAAGCCGAGCCTGTAAAGCAGGCTAAGCTGCTTGGCGGCAGCTGAAATCGGGTGAAGTGCGGCCGGTTCCATCAATTCATAAAATCGAAACACCCCAACCCCCCGCAGAAGTGTGTCTGGACAAACCTGAAATCAAAAATACCCCAATTATTTGTCAATCTAATTGCAACAAAGTTAACAATATTGACGTCTAAGCTAATTCGTACAAAGAGGAGCGTGCATGTCGCGGGAACTCTGGTTTCGCACAATCGTCGTTTCTGTGCTGGCATTCGCCGCCGTGTACCTTGGGTTGGCGCGCCCGGAAAAACCTCCCACAGCGCAAGCATCCTCGCCGCCTCCACCCACCCCGTCCTCGCCTCCCAAAGACGCTGGCGTTGTCCGCGCCACCGGCATCGTCCAGGCCCTCGAATGGCAGTCCATCCGCGTACCGGAATTGTCCGGCGTGAATAACTTTGAAATTGTTCTCACCAAAATAATTCCCAACGGCTCCAAGGTCACAAAAGGCGACGTGCTGGCCGAATTCGACCGCCTTAACCTCCTTGACCAAGCCCGCGATGCTAAAGTCGTTCAGGAAGATCTGGCGTTTCAATTAGAGGAACGCAAGGCGCAGACCCGCAGCCTTTCCGCCACACGCGGCTCGCAGATCCGGGAAGCGCAGGCCGATCTTGAAAGGGCTCAACTGCAATTGCGCAAAGGGCCCGTGCTCAGTGATCTGGATCGTCAGAAAAACGAAGCCAAAGCTGCGAACGCGCAGTTGCGCTTGCCCAGCTTGAAGAAGTCCGATGCACTCCGCGCCAGTTCGGAGGAGGCCTCTGTCCGCATCCTCGAACTGAAGCTGCAGCGTCAAGGTGTGGTGATTGAGCGGTTACGCACCAACCTCGATCACCTCATTGTCAAATCGCCGCTCAACGGCATGATAGCGCATGAAACCGTTTGGAGGCAGGGCTCCATGGGGCCGCCCCAGGCCGGGGATCGTATGTGGTCCGGAATGCCCGTGGTTCGCGTATTTAACCCGGGCCGCATGGTTGTGCAGGCCACTGTCGACGAGCCCGATTTCGCCGTGGTGTCCAAAGCGGCCCACGCGCGAATTTATCTCGATGCTTATCCCAACGAAGCTTTCGATGCGACGCTGCAATCGGCCAGCCCCGTCGCCAATGCCGGACTAGATAGTCCCGTGCGAAATTTCATGGCCGTCTTTCTGATCCAGCAACAGAGTCCGCGATTGCTTCCCGATCTTTCGGCGTCGCTTGAAGTGGAACGGCCGCCGCAGGCCGCCGCTCAGGTGACGAAATGAATCAGTTCAGCCCCGCGAAGGACCGTGCCCGAACTGTTGTCGCCTGGCTTTCCGCCCTCCTCGCATTGGCCGGTGCGGTGGCGCTCGCCAACCTTGCCTTTCGTCCGGTTAACGCGAAGACATCCAACACACTGCCCTTGGCCACGGCGCGGCGCGGCGAGTTCCTCGTCACTGTCACTTGCAGAGGCGAATTGGTTGCTCAAAGCTCAGTTCAAATCACCGCCCCTCACGTTCCAAATTTGACGATCGTGTGGATGGCTCCTAGTAATTCCGCCGTCAAAGAAGGGGATCCGGTAATCCGTTTCGATCCAAGTGGAGCCCAGCGGCAATTGAAGGAAAAGGAAGCGGCGTTGGCTCAGGCTGTCGCCTCGCTCCATCAAGCCAAGGCGCAAGCAGCCATCACCAATGAACAGGATAAGCTGGAAATCGCGGGGCTGAACCAGGTCGCCGAACTGGCCCGTATTGAAGCATCGAAGGCCGAAATACTGAGCGCCATTCAGGGTGAGGATAATCGCATCACCCTCTCCCTCGCCGAAGACAAGCTGCGAGTGAAACAGGCCGCGGCCGAGTTCAATTCCGCATCAGCGCGTTCCAAAGTTGGATCAGCCGATAGCCAACGCAAGAAGGCGCAGTCGGAGGTGGACCTTATCAAAGGTCGTCTGGCTGAGACCGAGATCCGCTCGCCCGGTGGTGGCGTGGTGAACTATCTGATGAACTATTCGCAAGGTTGGATGAACGCCAAGCCATTCAAGATCGGCGACAGTGTTTGGCCCGGAAGCGCCGTGGCGGAAATTCCTAACCTTGAAACAATGCGTCTCAAAGGCAAGGCGGAAGAGATCGATCGCGGGCGAATGATGGCGGGGCAGGACGTGCGTGTTACGCTCGATCCGTTTCCGGAAAAGACGTTTACAGGCAAGCTGGAACGTGTTTCGGCGCTCACCGAGCAGAGTTTTGAATGGCCCCCCACGCGGTCTTTTCGCGCCTATGCAACGCTCGGGGAAGGCGACGCGCGCTTAAGGCCCCAAATGAATGGGCGCACGGATATCGTTGTAGATAGGCTTCCCAATGCAATCAGTGTGCCGTCAAAAGCCATTTTCGCCCGCGATGGCAGGCCTGTGGTGCTCTTGCTAGGGAAGGAAGGTCTACGGGCCACGGCGGTGGAAGTGCTGGCTCGCAATCCTGATGAAGTGGCGGTGCGCGGTATCGAAGCCGGAGCACAGGTGGCTCTGGTCGATGATCCAAAAGACAAGAGCACGCAAGATACAGGAGCGAAGAAGTGAAACCGCTTCCACGCGCTATCCTTCTTCTTGCTCTGCTCACCGCCCTTGCCAGTGGCGCCCGTTACGTTCCCCGTTTGTTTGAGAAATTCGCCGCCGAACAGCCTGTCACACTCCCCTCCACCTTGGTAAGAACTGGTGATGTAACGTTCACCGTTACAGCCAACGGCGCGCTGCAGGGTGGGAATTCGCGGATGCTAACCGCCCCGATGGCTGGCGGCGGCTCCCTTACAATGACCGAACTCCGCAAGGCTGGCGAGCTGGTGAAGAAGGGCGATGTGGTTGCCCAGTTCGACCCCACCGATGAGAAGTATAAGTTGCGCGAAGCTGAGGCCGATTTGGAAGAAGCCGAACAACAGGTGCTGCAAGCGCGGAACGAAGCCAAAGCCAAGGAAGAGGATCTTGAATATGAACTGATCACGGCTCGAGAAGAACTCAAACAGGCTGAGATTGAAGCCACCGCCAACGAAATACGAGCGGCGTTGACGGCCAAGCAGAACAACATCACGCTCGAAGGGGCCAAAACCAAGCTTGCGAAACTGGAGCGGGACTACCCGCAACGCAAAGCAGCCGCCGCGGCGTCCGTCGCCATTCAGGAAGCTTCTCGCGGAAAGGCGAAGATGTTGGCCGATACCGCCCGCCGCAATATCGACATGATGACGTTGAAGGCCCCGGCCGACGGCTACGTCAACGTGGAACGCAACACCAACACGAATTTCTTCTTTTCTGGAATGGTTCTTCCAGCCTTTCAAATCGGTGACCAAGTGCGGCCGGGCATGGCGGTGGCGCAAATTCCAGACCTGAATAGCTGGGACGTGCTCGCGCAGATTGCCGAAACGGATCGCGGACACCTCTCGGTGGGTCAGGTGGCTGAACTTCGGGTTGTGGCCTTGCCGGGGCATAAGTTTTCAGCCAAGGTGAAGGATCTTGGAGGCACTGCGGGGCCGCCTTGGGATAGGCGATTCGAGTGCAAACTTGCTCTGCTTCAGTCAACCCCGGAACTACGGCCGGGCATGAGCGCGCAAATCGTCGTGACGCTTGAGACCTTGAAAAACGTCACTTGGCTTCCTGCTCAGGCGCTCTTCGAGCAAGGCGGTCGGACGTTTGTCTATGCTCGTCAGGGCGAACGGTTTCTAGCCAAGGATGTGAAGTTGGTCCGTCGAGGCGAAAGCTAGGTTGTTATCGAAGGTGTGCGCCAAGGCGATGAAATTGCGCTCGCCAGTCCCGACCAGAAGGACCAGAAGAGCGACAAGAAGAAAGCCTCCGGACCGCCAACCGGAGGAGTTCCGAAATGACTCCAGCTTTGCCCAACGATTCTCGCCCGCGCCGCGCATTTCTCGCCGTCTTCTCTGATTTCGGAGAAGCCGTCCGCAACCTGCGCGCTCAAAAAATGCGGACGCTATTGACGGCGCTCGGCATCGTTTTCGGCGTTGGCTCGGTGATCGGAATGTTATCCATCGGAGCAGGAGCCCGCGAGCAGTCCCTACAATTCATTGAGCGCCTCGGGGTCCGAAACATCTTGGTCGATTCACGGCCAGTCACCACCCGCGAGGAACTCCAGCAGCGCCGCCGAATTTCCCCCGGTCTGACCGAACGCGATGTGCGAATTCTCGAATCGAATCTAGACGAACTTGAGACCCTTTCCCCGCGGCGATGGCTGCATCCGGCGCGCGTATTGCCAAAGCCTGCCGGGGCGGTCCCCGAAATGCTCGGCGTTCGCGCATCTTACGAAGTCATTCACAATCTCCACTCCATCGAAGGCCGGTTTCTTAACGCGGAGGATAACGAATCGAGCGCCTCGGTCTGCGTCTTGGGGATGAACGCCAAGATCGGATTGTTGGGTTACGGACGAGCCGAAGGAAAATTCGTCAAGGTGAACGACACGTGGCTGCGCGTTGTCGGCGTCCTGGGAGAACAGGTGGCCGACTCTGGTGGTGGCGGACGCGTGATCGATCGCAACAACGCCATATTCATCCCGATCAACACGTTTCGCTATCGGTTCTGGGATTCATCAAGCTATTTGAAAGACGAACTGGACGGAGTGGATATACGTTTGAAGCCGGCCGCTGACAGCGTCGCCGTAGCCAAGATCGTCACTGCGATTCTGGGCTCAACGCATCACGAAGCCGAGGATTTCACCGTCACCATCCCCGCCGCTTTACTCGCCCAACAGAAGCGAACGCAATCGATCTTCACCTACGTAATGGTGGCCATTGCGGCACTGTTATTGCTGGTCGGAGGAATCGGCATCATGAACATTGTGCTTGCCACGGTGATGGAGCGAACACGCGAAATCGGCATACGGCGGGCGATTGGCGCACGGCGGGTGGACATCCGCCGTCAGTTTCTAATCGAGTCCATCGTAATCTCGGTTTCGGGAGGATTGCTGGGCGTGGGATTCGGTTTGTTCCTCGCGTGGGCAATCGCAACCGTCGCTGAGTGGAAGACCATCGTTACCACGGCTTCGGTGCTTGTGGCCTTCGGAGTTTCAGTGCTGGTGGGCGTTGTGTTCGGTATTTATCCGGCCATGAAAGCAGCCAGCATCGACCCGATTGAGGCGCTGCGTTACGAGTAACTACAACCCAAAACAGAGAATGTTCGGTCCAGCGGCAACCGCGACATACTGCTTGCCCTTCACCGTGAACGTCATCGGTGGAGCCTTCATTCGAACGTTCGTATCGAAGTGCCACAGCGTCTTTCCGTTCCGTTGATCCACGGCCTCAAAGCCCCCGTTGGGCTTTCCGTAGAAGAGCATCCCGCCGGCCGTAGCCAACACGCCGGTCCAAGTTTTGGCCCGCGCCGGCCCTGGCTGCGGAACTTCCCAAACAATTTCGCCGGTCTCAATATTGAGCGCTCTCAGATGGCGTTGACCGGTCTGCTCAGGGTATCCCGTGGGTTTCCCGACACACTCTTCAAGCGCCATGAAATAGTAAAGACCAGTGGTTGGCGAAAACGCGGCTGCGTCCCAATTCGCCGCATCAGCGGGGCAACCAAGTTCATCCTTAACCACCGGCTTGCCATCGGGTCCAATGCCTGATGCCCAATCCACGCGCCGCAGGAATGGTTTGGCCAAGAGAAGCTTTCCATTCGTTCGATCAAGCACATAAAAGAACCCATTGCGGTCAGCATGTAACAACAGCTTGGAGGGCTTCCCCTTGTACACGGTATCCACCAACACATTTGGCTCGGTGGCATCACGATCCTTGCGGTCGTGCGGAGTGAATTGGTAATGCCATTTGAGCTCCCCGGTCTTAGCATTCAGCGCCAACACCGAGTCGGTGTAAAGGTTATCCCCTGGCCGATCTGTATCGTCGCGAGACGGAAACGGATTGCCAGTGGCCCAATAAAGCGTGTCAGTCGACGGGTCGTAAGATCCGGTCAGCCAACTGGATCCACCGCCATGGAGCGGCTCTTTGCCTTTCCAGGTTTCGATGCCCGGCTCACCGCTCCGCGGAACGGTCCATCTGCGCCATACGAGGGAACCATCCTCCGGTTTGAACGCAGCGATAAAACCACGGATACCTTCATCGGCCCCCGCCACGCCAACAATCACCATATCGTTGACGATCAGCGGCGCAAGGGTGCCGCCGTAAGTATGACGCTCCCCTGGCGCACTCGGGGCCATCGGCTTTTCCCAAAGCAGTTTTCCGGTGGCTCGATCGAGCGCCAACAAACGCGCGTTGTCGGTGACAAAGAAAACCTTGTCGCGCAAAATAGCAACGCCTTTGTTTGTGCCCAATCTCGAATCGCCAACCAGGCCAGGACTCTGCGGCCTAGAATAAGTCCACAACGGATTCCCGTTCACGGCATCCAAAGCAAACACCTGATTCGGACCGGTGACATACATCACTCCATCGGCGGCAAGCGGAGTCACTTCCAGCCCAAAATAAGAAATCGGAAAAACCCATTTCAACTTCAGGGAAGACACGTTAGAGTTTGTAATCTGCTTCAGCGGGCTATAGCGATTGGCCGAGTAATTACCATCGTAGGTGAGCCAGTCACCGGGTTGGGGTGCGCCCCAAGTGATCTTGCGCGACGGACCCGCCGCCGCATTTACGGGACCCACGATCATCTCCACATTGAGCCGCCGCAGATGCCTCGAAATCGTCATCAATTCATCGGCCGGCAGATCGGCGAACGAAGGCATACCGGCTCCCGAATTGCCTCGTTCGATATAGGCGCGGATCTGCTCCACCGATTGCTCGGCCACTCGCGGATTCATTCCCAGTCCCGGCCCTTTCGCCGAACCTCGCCCGTCCTCTCCGTGGCAACCTCCGCAGCGGCTGGCAAAAAGCTGTTGCGGGGGCGCCTGTTGCGCCCATGCCTCCAGAGAAATCAGCATGAGTCCCGTCTTCAATAACTTTTGCATGTAAGTAAGATTGTAGTCCAATAGAGAGGAACACCCATGGAATTGGATCTAACCATTTACGGCCCTGTGGCGCACGACATGTTAATCGCCGCCGGATACCCTCAGCGTCGCATGCCCCTTGTCATCGGCGATTGTTCCGCCCCGGACGTGCGCGCCCAGCTCAAGAACAAGAAGGCTTCGGCAATCTTCCCCATGGCTTCCCATCCTGAAGCCGCACTTAGCGGCCTGTACCTATATATAGGCTGTTTCGAGGAAGCTCACTTGATCGCTCAGGATATCAAGGACGCCGATGGAAGCTACTGGCACGCCATTTTGCATCGTCAGGAACCGGACGCTTTTAACGCAGGCTATTGGTTCAACCGGGTAGGTCGGCACCCGTTGTTCTCCGCGCTGGCAGACGAAGCCGAAGCGCTGGGTTATGGGTCGGGCGGGGAGTGGGATCCGATTGCATTTATCCGTTACGCGGAACATTCAGGTAACCGAAACATTGCAACCGAAGTCCAACATGCCGAGTGGCAATTGTTGTGGCGCCATTGCGCGAAATCGAAATAGTGAAGTTTCACGCGCGCCGCGCAAGCATGGTTTCCATGCTCGCTAGGAACCGGTCCCACAATGTGGTGGGCTTAGAATCATAGACAGCCGAAGACTGAAACGGTTTCAAGAGCCAGCCGCCAAGCTCGATTTCTTTCTCGAGTTGCCCCTTGCCCCACCCCGCATACCCAGAGTAGATGCGAAGACCTGAAGATCCAGAGTAGAGATCCAGTGCTTTACTCAGCTGTTTTTGTTCAGTCACCAACGCGATATCCCCACACACCGTTTTCGCGTTGGAATCGCGTGATAATCCCACCATGCCACCACGTTCCACGGGGCCACCGTAGTAGACCGGATCGCTGACTTTCTTGGCTCCAGCAAACACGCGCGAGATGGGAACATTCGGCAGAGGCCTGTTCAGCACTAAGCCCAGGACTCCGGTTTTCCGCACTTCGACGACGAGCACCACGGTCTTCGAAAAGTTTGGGTCGCCCAGCGCGCGGGCGGCGATGAGCAGTTGGCAAGGCTCAATCGCGGCGAGGGGTAGAGCCACCAGTGAGTAGAAGATAAGTCGCGTGATATCCATGTATTTCGCCAAACCGAATCTAGGAAAAGTATATGACAAATCCATTTGGATAAGTTCTTAAGGATAATCAAAAAGCACAGAGACACAGGATAACGTCGGTCGCCGGAAACACCGAGTTGCCTTGAATCATCGGTGAAACCGTAGGCAAATTCGTTCGTGTAATTCTTCCCAAGGGCCCCAGCTGGTGGGTACTCAAATCCGATATCAAGGTCAGTGAGAACGCTACTCGACCTGATTTGTTTGAAGCACCGGCTCTGTCTTGCACGACTTTTAGCTTTTGCCTTATCGAAAAGCGCGGAGGTCACCGAGTAGAATCAGAATACGCTAGGTCGCGCCTTCATTCTACCCATGTTATTCATCAGGCTATAAATCTCTTGCGACCGAGTTCAATAGGGATGGCAGCCTTGGCCAGCACCGTAAATACAAACGCGCCGAGCGCCCAAATTCCCAGGCTGACTGTCAGCTCAATCCAGGTAGGCACATACTCATCAATGCGTCCCCAGGGTTCGGGAATGAAGCCGGGGATGATAGTGCCTAGCCCCTTTTCGAGCAAAATGCCGAGGAACAAAAGCACGCAGGCGGTATTGCGCCAACCCACGCGCTTCCGCAGCGGATGGAGGGTCAAGACCAGAGTTGCCATCAGTACCATGCCAACGGAAAGCCAAATGAATGGCTTCAAACTGGCTTTGCCATCCAAACCGAAATAGAGGTACTGGGCGCTCAAGGAATGATGCGTGGGAAAGTAGAACTCCTTAAACAATTCAGAGAGCAGCATGATAACGCTGATCTGCGCGGCGACGGTGACCACTAGCGAAAGTTTGTGAATGGTGGCGTCGCCTACATCGAAATCAGTCTTGCGACGAATGACTTCAAGGATCAAGATCATCAACGCCGGTCCGGCGGCGAAAGCCGTGGCGAGGAAGCGAGGCCCCATCAGAGCATTGTTCCAATAGGGACGCGAGGCCAACCCGGCATATAGAAACGCTGTGACGAGGTGGAGCGATACGGCCCAGAAAATGGAGAGCATGACGAAGGGTACATAGCGGCGCTTATCGGGCTGCCGCCCTTGATAGTGGGCCAGCAAAATGTAGAGAGGAATGCAAAAGTTCATCACCAAATAACCGTTCAACACGATGATGTCCCAGGCCAGCATCGATTGAGGCCAGTTGAGCAGACCGATGCCAGGGATGGCATGCCACAATCGCGCCGGACCGCCAACATCCACCACCACAAAGCTGATCGCCATGATGACGGCGGACACCGCCACAGCTTCACCCATTAGGACGGCTCGTCCAAAATCGACGTCATCCAAAACATATGCGGGCAGAACCAACACAACCGCCGCCGCGGCCACGCCCACCAGGAAGGTGAAGTTGGAAATGTACAGGCCCCAACTAACGTGATCGTGCATGCCGGTAACCGCGAGCCCTGCTCGCAGTTGAACGGAGTAACTATAGGCGCCGAGGCACATCAAAGCAGTCAGCACGCCCATCCAAATATGGTAGGAGCGGTTGCCGGTGGTGGTTTCCTCGAACGCGTCACGGATGAATTGCTTTAGAACAGTGGCCATTTTGCTCAGTCCATGTAGTACCAAAATTTCGGTTCGGTACCCAAGTCCTCCTTCAGGCGGAATACTTTCTTATTGGCGAGAATCCATCGGATCTCGCTATCGGGGTCGAGCAAATTGCCGAACACCCGCGCGCCGGTTGGGCAAGCTTCCACGCACGCGGGATTTCGGCCATCGCGGGAACGTTGAATACAGAAGGTGCATTTTTCCACCACGCCTTTCTTGCGCGGACGGTTACCTAAGTAATGCTGATTGGGATTTACTTCCTGTTCCGGCACTTGAGGTTCGGCCCAATTGAAGCGGCGCGCATCGTACGGGCAGGCGGCCATGCAGTAGCGGCATCCAATGCACCAATCGTAATCCACCACCACTATTCCATCGGGCTCCATCCAGGTGGCGCCTACCGGACAGACGGGTACGCATGGAGGATTTTGGCAGTGGAAGC
The DNA here is from genome assembly GCA_025350695.1 of Acidobacteriota bacterium. GTDB lineage: Bacteria > Acidobacteriota > Terriglobia > Bryobacterales > Bryobacteraceae > JANXSF01. The sequence goes on from JANXXI010000324.1 coordinate 42,705, forward strand.
ATTGTGTCCCCATATAGAAATGACCAGCGGCTGGAACTTCGTGGAAGAAATCGTCTTGAGCGTGTTCGAAGTTCATCTCGCCTTTGGCGTGCTCGTGAATGCGAATGTACTTCATGTCGCTTGCCCGGTCCTGGTTGTTTTCCTTGGTACAGGCGCGGACGCAATCCATATAGCCACGGCACTTGGAGACATTGAAGGCGTAGCCGTAGAGCACCTTTTCCTTTGGCTCGGCGGCTGATACGCGAACGGTCTTACCGGTGTGCAATTCATGCGAGCGCTGCAGTCGCTCCACGGTGTTTTTCTTTTCATCCTCCGTCATCAGCCGGTAATTTCCCTGAAAAATGGCTTCCCAATCAAGATGGGCTTGTTCCTTTTCGCTGGCTGATGCGGTGATGGAACACGAGGTACTGAGCAATCCCATACCTGCTACCAATGCGCCAGCCATCACGCCCGCTGCCGTGCGCCTGTCCATCGGGCGGTCCAGTAATTGTTTGGCGCCAGATGGTTTCGAGCAACATTCCTGTGGCGGGGCGATATTGTTCAGGATCGGAAACAGGTCCGGCTTCATCGAGTCACCTCATCCACGGTCGTATTTTCTTTTCTCGCGGGTAATCGGGATTCGACGGCCGGACGGTGCGGGTTGTGGCAGGCTGCGCAGTTGTTGACTACTCGCGGTGGAGCCCATCCGCCCAGGCGTTTTCCATGCGCTCCACCGGCCCAATCTTTTATCTGCTTACTGTGACATTGGCCACATACTTGGTAGCTATGATTCATGTTGACAGTGGCTCCGTTCAAGGTCACAAGTTCGTCCATTTTGTCTTCTCCGTGGCAGGTTTTGCATGCCATGGTATTGGCTGGAGCATGTTGTAAAGTGAGGCTCCAGTGGGCCTTTTTTCCTTCGTCCGCGCTGCGCTGGACCAGTTTGGACAAAGGTTGATCGTGGCAGCGGCCACAAGGAAATCGCTCGATCTTGGGAGTTCGCGAGGCGACGAAGAATTCGGGCATTTGAGGAAACCCTTTCGCCTTCACTCGCTCTACCCCGTCTAAGAATTGTTCGCCGGTCACTCCGGCATTGGAGTTCGGTTCAGTTGCTTCCTTGATTAACTCCAACAAGTGTTGGCCGTGACCTGGTACTTCTTTGCGTGAACAGGAGCCCAGGCAGATCAGAAGCAAAAGAAACAGCCGGTTCATTGGGTTAATCTCCAATCGTCTACAAATCCTGGCTGCTGTTTTCCTTCTTCTGTGGCAGCATGACACTGGCGGCAATTCACTCGACTGGGATGAGTGGTGCGAATTTCTTTAGGCGCCGAGGGTCCCGCGTGGCATGCCAGGCAGTTATTGCGCATCGCCAGCGTGTGAGGAATCGGCGGGGGACTTCCGGGCAACGCGGCGCCGCCAATGGCAGGGGCTTTTTCAGCAATGAAGGACGTTGGGCGGAACGGCGCAACAATTTCTTTCGCCACGTGACACTGTTTGCAATTGGTCCACTCCGGATGCGGCGTGACGGGTGCGTAAGCCTTAAGCTTCGGCACGAACTCGCCTTCGGCATGACAAGCCAAGCAGCCTTTGCCGCCAAATCCCTTTTCATCGAAGATCTCGTGCGGGATCACCGGCGGGGCCCCAGTATAAGCGCGCCGACTGTAATACTGTTTTAGAGTCCTATTCCCTTGGTTTTTCTCGGATTGCACATAGGCCAACGCCCGCGGCGCTCGGCTGAAGACCCCGCTTTCAATCGGCGTGGAAAATGCCTGAACTGATTTAGATTCGACGGGCAACGGGTGTTGCCATTCGGCGCGCATGCTTTCGCCAACCACAGCCACTGCCGCGAGAAACAAGACTGAGACGAGTGCGATAATCCCAACGCGCGTCTTCATGGTCTATGCGAGTTCCACTCGTACGGCGCACTTCTTGTAATCAGGCTGCTTGGATATTGGACAGAACGCGTCAAGCGTCAGTTCGTTGATTAGCAGGTTTTCGTCGAAGAACGGTACGAAAACCATACCTCTGGGCGGACGGCCGCGCTTGTCTATTGCGACGGGAAGCACGAGCGATCCCCGACGTGAAGTCAACTTTACCTTGCCGCCGTTCTTCACGCCGAGCGTTTTGGCATCGTCTGGATGCAGTTCGGCGTAAGCGTTCGGCATGGCTTGGTGCAATACACTGATGCGACGGGTCATCGAGCCGGTGTGCCAATGCTCCACCACGCGCCCAGTGTTCAGCCAAAACGGATACTCTTTATCTGGCGATTCAGCAGGTGGCTCATAGGGACGGAACCAGATCCAGGCTCGCTTATCGGGCTTACCGTAGAAGTTCCAATCGTCGCGGCCTTTAGGGTTATAACCCGCCGTTGCCGGATCGTACTTCTTGTTAAAGCGCCACTTAGTTTCCTTGCCGTTGACATAAGGCCACATGACGCCGGGGTTCCTCTTCAGTTCCTCATAGGTGGCCATGTTGTGCCGCGGACCGGCTTGAAACTTCCCGTACTCTCTCCATATTTCCTGAATGTGATTTTCATACTTCCAAGGGAATTGTTTTTCGTATCCCAAACGCCGGGCTACTTCGATCAGCTGCCAAGTGTCACTCATGGCCTCGCCCGGCGGCTGCAACATCTGTTCGAAGTGTTGAGTACGCCGCTCGCTGTTGCCGAACATTCCTTCGCGTTCAATCCACATGGCCGAGGGCAGAACCACATCAGCCACTTCAGTTGTGGGCGTGGGATAGACGTCACTAACCACGATGAAGCTGGATTCTTTCTTCGCCGCATCGCGATAGCGTTTCAGTTTTGGCATGGTTACCATGGGGTTGGTCACCTGAATCCACATGAACTTGATCTGTCCGCGATCCATGGCGCGGAACATTTCCACGGTGTGGAAGGTGGGCTTGGCTGAAATGTTTTCAACCGGAACACCCCAAATCTCCGCCGCCATTTCCCGGTCGTGTTCGTTGGTCACTTCGCCATGTGGCAGGCGGTTGGTAAGCGTTCCAACTTCGCGAACAGTGCCGCAAGCGCTTGGCTGCCCGGTTAGCGAGAAGGGCGAATTTCCCGGAGTCGAGATCTTACCCAGCAGTAAGTGGATGTTATACACCAGATTGTTAATCCAAGTGCCACGGACGTGCTGGTTGAAACCCATGCACCAGTAACTGACTACCTTGCGGCGCGGGTCCCCATAAAGGGAAGCAAGGTAGCGGATGTCGTTGGCGGAGACGCCGGAAATCAGTTCGGCTTTCTCGGGCGTGTAGTCAGCCAGCATTGCCTTGTACTTGGCAAGGTCGATGGTTTCGGCTTTTTCTTCAAACTTAAAGTTATCTTCCGTGCCGTATCCAATGTTGGTTTTACCGGTATGGAAGCTGACGTTCTTCTCAAGGAAATCGCGATTTTCCCAGCCATTGCGTAGGATTTCGTGGCAAATCGCGTTGGCAATCGCCAGATCGGCGCCGGGTTTGAATAGAATGGACCGGTCAGAGGCGATGCTGGTGCGCGTTGAGCGTGTGGCAAGGTCGATAATCTTGATGTCAGAATTTTTCAAACGGCGATCGAGCATACGGGAGAACAAGACCGGATGCATTTCCGCCATGTTGTTGCCCCAGAGGATGAAGGTGTTGGCGTGATCTATGTCGTCGTAACAACCCATGGGTTCATCGAGGCCAAAGCTGGTCATGAATCCAGTTACAGCGCTGGACATGCACAGCCGCGCGTTTCCTTCCACGTTGTTAGTGCCGATGCAACCTTTGAACAACTTACTGGCGACATACCCATCGGGAATGGTCCATTGGCCGGAGCCATAAATGGAGACCGCGTCCTTGCCATGGTCCTTGATGGTTTGCTTCATCTTCGCGGCCACAAGATCGAGGGCCTCTTTCATGGGAACGGGCGTCAACCTGCCGTTCTTCCGGACGAGGGCAGTTTTTAGGCGATCAGAGCCGTAGAGCGCCATGATGGAGTGATACCCTTTCACGCAGGCCAAGCCCTGATTCACGGGACTGGCTGGGTCACCCTTCACGGCCACGGCGCGGTTTTCCTTGATCCCGACCAATAAGCCGCAACCCGTACCGCAGAAGCGGCAGGGCGTCTTTTTCCAGTCAACGCCGGGCAGGTTGGCTTCCACCTTCGACGCCGCGCCAAATGAAATTCCTGGAAACATGGCTTCCGCCGCGGTAATGGCAGCGCCTGTGATCAATTGTTTGATGGCGTCTCTTCTATGCGTGGGCATGAGCTTCCTCCGACATTTCCCCGCAATAACCGGAGACAAGAGACATATTCCCGAACCCGCTCAGCGAAGCGATTGCTTGTTCGAGTTGTTCGTCTTCTTCGAGTGAGGATGTGGAGGTAATCAGGATGAACGCGTCGCGATTGTCCGCCGGAATGATCTCGCACTGAGGCATCAGGCTAAGGACGTGAAGTAATTCATCGCGCCAACCGGGACGCGGGGATACAATGTAACTCTTCAGCAGCATGGCTGCTAATGTTGGGGCAAGTGGGTCTCCACTTGAAACGTTGCAAACAAGCCGGCCAGAGGTTTGGCAGTGGGTGAAAACTCACAGAGGTGGGGGATTTGACTCAGCGTTTAGTCTCCGAACGGAGCGTTGCGGGATCTCCGATTTCGAGGCCTTTTCCGTTACCCGAGCAGTCGGGCCAGGGGGCCCTCCGCAGACCAGGGGGTCCGCCCCACTGCACACCGGAGCTTTCCAAAGTTCGGAAGAGTTTTCTTGAAGGTTCCCTTGGGGCTATATAACTCCAAAGCTCCAAAGTGCCTCGAACGTGCGCAATAAAAATCGGCCATCGCTTGGCACTAACGTGGAGTTCGTTTCTTCTCCAATTGAATTCACGGCAATCACTTCAAACTTCGGAGCGGCGCGGAACACAAATGAATCGCCCGCCTGATTGGTGGCGTACAGCTTATCTCCGTTGCGAATGATCGACGACCAAATATCCGCTTTACCGCCTGTGGACCGCAGCCGTTCGGTCCAAACGGCCTTGCCCGTGGCGAGGTCAATGCACTGAGCGATTCCGGCGTTCTCGATCCAATACAGATGGTTCTGATAAATGACACCGGTGCCAATTGTGTTCTTCGTGTTTGGTTTGTGCCACAAGCGATGGGTGGCGGTGACGTCGCCCGAGCCTCCAAGTTTCACCAGCATCGCTGATCCGGTGAAGCCTCCAATCACGGCCACAACAGGATCGCCGTTCAACTCGCCGTACATTGGCGAGGCGTATTGCAGATCGCTTGCGCCACGGCAAAACCAGAGCACCTTGCCGGTTGCCGGATCCAGCCCACGCAATTGGCGTGACGCTTGGAAGATGAGTTGGTCTTTCCCCTTCACGGCAACGATCAGCGGAGTGGACCAGGCGCCGTAGAGCAACGAGACAAAGTTCGGATCTGAATTGTTGCCGGGGATTTGCCAGCCGGAATCGTCTTTCAAACCCGTCGTGTTGGCCTGTGCCGAATTGTCTGGAATGTCGAAGGACCAAGCTTCTTTGCCTGTCTTTTTGTCAAATGCTACAAGTCGGCTACCTTCACCGGGGCCAAAGTTGAGAATCACCAGATCCCGCCATAACACGGGCGACGAGCCGATGCCCCAATCATGCTTCACCGGGCCTAACGCTACTTTCCATTTTTCCTTACCATCGAAATCGTAGGCGACGAGGCCGGCTGACCCAAAGAACGCGAACACGGTTTGACCGTCGGTGACGGGCGAGCTCGCAGCAAAGGTATTACGATCGTGCTTGGGTTCCTTACCTTCGTAGACCAACCCCTTCTTCCATAGCAACTTTCCGTTGGCTTTGTCGAAGCAGTAAAGCAGGCGCTGCTTGCCTTCTGACTGATTCAGAAAAACGCGGCCACCCCAGAGGATGGGCGTGGAGTTGCCGCCCTCGGGAAGGGGAGTGCGCCAGGTGACGTTGGTCTTAGCGTCCCACGAGGTGGGAAGGCGCAGGTCTTTCGATAGATTATCCGCGGACGGCCCGCGCCAGTTGGGCCAGTCTTCGGCGAAGAGGGCAGGAGTGAGCAAGGCAAGAAAAAGGAACACGCGCATGTGCATCATTCAAACATGATACGGCTTGCGGCGCCGGCCTCACTTGAATATTGCTTTGGGGATCATGGCGTGAATCCCTTTCGTTCGATCGACTACTTGAGTTACACGAAAATCAACGGCTGTGGATGCCAGCATGTATGCATCGGCGCGCGACATCTGCTTTGTCTCCACCAGGAAATTCACGGTCTCTTCGGCCGCAAGGCGCATAGCCTTATTCAGATCTTCATCAAGGCCCATCACAATCCAATGCGTAGGCGTCTCGGCGCGGGGCCAACGGAGCGTCATCCCTTTTTGCACGACGAACCGCAGCCTTCCTTCCATATGAGTCTCAAGCGCTGTTACATCTATCTCTCCATCGCCCTGCGCTGCGTGTCCGTCTCCGATGAAGAAGAGGGCGCCTTTCACTTGCACCGGAATGTACAGTTTGGTACCCGCGACCAACTCTTTGTTATCGAGGTTGCCGGCATGCACGCCAGGAGGAACGCTGCTGATCTTCCCGCTGGGTGGAGCCACGCCCATGCTGCCGAAAAATGGACGTAGCGGAATTTCGATGCCCGGCGCGAATCGGCCGATACGATTGGGCACGTCGAGTTCAATCAGCTTAGAGGCGGGCTGCGGAAAAAGATCGGCAAGGGCGCCGGCGCGGCCGAGTCCGTTATAAGCGTAGGGCACGGGTGGACGAACATCAAGGATCTGCACTTCAAGTGTATCGCCCGGTTCCGCGGTTTCAATGAAGATGGGCCCTGTAAGAAAGTGGCCGCTAGCGTTTGGGTTGGCGGCGACAACTGCGCGGAGGGCTACGAGGTACTTGCTTTCGGGAACGTTCAGCGCCTTCCATCGTTCCAAACCCACGGCGCCAAGAGTTTCCACCTCGACGATGTCGCCTGATGCGATACGCAGGGCCGGTGCGGCGGCAGCATCGTAAGAGCCAACCACGACCGTGCGTGCTGAGGCGGGTAGCTTGTGAGTGGATTGGGCGATGGCGGGAAGGGTGAGGAGCAGCAGCGTTGTAAGTCGCATTATGGCTTACTATAGCAGTCAAGCCGGGAATAAGCGGGGCTGCTTGCAGCCCCCGCCTACTTAGTCCTACGAAACGAAACGATACTTTTGTGTCTTAGTATCCCACAGCACCTTTTTGTTATTGCGCAAGGAAAGCGTCGCCATGTGACCGCTTACAGCCGCCTGCTGTCCGACTTCAATGGGAGCAATCAGCTTTGCCTTTCCTTGGATGGCTTCGATGAAATTCCGCACATGGCCTTGCACGGCGTTTACATCGTTGCCTGGCAAGTCGACCACTTCGTCCTTGCGCGCGGCGATGTGCGCCGGCGCTTTGCCTGCGAATTTTTCGGTTGTGAACTTGAGTTGCTGGCGGTTTAGCACTTCAATTGTGCCCTCGTTGCCCATGAACTGTTCGCCATAACCAAACTGCACATTGCCGAAGTAGCAGGAGTAGTTGATATGGAAGCGGTCTGGATATTCGTAAATGGCCGAAAGCGTATCGGGCACCTCGCGGTCGTCATTATCGGTCCAGCGATAGATGCCGCCCGAGGCCATGCAGGACAGAGGCTCCACTTTGCCACAAACGAAGTTGGTGATATCGGTTTGGTGCACCAGCAAATCGGTAGAGATCCCGCCCGAGTAATCCCAATACAAACGCCATTGATGGTAGCGCTGTTTGTCGAAGGCGCGCTTTGGGGCGTCGCCCAGGAAGCGTTTCCAATCGGTGTTGCTTTCGTCGGTGTCCTTCGGAATATTGTAGCGCCAAGCCGGATTGTCGGGGAGCGAATTGCGGTACCAGAAAGCGCGGACATAATGGACCTCGCCGATCATGCCCTTAGCCACCATCTCTTTGGCTTTGATGTAGAGGGAGTTGGAGCGGTTCTGCGTGCCCACCTGCACAACCTTGCCGGATTTCTTTGCGGCCTGCACCAGTTCGGCGCCTTCTTCGATGGTGTGGGCCAGCGGCTTTTCAACGTAGATGTGCTTACCGGCGGCGAGCGCGGCCAGTGTCATTTCGCGATGGAGGTGTTCGGGCGTGGTAATGAAGACTGCGTCGATGGACTTGTCGGCCAGTAGTTCTTTGTAGTCGACGTAGGTCTTGGGAGTGTTTTTTCCCAGCGTTTGAATTTGATCTTTCCCTTTGGCGAGGTTGCCGGCATAAGTGTCGCAAGTGGCGGTCACGACGACGCCTTCGGGCACGCCCTTGTACATCATGTTCATGACATGCATGCCGCGCGCGCCGGTGCCGATCCAACCGATTTGGATTTTGTCATTGGCCGCGACAGCCGGTGTGGCGGCGAGCGCGGCTCCGGCGGCGACTACGAAATTGCGTCTGGAAAGATCTTCGTTCATGGGAGACTCCTTAGTTCAGTGGGGGCTTTTGTATTTGAAGTTACAGGATATCAAAACAGGTGTGCTGGAGGCGGGGATTCGAGCAGAGTGCGAAGTATCACAGAGGAGTGGTGTTGAAAGACGGGGACTGCCGGAACAGACAGCCTTTTTTCGCAATTTGCCCTTGTAGTTAGCGATAGCGAAAAAAGATGTCAGTTTCGTCAGTCCCCGTTTTCAACCTTGACCGGCAAGGGGCGGGCCGCATTTGATACAACATAGCGTATGCGAATGATTGCCTTTCCCTTCTTGTTCGCGCTGCTTGATGCGGCGCCAATTTCGCTTGACCTCGCTTTGGTCAAACCCTTCGGTCCAGTCACCGTAATTCGCGAAGGCGCTACGGCGGTCATCCGGTGGCCCGACGAAACGAAGCGGCCGTGGGAAGCTGTCTTCAACCTTGAATCAACCCGTCCCTTGATCGCCTCGATTCGCGTGAACGGCAAGCCTATCCTTGAAAACGCCGTGCCTCTCTTCAATTGCCAAACGGGGAAGCGGCGAGGCGGATTTGACGAATTCTTCGATTTTCCACCAAGCCACCCCGATGGCACGCGCGCCTTTCAAGGCAAGTTTGAACCCACAACGGCGCGCGCCGTGACCATGGGTGATCGCGTCGAAATTTCGTTCGACGGTTTTCACATGGGCATTTTTTCCGGCTCAATCCGATTCAAGTTTTTCCCGGGCAGCCGCCTTATCGAACAAGCCGCCGTTGCCTCCACCAATGAGCCGGATACAGCTTACTTCTATGACACTGGTTTGCGGACGGCCGTTCCGCGCGATAGCCGGCCCGGCAATAACATGGATTCCGAGATCAGTTACTACGATACGGCGGGGAAGTTCCGGACCGCGCGGCCAAATCAATCGGAAAGAGTACCGGTAGAAGTTCGATATCGCACGATGGCGGCGCGTGTGCAGGGTGGCTCGTTGGCAGTTTTCCCTTCGCCTCATAAATATTTCATGCCGCGTGATTTCACTACAAATATGGGCTATTTGTGGCACTCAGCCTTTCGCGGACAACTATCGCTCGGCATTCGGCAACTGCCCGATGACAACTCGCGTTTCTATCCGTGGATGAACGCACCCCCTGGCACGGAGCAACGCATGAACGTTTTCTACTTAGTAAGTGACGGCCCCGTGCGCCCACTGTTGGACGAAGTTACCCGTTACACGAATAAAGACCGTTTCCAACATTTGGACAGTTACGTTACCGTGGCGCCGCATTGGCATTTCGCCTACACGGGGCAGGCAGTGGCGAAGCCCAAAAGCTGGGTTCCTCCTTTTATCCCCGTGCTTCGCGACATGGGCGTGGATGCTGCGATAATCGCCGATTTCCACGGTGACGGCCATCCGCAGGATCTGACCGAAGTGCGTCTTCAAGAGTTGAAGGCCTACTACGATCATTGCCGCATGCAGTCCGATTCGAGGTTCCTTCTGATTCCGTCCGAGGAAGCGAATGTTCATTACGGAGGCCACTGGGCGGTGACCTTCCCTGTCCCGGTCTATTGGTTCATGGCTCCTGCTGGGGCGGAATCATCGAGCAAGACTATGCCTGGATACGGCGAGGTCTTTACTATTGGCAGCCCAACAGCGCTGCTCGATATGGTTAAGCGGAAGCAGGGGTTTGTTTATCAAACGCACCCACGCACCAAAGGATCGAAGGGGTTTCCGGACAAGATCAAAGACTCGGCGCATTTCCTGGACGGCACTTACTTTGGGGCGGGTTGGAAGCAGATGCCGGCGGATATGTCATCACCGCGTCTAGGAGAACGCTCCCTTACTCTGTTGGACGACATGAGTAACTGGGGCTTAAAGAAGAAGCTTCTTTCCGAAGTCGACGTTTTTCAAATCGACGCTACACACGAACTCTATGCGCATATGAACATCAACTATGTAAAGGCGGATAAATTACCGCCGTTTGACTATTACGGCGAGCTGTTGCACACGATGGAGCGCGGCGAGTTCTTCCTGTCTACCGGGGAAGTGCTGATGCCTGAGCATTCGATTCACGAGATTAAGCCGGGAGTTCTTAAGGTGACGGCGAAGATTATGAACACTTTTCCATTGCAGTTTGCGGAACTCGTGTGGGGCGATGGTAAGAAAATCCATCGATCCTTGCTCTCACTCGAAGATATCCATCAGTTTCAGAAGTTGGAGATCAATATGACGAATGTAGAGGCGCCCGGTTGGCGTTGGGCGCGTTTGGCTGTTTGGGACGTAGCGGGCAATGGCGCTTTCGCCAATCCCGTTTATTCGGCGCCTTCGAGCAATCGGTAGATCCGGCCAATTTCGATATCCAACACGCCCGGCGCGGTCAGTTGAAACTTGGCGAAGGCGGAATACTTCGATAAATCCAACCTCGCCTTGGCTTCTTTGGCCGATAGCTTAGCGTCGTGGAAGCTCTTCACTTGCGCCCAGTATTGGCGAATATAGGCTTGGTTGAAATCAATCTGGGCACGATCGCGAATCAGCGGCCCGTGTCCACCGGCCGCAACGGTGAACGGCAATTTCTTCAAGTTTTCCAATGTCTGAACGAAATCCGTGGGATAGGCGTCGCCCAAATAAGGAGCTCCATTAAAGAATAGGTCGCCAGTGAAAATCACCTTTTCTTGGGGAAGGTAAACCACTAGGTCGCCAGCGGTATGGGCCCGGCCCAAGTGCAAAATCTGTATCTCGCGCGAGCCCCGATACAGCGTCAACTTGTTGGTCACCGTCACGTTGGGAGGCGTCGGCTTCACTTCGGCCAACTCCTGAATGTGCCGCTTCAAAGTGGCCAATTGAGCCTCCAGCTTAGTCTTATCGTCCCCGCTGGCTTTGGCGATCTGCACCTCAAGGGGAGCCACTCCGCGCTGTTGCGTGGCTGGGCTGCCGTTGTTTAAGTAAGTGGCTTCGTGCAGCACATCCCCCAGCAGTTTCTTGCGAGTAAATTCGTGGCCGATGATATCCACTTCTTTGCCGAACACCTGATTGCCGTTCGAATGATCGTAATGGTAGTGGCTGTTGACCACGGTGCGAATGGGTTTCGGCGTCAACGTCTTCACGGAAGCAATCAGAGCCCTGGCCGCTTCCGGCGAGATATGGGAATCCACCACAAGCACGTCATTTTCGTTTACCACCACCAGACCATTACTGCCCACATTGACCTTATCGCCACCGGTTGCGAAGAACACGCCAGGGGCAATTTCGGCGAATTTATGGGTTGCCGTTTGCCTTACATCGTATGCATGAGCCAACAGAAGAACGAAAGGAACAAGAAGGAAGACGCGTTTCATACATTGTGCATCCTATCAAACTTATAGAATTGAGTAGTGAAGAATCTTTTGCCGGACCTTGCGCCCCTCAAACGGTCTAGCGATTTCCGGCTTCTCTATTTTGGCCAGCTGATATCGAGCTTCGGCTCCGCCGTGACGTATGTTACGCTTCCGGTTCAAATGTACCAACTTACTAAGTCCACCGTGATGGTTGGACTACTTGGCGTGGCGGAATTCTTCCCAATGTTGCTGGTGGCGTTTCTGGGCGGCGCGCTGGCCGATCGTTTCGACCGGCGCAAGTTGATTCTTCTAACCGACACTGTTATGGCCGTCGTGTTACTGGGGTTGACCTACAACGCTTCCCTTCCCCGTCCGCTGGTGTGGCCGTTGTTCACGGCAGCCTCCATTCTTGCGGCGCTGAACTCGATTCATCGGCCGTCGATGGAAGCGATGACACAGCAGCTAGTACTGCCTGAAGAAATGACTGCGGTAGGCGCGCTCACCTCTATCCGCTATTGCATAGCTTATATTGCGGGTCCGGGGCTTGCGGGTTGGATTGCGGTGACATTCGGCGCGGCTTTGGCGTTTGGTTTCGATGCGATCACTTACCTGCTGGGCGCGACGGTGTTGTTAATGATGCATCGCGCCACGTTTCACGGTGGCGAGGAAGGCGGCATCACTTGGCACACTTTGGTTGAAGGCTGGCGTTACGCATTGGAGCGCAAAGATCTGTTGGGGACCTATCTCATCGATTTGAACGCCATGTTCTTCGGTATGCCGAACGCTTTGTTTCCGGCTTTCGGAGATCTTTACGGCGCGCAGAACGTGGGACTGCTTTATTCGGCAGGCGCCGTTGGAGCATTGCTTCTTAGCCTTACTTCGGGCTGGACGAAGAAAGTATCTCGCCATGGGTTGGCCATTGCTTGGGCGGCTTCAATCTGGGGGTTGGCGATCATCGGCTTTGGGTTTTCGTCAAACCTCTGGCCGGCATTGCTGTTCCTTGGAGTGGCGGGCGCGGCTGATAATGTTAGCGCCATTTTTCGGGGAACGATTTGGAACCAGACGATTCCGGCGAGACTGCGTGGACGGACTGCGGCGATTGAGATGGTCAGCTATTTAAGCGGGCCGTACTTGGGCAACGCCGAAGCCGGCTTTGCGGCTAAGCTACTGGGGTTGGGACCATCGGTGGCAATGGGCGGGGCCATTTGCGTACTTGGATCATTGCTGATCACGTGGGCACTTCCGGATTTCAGACGTTACGTAGCCCCTGCTGTGGAAGCGAGTGGTGAATAGGTGTTTTGTCCGAAAGTTTGGCAGGGGAGGAGCCGTGAGGTTCCCCCCTGTGCCGATTTGGCGTGCTGCAAGTTTTACTTGAAGTTTGCCGTCACCGATTTATCACTGGTCATCGTCAACGTGCATGTAGTTGCAGTTCCAGCGCAAGCTCCGGCCCAACCAACCCAAGGGGAACCTGGGTCAGGAGTTGCCGTTAGGACTACAACCGTTCCACTTGCATAAGTTGCGGCATTAGGATTGGCCGTGACCGTTCCCTTCCCGGTCTTACTGGTAGTGATCTTGAAGGGTCCGGCTGTGCTTCCGCCACCGCCTCCACCACCACCGCCGGTACCGCCCGAAACGCTAATCGTCACAGGAGCGGATGCTTGACCGCCATTTGAGTTCCAAACGGTTATGGTTGCCGGAGTAGTGGGTATCAGGATTGACCCAGTGAACACGCCAAGCTTCAATTGCATTGTGCCGAAGGCCACGCCATTTGCCCCAAACGTGAGAGTGCTGTTGGCGTAGGACGTGGTCGCATCGATCTTGAGCAATTGCAGTGCCGGTTTATAGTCGGCCAGCAGAATGGTGACACTGGGAATCGGGTCGAGCGTGATGGATGAGGATGCCTGCGATCCGTTATAGCTGGCACTGAGCGCCACATTGCGGATTGCCGGCACAACGGTGGTGGTCGCCGTGAAGTACCCAGTATAGGAGCCCTGCGGGATGACTACTGTGGCCGGCAATTGCACCGAAGGGTCGACGCTGGAAAGAGTGACGGTTGCACCACCGGCCCCGCGGGCGAAGTTGTTCAACGTAACGGCGCCGTTGATCGATTGTCCGCCAACCACTGAACTGGCGCTGATGGATGAAAGCGAGATGACTGGACCTGGATTCAAAGTGAAATTGGCGGTTGCTGTTGTCCCATTGACGGTCACTGTGACAGGAACAGATGTGATAGCCGTTACCGCGGATGTGGTAGCCGTAAACTGGAAAGTGCTGTAGCCCGAAAAGGTGGTAACCGTGGCTGGAACCTGCAGTAAAGCTGGATTACCGCTAACTAAATTGATCATTGTTCCTATTTGAGCGGGAATGGTTAGGACCACGGTTCCGTAGGAATTTAAGCCTCCTTCCACAGGATTTGCGGTAACCGAGGCAACCTTCACGACAGGGGTGACCGTAAAGAATACGCTTCTGCTGGCAGCCCCATCAGAGACGAACAACTTACCTGTTGTTGGGGTTGTGAGGGTGCTGCCCAAAACGGTCAACGGCACTGTGATGCTGCTTTGTCCGCCAGGAATTGTGACGGCAGCGGGGGTGGCCATCATAGCCAGATTAGTGCTGAGGAAAGTGAGGTTTACGCCGCTTGCCGGCGCCGCGCTGCTAAGTGTGATGGTGGCCTGCACGGTGGAATCAGGGGCAGGTTTGGCCGTCGAGAATGTGAGCGAAGTGAGCGAAGCCGCCGGCGCTTGGCCAGGGGCGAACACAACGGCAATGGTATCAGCTCCGATAGCCAAACCATAGACAGGGGTATTGTAGGCGTAGCCAACCACATTGCCATTAGCGTCAACACCGGTAGCCACCGCGTGGGTGTAACCTGCCGGCAGATATTGATTCAAGTCGACGAAGCTTGCGGCCGAACCGGACCACATCATGGCATGACGAACGGAGCCGGCGGTTCCTGGAGTTCCAACCCAACCCTCACCGACTTGGATAGTCGCGGTCATCGCAGTCACGGCCGAATCGGTATAGCCGGCCGGGTGTAAATCCACGGCGCTACCGGAAGTGCCGGACCACAACGTGGCGTGCCTGCCGCCATTTGCTAGAAGATAGGCCCAGCCACCCTGTTGCGAACCATTGGTTGCCAGCGCTTCTGAAGCATCGAAACCTGCCGGATGTAGGACAACGTAGCTAGCAGCCGTGCCATTCCACAAAAGAGCCTTGCTGGTGGAGTGAACGCCAGGATAATCGCCATACGTGTAAACGGTGGTTGAACCGTATCCCACTTGCTGCCCACTCTTAAGACCCATTACGCGAGAGAAGGAATACGCAAGCGGATGCAGATCAATGGCGACGGGGCTGCCATTCCACAACATGGCGTGCGAGGCCGCGATGAAATAAGATTGCTGTTCAGCAAAGCCGCCCTGCTGACCATTGTCAACGCTGGTGCAATAGGAAAAATTGTATCCACTGGGATGTAGATCCACGGCGGAAGAGGAACTGCCGGACCATTTCATGGCGTGAATGCCGCCCAGGCTTGAACCGCTGTAGCCGCATTGTTCCACGCCATCAGTTGAAGTCGCCATGGAACTGTAGTAACCGGTTGCCGGGTGCAGGTCAACGGCGGAAAGAGCGTTCCCGCTGAGCAGGTACGCGTGGCTGTTACCGCCTCCACCAACCTGCTTGCCCTGGGAAGCTCCTTGAAGCTTGCCGGAGTTTGCGGAGGGAGGAGTGAGATCGTTTGAATAATATTGTGAATAGCCTGGAATCGTTAGCAAAGCGAAACCCGCTAGAATTGGCAAGCGGCTGAATATGGAATTCCGCACTGTGAGTGGTTGCATGAAGGGTAGGACACGGCTACCTACCCGGCGGAACAAGGAAGATGTAAACTGTGGTCGTTACTATTTTGGGAGTTTTGACTCAGAAAACAGATGCGAAGAGGCCATCGTTTGGCCGGGCCTCTCCGCATCGAAAGAGCTACAAGTTTTTAAAGAAAGTCAGACTTGGGGCGAAGAAGTATTCTCCTCCCCGCATAGTGACAAAATTCGCGAAGTTAAATGGCTCCGTGGCGGTGGCCGGGTCGTCCCAAGTCACCGGCCAGGTTTGAAGGACGGAGGCGCCGGGACCCTGACCGATGATCGGATCCGCACCCACTCCGGTGCTTGGAAAGTTCTTTTCATTTGCCCAAGACTTTTGCGTGAAAACGAATTGATTCGTCAGGTTGGAATTATACGCCATGAATAGCAACCCGACACCACCCGTCGGAAGGTCGTCCTTCACATTGTCATCGAAATCTTTCAAATCCTTCGAACCGGGCAAATCGGAGGGATGAACTTTGCGAGCAACATCCGTGAAGGGAATGCCACGCCGGGGCATGATATGAGCCCGTTCTGAGGCCACATCATGCCGCGGGTTTACCTTGCGAATATGCGCATGGAAAGGACAGCGATTGCCCGCGGCATCGTTTTCATAGTTGAAGTCGTTCGGTGGGTTTGCGCCTTTGGCTTCATCGGTAAGCGTGACCGGCGTGCCGTCTTCAAATCGACCGACGACCAATGCGCCCGCCAACTCTCGTTTTTCTGCGTCTTTGAACTTCAGCTTCGTGGCAAGAACCTGTTCCTGCCGCTTGAAACCCTGAACGTTCTGTTCCAACTTGCGGAAGATGAAATAGCTGCCGAAGCTCACAGTGTCAGTTACTGACGGGTCCTTTACTAGAGCAGCTCCAAGGCTAAACGCCGGATCCCATCTAACGCTGCCGGCTGTATTTGCCTCCCGCTCAATGTCTTCCACCAAGAGCAGGGGCTGGCTGCGGCCATCCACATAGCCAAAATGCTCAATGCCATCGTTGGCCTTATTCTTAACCGCGCTGCCGATTTGTTCGTGGACTATGGTGGCGCCGCCTTCCTTGAGCAGTTTTGCCACGGCGTCCCGCTTGAACTGCACCAACCGGCGATCGTTGTCGCCGACCAGGATCATGCCGTCAATCTGCTGATTAAAGCCTGCTTCCCAATCGGTCAATTTGTCGCTTACGGCGGCGACGCTGGTTGCGTGCCTCATGCCTTTCTTGAAGAATTGCGGCTCGGTGGTAGGAGCTTGAGCCGTTAACCCCAGCGCGGAATAGCCAGTGGCGGAAATAAAGACTGAAACGAATGTCAAGCCCGGCTTGCCACCTTTATGGAAGTCTTCTGTTTCCCTCAACTGATGATCAGCGGATGTGATGTGATAGTTGGCCAGTTCCCGCAGCGCTCGCTTCATTTCCAGAGCTTTGAGCGGATCTATCTTGAAAAAGATATTCACGGTTTCCGTTCGTCCGTGCCCTTTTAGGATGTTTCCTTGCAGGCACTGAAGCATCTTCTGTTCTTCCGTCGATGCGGCTTTCCAAGCCAGTGGTTTACTTAAATCGATAGCCAAATAGCGTCTCCTTGCCCCCTCTAGGGGGATTTTCTCCTGATCTGATACCGTACAGGTTCACAATCCAAAGCTGGGGGGCACAAGTAATGTGACGCTCAGTGGCCGAGCGTTTCATCCTTCTTTCTATTTCTTTGAATGGTCCGTACTTTCCCTTCCCTCCAGCAGAATCTGGTCAGCAAACCCCACCACATTAGCGTTACAATCCAAAAACGCATGTCCAACACCGCAATGATCCGTGAAGCCCTCGCCGCAGGCGACGGCGTCGTCCGTCTGGCCCCCTGTTGGGTCCCCCGTTCTTTCCTCATGCCCGGAGGCCGCCTCAAACTCGACCCGCAAGACCTCTACGCCTACGGCGCCCACCGAGGCGGCATTGACGAACGCTGGTTCTCGTCCACCACCAACGCCGCCAACGGCCCGGGCACTCCCGCCGACGAAGGTCTCAGCTACATCGATTTCAACGGCAAACGCGCCCTGTTGAAGGAAGCGGTAGAAACCTCCGGCGACGCCTTCCTTGGCGCCGACGTCATGTCGCGCGAAGGCGGTTGGAACGTGCTCTGCAAGTTTTTCGATAACGCCGGTCCCATTCCGCACCACATGCACCAGAATGAGGAGTTCGCCAAGCGCGTGGGCCAAAAAGGCAAGCCCGAAGCCTACTACTTCCCGCCCCAATACAATTTCAAAGGCAACAATTTTCCCTACACGTTCATGGGTCTTGAACCCGGCACCACGCGCGAAGACGTCCACAAATGCCTGGAACGCTGGAACGAAGGCGACAACGGCATTCTCTATCTTTCGAAGGCTTACAAATTGAAGCCCGGCTCCGGCTGGCAGATCGATGCCGGTATTCTGCACGCCCCCGGCTCGCTGGTAACCTACGAACCTCAAGTAAATTCCGACGTGTTCGGCATGTTCCAGTCGATGGTGGAAGGCCGCGCCGTACCGTGGGATTTGCTGGTGAAGGACGTGCCTAAGGAACATCATCAGGATCTGGATTACATCCTGGACATGCTGGATTGGGAAGCCAACGTCGATCCCGAGTTCGCTAAGCATCGCCTGTTTGAACCGAAGCGCGCCCGTGGCGACGAACGCTATCACGAAAACTGGGTGGTCTACTCAACCGGCTATTACTCAGCCAAAGAACTGACGATCTACCCCAAGCAGACCGTCGTTGTTAAGGATGCTTCGGCCTATGGCCTGATTCTAACCAGCGGCTGGGGCCGGTTCGGCAACTTTGAAGTGGAGACACCATCGCTGATCCGCTTCGGCCAGATGACTCGTGATGAGTTGTTCGTAAGCGCACCCGCGGCAAGCCATGGCATCAGCATCACCAACAAAAGCGAAACAGAAAACCTGGTGATGTTGAAACACTTCGGCCCCGGCAACCCCGACGCAACTGGCGTGACGAAGTAGGGCTTGTCTACGGGCAACTGTAATGCAAAGTAGGGCAGGTCTGCGGCTGGCCCCCTGGCCAGCCTGTTGAAGAGTCGGAAACGCTCCCATTTAAAGTCCATCCCCATCGAAGAATATCACCAGTAAGGAACCACACATGAAAATCGGAATCAACGCATTTCTCTGGACCGCGGGCTTTCAAAAGGAAGACTGCTCCCTCTTCCCCAAAATCAAGGAAGGCGGCCTAGACGGCATCGAACTCGTAGGTTTCGACTTCGCCAATTTCCCAGCCGCCGAAGTGCGCCGCGAACTAGCCGCCAGCGGCATCACCGCGACGTTTTGCACCGCCCTAACCGGCCAACAAAACATGGGCTCCGACGACCCCGCCGTGCGCGCCTCCACCCGCCAATTCCTGGCCGACGCCATTAAGACCGCCGCCGAAAGCGGAGCCGAAGTTCTTGCCGGCCCGTTCTTCTCGGCCGTGGGCTATCTCCCCGGACGCCGCCGCACCACCGACGAATGGAAGCATGCGGTGGAAGGGCTGCGCTCGTTAGGCGAAGTGTGCGAAGCCAGTAAAATCGACTTGGCCATTGAACCGCTGAACCGCTTCGAATGCTTTACGCTGAACACGGCCGACGACGCCGTGAAGCTCTGCGATGAAATCAACCATCCGCGCATTGGCCTGCTGTTCGATACTTTCCACGCCAATATCGAAGAGAAGAACCTGCCCGCCGCATTCACCAAAGTGTCGAGGCATTTGAAGCACGTTCATACCTGTGAGAACGATCGTGGCACGCCGGGCACTGGCCACGTGGATTGGGACGGCGTCTTGAGGTCAATCGTCGCGTCCGGTTATGACCGCTGGCTTACGATCGAAAGCTTCGGCCCGGCAGTTAAAGAAATCGCCGCAGCCGCATGCGTGTGGCGCGACTTCGCTTCTTCACCGGAGGACATCGCCTTCAACGGTGGAAAGTTTCTGCGCCAACGTTTGGTAGCCATCAAAAAATAATTCAACCCCGTTCAGCTACTTTCATAAGATACATGCCTCTCTTAACCATGCCACTGATGATCAATAACTCCTAACTAATAGGAGATAGTTGGTCCGCATGGCAGTCCCCACGGCTTCGATGTAAACTTTGCTCGGTGGGCCGTCGCCGGTAGGTGCAATGGCCGCGTTATTAATGAGAAGGTCGAGTTTGCCAAACTGCTTCCGAATACCTATGCGGCGATTGCAGATTAACGCAAGTACGCTCTAGCGAGTTGGCATTCTTCGTCGACGCTGGCGTCTCAAAACCAAGCGGTCTGCCACCGTCTGCTGAGATCATCGATGCCAGTGTCCGGCAGCTCCGCGAAGCATTACATACGAACTGCCATGTGACGCTTCATTCCCCAGTGATTTTGGCATCCGACTCCGGTTCGAATACTTCTGCCAGAGCCTAGCCGAACTTTCGCAGTTCAGACTGATTTTGGCCTAAAAGGACCCGAATCGTACCTGTAACTCCTTCGCTATCAATAAAACATCACGGCCCAATTCTTTTAGCACTTTCATCACTTGACCCACTGCCGAATCCACCCCTGAAACCAAGTGGTAACAGGTACGAGCATCCTTCTCAAAGTAGGCGTCTGTGCCGTCACCCCAAGCTTCCGAATCAAGTCCGTTTAAAGATTTTCGGATAAAGTCCGGTTGTGCCTCATAATCGGCACGGGTCTGCGTTACCGGTTTTCTTACCACCGCAGTTTTGTATGTGTCTGGTCGATCTGGATCGAAAACATTCCAACGTCCGTGGGGCTCTTTGAAGTGCGGCGCCATACAAAACGGATTGTCTTGCTCTAGGGACCGCAGAAATCCTTCAGCCTTCTCTACCATCAACGATGTAAGATACTTCGGCTTATCATCAACACGTTGGAGGAAGTTGATGCTTTGTGGGAATCCATACCAGAAATCGAATTGGTCCTTGGGCAAAGCAAGGCCAGGATGTTTCGTAGGATTTCCGATTGCATACTTTCCCCAAAGTGCGGTTCGATAACCGGCCTTCCGCAGTTGTGCCATGTAAGTGTTAGAAAACTGGGATTCTGAAAGAGGCTGATCAAAATTCTCGACACTATGTCTTCTCATGTGTTGTCCTGTTAGCGCAGAGGCACGACTGCAACAACAAATGGCAGTAGTCACGAAGGAGTTCCGAAAGAAGATGCCTTCTTTTGCAAGCTGGTCAATATTAGGTGTCTGAATAGTCTTGTTTCCAGCACAGCCTAAGCCATCAAATCTCTGGTCGTCGGTCAGTATGAATAAAATGTTTGGCCGCTTCCCGGTAGAGAAAGCGGCTCATACCACCTGCAGCCAATACGGTTTGTGTAAATGCTCTTCGCGAAAGTTTCATTTTTCTAATTTGACCCCTAACTAAAACTGCGCTCGAAACGCAACCTGAATGATTCGTGGACTGCTGGCAGCCGTGTACGATCCAAAGCTAGCGTTCACTTGCCGGCCTTGTGCGTCAAACCTGGCTGTTGTGTCAATTGCGGTGAATTGCGTATGGTTAAAGGCGTTGTACATTTCGCCGCGCAACTGCAATTTGAAAGGTTCCCGCACCGAGATATTCTTGATCACCGAAATGTCAAAATTACTGACGCCCGGTCCGCGGATTAAATATTTAGACGCATTGCCGATGGTGCCGACAGCCGGAACTGTAAACACATCCGTATTGAAGTTACGGGCGAATGTCCGCTCACCAGAAGGCAGTTTGGGATTTCCAGTAACCACGATACGCGCTGCAAGGTCGGAGGTACCTGTGATGTCTTTGCTGGTCACCAGACTATAACCCACTCCCAATGGTGCGCCGGTTACGAAACTAGTGATGCCCGATATTTGCCATCCGCGCAGAGTATACTTGGCAATCGCATTTTTCCAAGGGCCGCTTGGAACCTCCCAAAGGTAATTCAATTTCAGCACGTGAGTGCGATCAAACCCTGCGGTTGAGTAATTCCAAACCTTGGGAGCCACCAGGGAACTAACTGCGGAACCGTCAGTATCGACATATCCCATGGCTCTTGACCATGTCCAGGCGCCACCGAATTGGATCCCTTTTGCAAATCGACGGTTAGCCGTCACCTGCATGGAATGGTAGCTGGAATTGGCTGCCCAATCGGCCTGGTTTATGTTGTTGAAGCCCGGATAAGGACGAAGAAAAGCAGATGGCAACGGAACCGTGGCATTCGTTGGGTCCGCATTTTTGGCAAGGAAATTTGCTCCAATTGGTACCGGGTTCAAGTCGCGCGCCCATTCCAGGTGGCGGCCAAATGTTCCCACATAGGCAACGTCCACTACCGTTCCGAAACCGATGTTTCGCTGCACTGAGAGACTGGCATTCATGGCATAGGGCGTCTTGGAATCCCGCTTTACCGAAGTAATGGTTGACGGGAAAGTGAATCCGGTTGAGGAAGTCAGTGTCGATAAATTTCCATAAAAGACCGTTGGAGTAATGATGATAGGAACTTGTGGGTTTGGGCCGCCCCACGCATTGTCTTTTCTTTGGTTGAACCAGCCTACGCCGCCACGAATTGCTGTCTTGCCGTCGCCGAATGGATCGTAGGCGAATCCGAATCGCGGCGCCACCAATAAAGTGGGTGTGTTGATTAAGGAACCGGGATAGGATTTATTGAATGCCGGGATCACTATACCATTGGCTGGATCGCCGGAATTCGGGGCAATTGCCCCTATGGCCGTGGCCGGATAAACTGCCCTAGTAACGGGGTCAATTCCCACGCGTCTCCCTCCTACGATGGCCGGCTGTACCAATTTCACGGCTTTCGCCGGATCCCAGAAGTCCGAGTTGAAGGTGGAGACCAGATTACCTCGAAGTATCTCATCCCCTAAGTGGGAAAGACGCAGTCCGATATCCAGAGTCAAGTGGCGGTTCACTTTCCAAGTGTCCTGAACATATCCTTCAACATAAGTGAACCAGGAAGTATTTGTGTTGCGCTTCAACTGCTCAGTGTACGAACTGAACACTCCAAAGGCGGCGTTGCTGTAGGCATAGCCGCTATCAAAAGGATTGTTCACATCCCTGGCGAAGGAGTAGCTGCCGTTGAATGGGTTAGCCGCGTTCGCCGTTGCGTAAATGCGTTCGGCAACGAAGCCGGTCTTGAACACGTTCCCCCGATAGATTTTGGTCATGTTGTCGCTAAGGGGAATGTTCAGACGCGTAGAGAGCAATGGCGTTCGATTGTCCATGAACAAATTCGCGGGACTGGGCACACCCCCAAAAGTGGCGTTAGGAATCAATCCCAACGGGTTCACGCCCGGGCTGAATTGCCCAGCCACAAAACCTATTTTACTTCGCGTGTTTTGCGCCAGTAAATCCGGTAGGATATCCTCGCCCTCCTTACGTCCGTTCCCGCCGATTGTCAATTCGTTCACCAAGGTTGGAGTGGCAATGAAATTGTGCCGTAATACCAAAAGTTTTGGGTCGGTCCAATAGGTGCGCGGTAGCTGGTTCCAATTGGCGCTGGTTGTAGCAACTTGCCAACCGTTCTGCCTATCCAGATAGAAAGAATATGTCCCATAAATCTGATTTCGGGAATTGAGGTTGTAGTCAATCCGCAGTGTGCCAAAGCGTTGCGGACTGGACGTCTCCGCATTGAAAACATAATTGTAATTTCCGCCGGATACCTGACGATTTGTGAAATTCGGCGAAGGGAATACCTTCAGCAGTCCTTGACCACTGGGATCGATGCGGCTTGATGGAATTATATTGCCGGGCATCGGCAGGCGTGAGAGCGGGTCGACAATCGGGATCAATGCATTATTTAAATCCACAGATTGCGAGAAATTACCAGCACGTTCCAGCTCAGTAGGTACCGTTAACCGCCCGGAGCCAGTTGTTGTAACGGGCCAAAACTCCTGCGAAAAGAAGAAGACGAGCTTGTTCTTTTCCGTGTTGAACTTGCCTGGAAGGTAGACCGGACCCCCAATGTTGTAGTTAAAGGTGTTGAAACGGTAGCGGCCCTTGACTTGGCTGTTGCGATTGTTGAAAAAACTGTTCGCATTGAATTGCTCGTGCCGCTTGAAATAGGAAAACAAACCGTGAAATTCGCGTTTGCCTGATTTCGTCGCTAACTGCACCTCAGCCCCTGAAGTTCGCCCATACTCAGCCTGATAGTTGGACATCAGCACCTTGACTTCTTCCACAGCATCCATGCTTACGTTCATCAGTTGGTTGGCAAAATTTCCAATTTGGTTCATTCCCATCCCATCCACCACCACACTGAGTGAGTTGATCCGGCCACCATTAACGTTCATTCGCGTGTTGCGGGAAATGGATTCGTTCGTTGCATTTGCCGGAACAACTCCAGGCATTAACTGCATTAAGTCCCAGGCGTTGCGGCCCCGCACAGGAATGGTTTCCACCTGAGCGGCGGTGATCACGTTTCCCCGCTCGCTACTGGCGGTTTGCACAGCGGAACCTTGGGTTGTCACGGTAATCGTGTCGGCTAAAGTTCCCACTTCAAGAGTCGTCACTCCAGTAGTAAGAGTTTCCGATTGGCTCAACACCAATCCTTTACGTTCCAAACGCCGGAAGCCCTGTGCCGTAACTATCAGAGCGTACTCGCCAGGAGGAATGTTGCGAAACGAAAAATCGCCCGTTGCCGTGGTTTGCGTTGTGCGTTCGAAGCCTTTGTCTACCGAGCGTAACTTTATTTCAACGGCCGGGACAGATGCGCTGCTTGGATCCTGAACAGATCCCACAATGGCTCCTGTGATCGTTTGGGCCTCTACGCCGACTATGAATCCGACCAACAAACTTACGATGGAAAAGACGCGCTTAGACATCACAGTTTCACCCCGAAATCAAAGGTTTCCAAACCCGAAGTTGGATGATTGGAAGCATATCAGGTTTGAATAGTCTTTGGCAAAGTCTTAAATTATTTCCCTCCATGATCAACAAACCAGCGGAAGCAATTGGCGATTGACAATTTCCTACACGGCAGAATACTCCGCTACCGCCGCGATTCAGGAACTTGGGTCAACTCCAAATCATGGGGACACTGGGTGTCAATATTCTCTCGTGTAAGAACCTTCATTTTGGCAAAAGTCGCTGGAGCGACAGGCTTGCCATCCATCAAACTCTCCACCATATTCCAAATCTGGGGACCATATTGCTCCGGGCCGAATCCGATGAGTCCGATCAATGGGCTGCCCGAACGCCGCAGTTCCAGTCGAACGTCGGGGGCTCCGCCAAAACTCCACACAAGCCAATCTTTGGCACGGCCAGACTCTTCGATCACTTGCACAGCCCCCATCGCGATAGGGTCATTAACGCAAACCACAATTCCTTTACGTCGCTGAGTAGTGCGCATTTTTGTTCGCAAAAGACGAATGCCAGTTTCAAAAGATCCAAGACTGTCGAGTGTGGAAACAGGTGTTCCTGCGAAGTAGCGGTAGTGTTTTTCGAAAGCTTTTAGAAAACCACTGAGTCGCGCGGCTGGGAGGGAACCGAATCGCAGATTTCCCACTATCAAGATTTCCTCTAGTCGATCATGTTGACCTTCGGCCAGGATGCGCGCGAAGGCCCGACCAGCGCTTAAACCGGACGAATAATTATCGGCTCCAAAGTAAGAACCGCCGGCGATCGCCAAATCAATCGAAATCAGCGGGATCGCCGATTCGTTAAACAGACTGGAAAGTTCTGGGCCGGTATCAGATTCAGCCTGGATCCAACCGTTGCACTTCCGATCAGCACCCAGGTGGGATTGCCCCTCAAGGGTGGGTTCCGTTTCGCCGACAAAGATACGCGTTCTCCGTACGACGTGGCGAAAAAGCAGTTTGGACCGCGCGTGGGTCTGGCTTTTCAAGTGTCACCGCGTACGGTGGTGCGAAGTGGATACGGTCTGTTCTATATCCCAGCAGCAACAAGCGAAGTTACCGGTGATGTACGCGCACCCGCCTGGGGACTGAGTACTCAGGCGATTGCATCGCTGGACAACGGGATCACTCCTTACAACAAGTTGGACAACCCGTTTCCGCAGGGGATTACCGAGCCACCCGGAAACACCGGGGGACTGAATACGTTGATTGGCCAGAACGCAGCCGCAAACCAGCGTGACTTCCGCGCGGGCTATATGCAGCAATGGAATTTCGACATTCAACGCGAACTGGGTGCGGGTATGGTTCTTGAGACTCTGTACGCAGGCAGCGTGGGGACGGGACTACCGGCCAATTTCGCAAGCCAGATGAACCAGCTTCCTGACTCCTATCTTAGTCTTGGTGCGTCGTTGCAAACGATGGTTCCCAATCCATTCTTCGGTGTGGTGACCAGCGGTCCGATTTCGTTGCCAACGATCCAACGCGGCCAGCTTCTCCGTCCGTTTACGAGGTTGTTGGTCTTCTGCGGAAAGAGCCGGTCGTCATTTGCCGGATCGCCGCCGACGCCGGAACCCCAGATCACGATCGTCTGCCCAGGATTAGCAGCGTTGAAACTCGTGATGAGGGCATTGTTGGCGTCATAAGTAGCCGCAAGGGCGCCATTGTAGTTAATGATGCCAAAAGAGCTCTGGGAAACCGTAATTTCGAAGGCCACGCTCTTGTCCTGATTGTTGGTGACGACAATGCTTCCATTGCCCAGTGGCGTGCCGCCGGGCAGGACGGCATTGATCTGCGTGGGCGACAGATAATAAAGTGGGCAGGTGAACGAGGTCCCATTCACGCTCACCGTAACGCTGACTCCACCTATCGTATTCTGAAGCCCAGGGGCGGCGCTTGATCGCAGCGTCTGACCGTCGTTCACCGTCGACAGAGTGGCGCCTTTGATGAAAAAAAGAGCACCCGGGCTGAGTCCTCATCGGATGGATTTCGATCGGCTGCCGACGGCAACGGAGTCCGAGCAGTGGAATAACGATTCACTATGAGCCTGGCATCGGCCCTGTTGCATGATGGTGATTGAACCATGAGCCAGACGCTCCAACTCGGTGAGACACTAAATCGCTCGCTAAAATTTGTCTCCATTACGGAATCAAACAGCTTTCCCTTTT
>JANXXI010000344.1 GCA_025350695.1 Acidobacteriota bacterium
AGCGGTTCGATCTCAGCTGCCGTCACCGGACGGCGATAAGCACGGCGCGCCAAGTTGGTGATGATCTTCCGTGCGCATGGTTCTTCGGGTTGCCCCTTGGTGGGACGGCAAGTGAAAATTAGACGGCGGCTTGCCGTTTCGCCAGGACCGGTTGGGTTAATGGGTCCAGCAATCTGGACGTAGTCAATAAAGGTTGGAGTGGCCTGCGGAGCGCCGCCACCTCGGCGTCCTTGCGGTGCGACGCCTTCTACCTTGGGCGTCTCGCGTAGGAATCCAACGCCAAGCAAGTGCGGCCCAGCTTTAATCGGCAGCTTGATTTCGTAATTCCGCGTGATCTGATTTTCTTCGGCGTTATCTATCTTCACGTCGAACAGTTTCACGCGTTGGCCATCAATGCGGACGTCCAGTTGCGCCGGCGGGGCAGTGGGCGATGGGTTGCCGGTGACGCGAACCATCACCACGTAGTCGGCGTCGGCTGGGAAGTAGCGTTTTACCAGAGCGCCGTCACGAACCGAAAGTGGCAGTTCGTCGGCAGCTTCGGCAGCTGCTCCGCGCGCCGGTTTGATTTTGTCGATTGCTGGGGAAAGTTTCAACGTCCCAACCGCTGAACGGCTGAGGCGGCGTGCCGTGGACATGTACTTTTCAAGAAGCAGCGGAGAGAAGGTTAGGACTTCGCCGATGTTGTCGAATCCATATCCCGAATCGTCCTGCGGCAGGCTGGCGGCGTTATCTAAATCGATGGCCAGAAGGTCGCGCACGGCATTGCCATATTCGGCGCGGTTCAGGCGATGCACCAAAGGCGTACCAGGGTTGGGCTTGGCCAGCGCTTGGCGATCGAGTTCCGCTTCAAGCCAGTTGACCATGCTCTTCTGCTGAGCGGCTTCGGGACGGGGCATGCCGAGCGGCGGCATTTCGCCGGTTCGCATTTTGCGCAACACTTTTTCCCATGCCGCCGCGGACTCTCCAATGGCAGTTGCTTTGACGGAAGAAAGGGACAGGTTGGCGGTCTTGTTGGTGTCGTTATGGCAGCCAAGGCAGTAGCGTTTTACAGCGGCGTCGGCAGACGCGGGATCAACAGCTGCCAGACTGATCGGGATGAAGAAAAAGAGTGAAAAAAACCGCATGGAATCGGAGCCGGGCTTAACTGCCTACCTGTCAGCTAGCATATCATGTGGAGTATGCGGATAAACCCACCGTTGGTACTGGTTGTTTTAGCGATAATCGCCCCGGCAATGGCTGCCGAATTGAAGCTTATCGAAGCCGTACAGGCGCGTGATCAAAAGACAGTTTTGTCGCTGCTGAAAAGTGGCGCGAATGTGAATGCTGCGCGGCCCGATGGCTCTACGCCTTTGGCCTGGGCGGTGAACCGCGAAGACCCCGAAATTGTTGCGTCCTTGATCCGTGCCGGAGCCAACGTTAATGCCGCCGATGAGAACGGGGAAACACCGCTATCGCTGGCTTGCTTCGCGGGCAACCTGCCGATCGCGAAAATGTTGATTGAGGCGAAGGCCGATGTGAATCGTGCCCGTTGGAGTGGCGATACTCCGTTGATGGGCGCAGTGAGCGCAGGCAATCTGGACTTGGTGAAGCTGTTGATTGAACGCGGGGCCAAGGCCGACGTGGCGGAGACCCGCGCGGGGCAATCGGCATTAATGTGGGCGATTGCCGAAGGTCGCGCGGAGATGGCGGACTTGCTGGTTCGGAACGGAGCAGACGTCAATGCGAAATCTAAGACCGGGTATAACAGCTTGCTCATGGCGGCTCAGAAAGGCGACGTGAAGAGTATCAAGATGCTGCTGGCCAAAGGCGCCGACCCGAATTACAAAACGGCCGACGGAAGTTCCGCTTTTTTGATTGCGTTGAATGGCGGCAAGGAAGACGTGGCGAAGCTGATGTTGGATCAGGGAGCGGATGCAAATTCCCGTGACAAGAATGGCGGCACACCGCTGCATGAGGCCGTGCGGCAGGGCAAGATGGAATTGGTAAGGGTGCTTGTGGCGCATGGGGCGGATCTAAATGCCCGGACCGAGAAGATTCCGGGGCCTGGCGCCAACTTCCGCAATTTCGGCTTGACTCCGTTTTTGACGGCGTGTGAGACGGGTAATCTTGAAATGATGAAGGCCCTGATTGCCATGGGAGCTGATCCGAAGGCCATGAGTCCGGACGGCGTGGGACCAGTGATGTCCACAGTGGGTAGCCGCAAGCTGGAAGCGGTGAAGATGATGGTGGAAGAATACGGAGGCAACGTGAATGAAGAGCGTAAGGGTAGCGGCAGCGCACTGCACACTGCTACTCGATTTGGAGCCTTGGACATCATTGAGTATTTGGTGGCGAAGGGTGCCGACTTGTCGGTTAAAGATCGCTTCGGTCGCAACGCATTGGAAGAGGCAGAGTTCGAGGCCCCGAAGCCAACCATTGAGTTGCTGCGTAAGTTGTATGCGGAAGCAAAGAAGTAGCCAGTTCCACCGCTCCTTACGCCCCTAGGCTTTGGCCGCGACACGCAAGCGCGTGTTAAGCTTCACACATACCGTGGTGCTCTCAGGAGGGACGTTCATGAAACCGTTTTCGATTGCCGTAGCTGCCGCTATTTCTATTTTCGCCGCCCGTTGCTGGGGGCAAGAAATCACCGGAACAATTGTTGGCTCTGTGCTGGACTCATCCGGCGCTGGCGTGCCGAAGGCCAAGGTTGTAATTACCAATACAGACAGGAATGCAATTGTGCGCACGGCCATTTCAGGCACTGATGGCTACTACGTGGCGTCGGTTTTGCCCATTGGCCATTATGCGGTTACCACCGAGATGCCTGGCTTTAAGCGGGCTGCTCAACGGGACATCGTGCTGAACGTCAATGACAAGCTGACTATAAATCTTCGCTTGGAGATAGGCGATGTGACGCAGGAAGTCACGGTGACGGCCGAAGGCGTTGAAGTGGAATTGCAATCGCCAACGTCGCAAAACCTGATTGATGGCAAGCAGATTACAGAGTTGTCGCTGAACGCGCGGAACTACGAGCAACTTGTGGGGCTGATGCCTGGAGTTACTTTTACAGGTACGGATGATCAGATTTACGTGGGTACATCGAACCCGTTGACGGGCCAATCGAACGCGGTGGGATTTTCCATCAACGGTGGCCGTACCGATCAAAATTCATGGACGGTGGATGGTGGGGACAACGTGGATCGCGGGGCCAATCTTACTTTGCTGAATTACCCGAGCGTGGATTCCATCGCTGAGTTTCGCGTGCTGCGCGGGCAGTACAGTGCGGAGTTTGGGCGCAATTCCGGTGGCATGATCAACGTGGTCACTAAGAGTGGAGCCAACAAATTTCACGGCAGCCTGTATGAATTTTTCCGCAACGATGCGCTAGCTGCCAATAACTTTTTCAACAACGCGAACAAGGTAAACTTGGGAGCAGACGGCAAGGCTAGACCGGCTCCGATTCGCTATAACAACTTTGGCGGAACTTTCAGTGGTCCAGTTGTAATCCCCGGCGTTTACAACGGCAAGAACAAGACCTTTTTCTTTTTCAGCGAGGAATACCGGCGAGTTATTACCTACACCTCCGTGCAGGCCACGGCTCCGACGGCTGATGAGAAGAAAGGCATTTTTTCCGCCCCTGTTTGCACTTCTTTCACTGGCGCAACCTGTAACGATTCTTCCACCCAGATCGCTAGGATTGACCCCGTGGCGCAGGCTTATATTAAAGATATTTTCTCGAAAATTCCGGATGCCCCTGCTAGCCATTTACTGAATGCGATTTTTCGGAACGTGACCAACTTCAGGCAGGAATCGATCAAGATCGACCATGTATTCAATGAAAAGTGGCGTGCGGAAGGGCGCTTCATCAACGACGCGATTCCAACCATAGAGCCGCGCGGCTTGTTCACGGGCGCGGCCTTGCCTGGTGTGTCCGACACTAAAACGGATTCGCCGGGTCGTGGCTTGAACTTGCGGGCCACTGGGGCTTTGAGCCCAACGATAGTCAATGAAATGGGTTATTCGTATTCCTACGGTGCTATCGTCAGTGACCCGATTGGTTTGATCTCGAAAGCAAATTCGCCGGATATCAGCTTGAAACTTCCTTTTACGAGCACTTTGGATCGCGTCCCAACGATGAACTTTGGCGGCGTATCGAGCGTAACAGGGTTTGGGCAGTATCGCGATTACAACCGCAATCATGCGTTCTTCGACAACCTGACGAAGATCAGCGGTAAGCATTCCATCAAGATGGGGATTACCGGGAACATTTATCAGAAGTATGAGAATGCGGCTGGGAACAATGCCGGCACTTTTAGCTTCAGCACCACGCCGCGGCCGGCGGGTTCAGCCGCCACAACTACCATGCAGGGCTGGGCGAACTTCCTACTGGGTAACGTTTCCACGTTCTCGCAATCGGCGCGCGACATCACCCCTGACATTCGCGCGAAGCAGTTTGAAGCTTACCTTCAGGACGACTTCCGTGTCGCCCGCAATTTCACCTTGAATATGGGCGTGCGGTGGTCGTTGTTCCGTCAGGCATTCGATGCCAATGGGTTTTTGAATACCTTCGATCCTTCGAGGTATGATCCGAGCAAAGCTCCGAAAGTGGATGCGAACGGCAATCTTGTTGCGGGTACCGGCGATCCGCTAAACGGTTTTATCATTGCGGGGAAGAACTCGCCGTATGGAAACAAGATTGGGCCTGAGCGATATAAAAACTTCGCGCCGCGCCTTGGTTTCAGTTGGGATCCGTTCAAGAAGGGCAAGACGGCTTTCCGCGGCGGTTACGGCATTGCTTACGACGTTCCGGCAATCGGGCGGTATGAAGATCCGATCACGACTAATCCGGCAAGCGTGCAGACCGTAAATATTTCCAACGCTACTTTTGCGAATATTGTTGGGGGGAACATTGTTGTGCCTTTGTCACCACCTTCGGTGACTGCTATTGGGACGAATTATCAGACGCCCTATACGCAGCAGTTCAGCTTCAATATTCAACAGTCGCTGCCGAAGAAGATGTTCGTTGAAATCGGGTACGCCGGTTCGGCCGGTCGTCACCTGTGGGGCGAGCCCGATATGAACCAACTCTATCCGGGGCAGGCTGTTGCGTTGGGTATCACGCCCGCGAGTGTTCCGTTGACCACCGTCACTGATGCTCGCGTCAACGCTTTCCGGCCGTTCGTGGGGTATCGCGCCATCAATACGTATCAGACTTGGTTTAATTCCAGCTATCACGGGTTGCAGAGCATGGTGAAGCAGAACTTCAAGGGCGGCTTTGTGACGGGAAGTTATACGTGGTCGAAATCGCTGACCAACGCTGGTACGAACGGAGCTAGTCCGCAGAATTTCTATGATCGTTCGCTGGACAAAGGACACGCCCCTTATGACCGGCCTCATGTTGTTTCGGCCAGTTGGAGTTATGAACTGCCGTTCTTCCGCCGCTCCTC
The DNA here is from genome assembly GCA_025350695.1 of Acidobacteriota bacterium. Lineage (GTDB taxonomy): Bacteria > Acidobacteriota > Terriglobia > Bryobacterales > Bryobacteraceae > JANXSF01. The sequence goes on from JANXXI010000344.1 coordinate 5,427, forward strand.
GAACCAGTTTTTGAAGTATGCAGTGGGTGGTTGGCAGTCTTCGGGCATCTTATCCGTAGCGAGTGGGTTGTGGTCGTTCAACCCGAGTTCGGCATCGCTTGGGACTGATCCGGCTGGGTTGGGTATTTTGGGCGCCGGTAGTGGCGCCGTACCGAGGGCGGATTTTGTTTGTGACCCTAATGCCAATGCGCCGCATCTGTTTACGCAATGGTTCAACACCGCTTGTATCGCCGATGTTCCGAAGGGGACGATTCGGCAAGGGAACGCGCCGAGGAACGGGATTCAGGGGCCGGGTTACCAGACATGGAATGCTTCGATGTTCAAGAATTTCCATGTGACGGAGAGCGGCAATTTGCAATTCCGATTGGAGACGTTTAACACCTTCAACCATACGAATTGGTCGACGATTGGGGCGACGCTGGGTTCTTCAACGTTTGGGCTGGTTACTGGCGCGCGGAGTGCACGCCTCATTCAGTTGGGTTTGAAGTTGAACTTTTAACTTTCTTAAACTTAGATTCCCTTGCTTTAAGGTCCGGGATGGCTTACAGTCCTTCCAGTTGTAACATTATGTGGGAGTGTGTTCATGCGATTAAGAAATGTCTACTTTGCCTTGGCCCTTTGCGCCACAGTGCACGCGCAGGAGTTTCGCGCAACAATCAGCGGTCGCGTTACCGACGCGCAGAATTCGGTGATCGCGGGCGTAAAAATCATCGCGGTCCAAATTGACACTGGCGCGAAATTTGAAACCACCTCCGATGGAGAGGGGATCTATTCGCTTCCGTTCCTTCCCCCGGCAACCTATAAGCTGACGGCGGAAGCGCCTGGCTTCAAGAAGTACCAGCGCGAGCGCTTGCCCGCGGCCTCCAACGAAAGGGTTGGAGTCGATATTCAGTTGGAACTCGGCGATGTTACGGAGACCAATAACGTATCGAGCGAAGCTGCCATTCTGCAAACGGCGAGTGCTTCCACTGGCCAAGTTATTACTTCGGCTCAGATTGAGAACATGCCTGTATCGGGGCGCACTCGCTTGCGTTGGCTCAGTTGGCATTCGGTGTAGTGCCCAATACTGATCCCCGCTTTACCCGGCCGTTCGACAACGCTGGCCCATCGGGATTTTCGATGGGCGGAGCTCCGGCGCAGGTTAACGAATTACTGATTGACGGCGCGGCGGATAATACGGGGGATTTACGCGTGGCCTACAATCCGCCAATGGATGCGGTGACGGAAGTGAAGGCGGAAAGCTTTCAGGCTGATGCCGCTTACGGCCATAGCGGCGGGGGCACGGTGAACATCATCACCAAGAGCGGTTCGAACTTGTTCCATGGCACGCTATATGAGTTCAATCAAAACTCGGCATTCAATGCGACTCCGTTTTTTACGAACAAGGCAAGCGCGAAGAAGCCTGTTAGCCGGTTCAACCAGTACGGCGGATCGTTTAATGGTCCAGTCCGCATTCCCAAAGTGCTTGACGGACGCAACAAAGTGTTTTTCATGTTTGCCTACGAGGGCGTCAACGATGCTTTGCCGGCGCCGACCACAAACACGATGCCGACGGCGGCCGAACGCGCTGGCGATTTTTCCGCGCTTTTGGCTCTTGGTCCCGCTTATCAGATGTTTGATCCTTTAACGGGCGTGGCCCAAGGGGGCCGTGTTTCGCGCCAACCGTTCGCGGGCAATATCATTCCCCCAAATCGCATTTCATCCATTGCCAAGAATTACCTGCAATACTACGTTCTTCCAAACCAACCGGGTAATTCTAATGGCCAGGCGAATTACCTCTCGAATAGCGATGGCGAGCGCAAT
>JANXXI010000388.1 GCA_025350695.1 Acidobacteriota bacterium
GCCGAACTCGATGGTAAACCCAACCTCGCCCACCTTTACCCGTCCGCTGATGTCGTTGGTCTTAACCTCTTCGGTGCCGCGCCCTTCAATGCCGGTCGATTCATGCGGCACTCGCGGATCGGAAAATGCGCGACGGACCACCCGCGGCCACTCCAATTTATCGGGCTCAAACGCCGCAGTCGGGCAAACGTCCGGCTCGGGGTCAAAGCGCAATCGCAATAGCTGGAAAACTTTTCGCATCGTACGCACCATGGTCGGGTTGAGATGCTCCTGGCTCAAGCCGTTGTAGCAGGAAAAGCATTCGACACACTCATCTCGATTGATGGTGGAGCGCTTCGTCGCAGGGTCAACATAGATAGCGCCCATCGGGCAAACGTAGGTGCAATTGCCGCACGCCACGCACTTATCAGGATTGATGTACATGCTGTATATCCTTAGGAAAAATCTCCCGAGTCGCGTCGATCCACCCGTAGAGCAAAGCGCCAAACACACACAAAACGGACGCCACCACGAAGGGCACATTCCAACCATAAGAGCCCACTAAGTAAGCCAAGGCCATGGGAGAGATCGCGCCTCCTATGTTACCGCACGTGTTCATAACGGCGGATACGGAACCGGCCCAATCGCCGCCAATGTCCAGCGGGATCGCCCAAGACACCCCCACCGTTAGTTCCAGGCCAAACATGGCAATGCAAGTGTACACCACGCACAGGTAAGGATCGGGCGTGAAGGTGGCCGGCAGAATTCCCGCCGCCGCCAACAGAAAACCAAAGGCGCCAACGCTCCGCCGGGCAATTTTCAGATCGCCGGAACGCTTTGCAATATGGTCAGAGACAACGCCGCCCACCAAATCCCCAACTGTTCCAGCCAACAGCGGCAACATTGCATAGAAGCCCATCTGCTTCAAGTTGAAGCCACGCGCCTTGTTTAAATAGGTAGGCAACCAATCCTGATACACCGCAATGCAGTAGCCGTAACAGAAGTACATCGCCGCCAGGGTCCACAAAGTTTGGCTACGCAGAATTGCCGACCACGGAACGCTACCAGCGGTCTTTTTCGATGCCCCAACCGCGCCCTCAATCAAATCCCGCTCGGCCCGATTCACGGCCGCGTGTTCCCGCGGCGTATCGCGATACCAGTAATACCAAACAGCCGCCCATACGATACCCATTGAACCAAATGCCCAAAATGGCGACCGCCAACCCCAAGCCGCAATCATCGCAACCACTATCGGCGGCGTAAACGCTTGCCCCAACCGCGACCCCGCGTGCGTGATCCCTTGCGCATAGCCGCGTTCAGACGGGAGCATCCATCGGGATAAGCTTCGAGTGGCAATGGGAAAAGCCCCTGCCTCGCCGACTCCAAACAGAAAGCGGCAGACTAACATCTGCGTTCCCGTGAATGTCAGCGCAGTAAGTGAAGTAAATAGGCTCCACCAAGTTACTATCAGCGGCAGCGCCCGCCTAGGTCCAATCTTATCGCCCAGCCAAGCCCCTGGTATCTGAAATAACGAATAGCCCCAGCGAAAGGCGCTCAAAATTCCACCCGCCGCGGCAAGCGAAATGCCCATCTCTTTCTGGATGGAGGGCATAGCCGACGCGATCACCACACGATCCATGTAAGTGATCATGTAAGCAACCACGGTAAGCCACAAGACAAGGTGACGAACACGTGTGGGTCGCAACGCGCTATTTTCCCATCGCCGGCAACGGTCTGTTGGTAAACATAAATTCTCCGATTCGCTCCGCACAATTATACTGGAGAGGTTATGACTCGCGGCGCAGCCATTTTTCTAATCCTTGCCGGGGTGGGCTTTCCACAATCGAAGGAGCCCACGAAGAAGGCCAAACCTCCGGACGCCATTCTCCTGAAACCAGCCGTGCACTTCAACGATGCCGTGGTCACTCTGGACGGCGCCCTGCGTAACTCCAGTGAGAAGCCGCTGAAGGCCATCGTGCTCCACATCGACTTCCTGGGACCCAACAAGGAACTGCTCACCACTTGGCGCGGACCTATCGAATCGGAATTGCTAGCGCCTGCCCAGGAAGCCGCGTTCCACCTGCAAGTGAAGGCCCCGTTGCCTGCGGTTTCCGTCAGATTCAACGCTGTGGACGCCGATGGCCGCGAGGTGCGCCGGGAAAATCCCGGGCCCCATGTTATCGATTAAAATGCCGTATCATTCCTTTCTGCGTTTTTTACAAAACATTTACAACTTCGAAACGACCTACGTTTGACAAAGGCACATAATCGAGCCATGAACAACCTGGGCCTTTATACCGACGAGCACCTGGAAATCAACCTTCCCAACGCCGTCGTAGCTGTAGACAATCGGCGTTTAGTGTTGACTCGTAAGGAGTTCGAGCTCCTGGCGATGCTTTCCGCTAACGAAGGAGAGATCCTTCCGCGAAGTGTGCTGCTGGACCGTATCTGGGGTTATAGCGAAGAAATCCGCACCCGGACGCTGGACGTGCACATTCGCCGCCTGCGCAAGAAGCTGGGCGCTTATGGCGATTGCTACATTCAAACAATTTTCGGGGTGGGATATCGCTTCCAACGCTTTCGTGAACCACGCGCGATAGCCACGTTCCATACGCCGTTGTTCGCCGCAACTGCGTAAGGGCATAAATGGTGGGGCTGAAGGGCCCCAAGCCTGAGTCCCCAGAGGCAGCACCCCAAGGCTCGGGAAATCCCCGCTTACCCCGTATGCAATCCAGAGATTTCAGGGTAGTTATAAAGTGCGCTGGGAACTTCGCCCAATTCGTCCCGCTCCCTTCCATCGCATCCAATAGTAGTTCGAAAACTTGAGGTTGCAAATTGCAACCCCAAGAGCCGGTCTCTGTCACAAGCCGAATCGTGCGATCCTGAGATTGCAGTGCAATGTCCAAGCAACCTAAACCCCCGATAGGCGAGGATTTAGCCCTTCCCTTCCAAGTGATCGAGCGCCGCATCTATCTCGTTAGAGGGCACAAGGTTATGCTTGATGCGGACCTTGCCGAACTCTACCAGGTACCAACGAAGGTTTTGAAACAGTCCGTCCGCCGTCACCAGCAACGTTTTCCCGATGACTGCATTTTCCAACTCACCGAAGGGAAGCGGAAAACTTGAGGTCACAAATTGTGACCTCAAGTTCCGGCTATGGAGGACGCCGCTACCTCCCCCACGCCTTCACTGAACAAGGCGTTGCCATGCTGTCTTCCATCCTCCGCAGCGAACGGGCCATCCTGGTGAACATTGCCATCATGCGAGCCTTCGTCAACATCCGCGAATACCTGTCTGTTCACAAGGACTTAGCCCACCAACTGGAGCAACTAAATCGCACCCAGGATGGCCACGCCGGCCACATCAACGCCATCTGGCCGGCTATCGACGAACTGGCCACGCCGCCACCAGGCCTCAAGAAAAGGATCGGCTACCCGGAATCCAAATAGATCTTTGAGATCACAATTTGTGACCTCAAACTCCATTCTCGTTAACAAAGCCTGAACCAGAGTCGAATATATCGACGCCGATTACATTTTGGGGTTTCCGAAATTCGAGCGGAGGGGCCGAGCTTCATTTTGGTTGAAGCGTGGGGGGCCACTTACTCCTAACTATGCAGCCGAAGCACTGGTTTCGTGCGGATTGGGTTCGTTCCGCAAACAACACACTTTGTATTTTCTGCCCGATTTGCAGGCGCAGGGTTCGTTTCGTCCGACCTTGTTAGCGGGGCGGGCGTAAGTTTGGCTGGAGTGGGTTATCCTGTTACCAAATTGGCAGCACCATCACCCCATTGAATGTAAACATTGTTAGATCCATTGTTTGCAGTTGCAATAGTATAAAAGTTGAATCAAGGGGAAGAAATACAGTTGACCCACCCGCTGGCATACCTC
>JANXXI010000019.1 GCA_025350695.1 Acidobacteriota bacterium
CCGATCGTTGCTGATTGTTCACCGTTAACCATGTACCCGCGGCCAGCAGCAGGAAAGCCGGAACGCCGAGAGCGACTACGACCCTCCATGGAAGTCCAACCAAAAGCACACAGCCGGAGAGGGTCAGTAGCGGCACATAAGTCGAAACCAGGCGCCAGGCTGCAGGCGTGTCTTCGTGTGGATTTTTCCAGACGAAGGCTTGGCGGCCGAGAAAAACCAGCGGCTCGCGCAGCACAAGCATCCCCCACGCACCGTGTTCGCGAGGAATGAATGAAGTTGAAGACGGCACTCTTTGTACTCTAGCTAAGCCGGTGGGTCCTTTCGCCAACAATTTAAGCTGAATTCCAAAATGGCGGCAATTGCCGGCTGGCGAGAACGCAAGGAAGCAAATCGGGTAGCATTGTTGGAAGTGAATCGCCGCAACTTTCTCGAGCTAATTTCCACCAGCGCGTTAGCCAAAACGAAGCCGCCGAACATCATCCTGGTTATGGCCGACGACCAAGGTTACGGCGACCTGGGCTGCTATGGCTCGCCCTCAATTCGCACGCCGCATATTGATCGGATGGCTCGTGAGGGCATCCGCTTCACCGATTTCTACGCGCAGCCACTATGCGGCCCGTCGCGCGCGGGCTTGATGACCGGCTGCTACCCACCGCGCAACAGCCTGAATTTCAATCACGTGCCGCGCGCCAAAACCGGCATCCATGCAAATGAAGTGACCATTGCTCAAATGCTCAAGCCGCAAGGCTACGCGACGATGGCAATCGGTAAGTGGCATTTGGGAGACGCGGCGCCCTTCCTGCCAACGCGCCACGGCTTCGATCATTGGTTGGGCCTGCCATATTCCAACGACATGTGGCCCTTTCATCCCAAGGTTCGCCGCGATGGCCCCGAATCGGCCGTGTCGAAAGCGTCTCGCGAACGTGCTGAACTAACTGGCTTCGATGGCCAAGGAACGCAATACCCATCCGACTGGTTTCCGCCGCTTCCTTTGATGAGTGACGAGGCGGTGCTGGAATTGAATCCCGATCAAACGCAGCTCACCAGCCGCTACACGCAAGCCGCGCTTGACTTCATTGCCGCCAAACGCAACCAGCCTTTCTTCTTGTACCTGGCGCATTCCATGCCGCATGTGCCGCTTTATCCCGGTGTGAAATTTGCCGGCAAATCGGCGCGCGGTCGCTATGGCGATGTCATAGAGGAGATCGACGACGGCATGGGCCGCATACTGGCCTTACTCGTTAAACTGAAGCTGGACGAGAATACATTGGTGATCTACACTTCCGACAACGGCCCTTGGCTGCCGTATGGGATTGATGCCGGGTCGGCCGGCCCGCTGCGGCAAGGCAAAGGGACAGTGTATGAAGGCGGCGTTCGCGTGCCATGCATCATGCGCTGGCCCGGTAAGATCCCCGCCGGTGCTGTTACCAGTGAGATTGCCTGTAACATCGACTTCTTCGCGACCTTCGCTCATGTTAGTGGAAGCCCCATGCCAACGGATCGGAAGTTAGACAGCCTGAATCTCTGGCCACTTACTGGAAGGCTTCGTGATACTTTCCTGTACTTCAATTCCACTCCGCGTTACGATCCCACGCAGAGTCGGCCTGTTAATACGACTGTGCTTGGAGCCATCCGCAGAGGCCCGTGGAAACTGCACATGGAGAGCAAGGCCCTATACCGGTTGCCGGAGGACGTTGGGGAGTCGAACGATGTGCAACTGCGCTATCCAGAAATCGTGAAGGAGTTGGAACAGCTGGCTATGCAGCTTGCAAAGGAAGTTACCGAAAACCCAAGGCCCTTGGGGCAGTTGTAGAATGATTACAAAGCGCCAGCACCGTCAAAAGCACATGGAACTCAGCGGAAGTTCTCAATTAACATTAGATCTGATCCAGTGATAGGCCTTGAATAGAGAAACGTCTTCTGATCCGGCGACACCGATAGGCCAAAAGCGATGGGTCTTTCGATCTCAGCCACCACCCGGCTTCGGCCCAAGGCGAATTCGTGAAGCCGGATCTCGCACATGTTCTCATCGCGCGTTGTGATGTAGTAGATGCCTTCTGGAACGACGGCGAAACTCCCCCTCACGACGAGGTCCGAGATTATGTTGTTTTCCTCGCCCCCGCGTATCGGCATCGCGTAGATCCCCTCGGATCCCGAATTACTTTTCGTATAGTAGAGCGTTTTTCCATCGTTAGACTCAAGACCCACAAAGCCTCCCTTCCTGGTGATCTGTTCGGAAGCTCCCCCTTCAAACGGAGTACGCCAGATGTCCATTCTTCCCGACCGGTTGGAAAGAAAGTAAAGCCATTTCCCATTCCCGGACCAACTTGGGCTGTTCCCGTTTGCCCCGTTGGTCAGTCGCCGTGGAGAACCACCTTCGGCCTCCACCGTCCAAACCTCAAACATTCCATCCTTCCTGATTGAATCAAACGCGACCTGCTTACCGTCGGGCGACCAGCGTGGCGATCCACTATTGCCAAGTCTCGTGATCTGCATTAATCCTGTCCCATCGGCCTGGGCCACCCAAATGTCATTGGAGCCTCCGCGGGCGGACTGGAAGGCGATGCGCCGCCCGTCGACTGAGAATTGAGCAGATGTATCTCTGACGGTGGAGCTCAGGAAAGGGTTGGATTTTCCTCCCCGCTCTAGTCTGTAAATGTCCGCCTGCAGAATTGAGCGGGCAAAAGCAAGGCGGCCGTTGTTGTGGCTGATGGCGGGCCAGATGGCATCGGCTCCGGCCAACTCAATTCGTTCCGGCGGTGTTTGTTTGTAAGCCGACACACGCCAAAGGTAATAATGCGGAAGGTCGAACCCGCCAATTATCAGAGATTGCCCATCAGGCATCCAAGCAACGCCCCGGAGCAGTTTGCAGTCGGGGAGAATCGTTCGCGGCTCGCCTTGCGGTAGAAGGTCCGCGCTCAAAGGAACGATCTGGATCTGACACTTTCGGCTTACTCCGGCTCCTTCGCTGCAAAACACGACTGCCATGCTTCGGCCATCGGGTGCGAATACCGGATGCCTGTACTTCGTATCACGCTCTGCCGCCAAGATTGTGCGGGGCTCGCCGCCATCGACGGGGACAAGCATCACAGCCCCATCGCCAGGCTCTGGAGGCTCGCTGTTTCTGGCAATTGCCAGGAATTTGCCGTCCGCGGACCAGGAAGGCCGGTTCACGATTGGGTAAAGCAGATCCCCCACCACTTTTGTTTCCGGCCCAGGAGGGCGGTGGTCGAATCCAGGCAGTTCGATCAACTTTCGTTCCGTTCCGCCTAAAGGGGAAACCAAGTAAATTCCGGTCTTGCCTTCAACACGAACGAATGCAATCTGATGCCCATCGGGGGACCAGGAAGGTAGCAAATCCGCCCCCGGATGGCTGGTCAGACGGAGAGCCGATTCGCTTCCCGTCATCTTCACGTAAATATCGGCGTTGCCTTCCTTCTCACCATTCCAGACGAACGCGACCTGCCCCCCATCGGGTGAGAACGTGGGCATTGTTTCACTACCGGTCAATGCCGTAACCTGCGTCAGGAGCGCAGGCAGGTTTCTCTGTCCAAGCACCCTCCATAGCCCTGCGGCAGTAATGGCGGTGGCCAATAGTAACGATACAAGAGCCACCCAATTCAGCCTATGCCGCGTCTTAACGGCGGCCACAGGCTGGATTACCGGTTCTGGCGCTGCTTCTATTAGTCCAATAAAACGGTAGCCACGCCGAGCCACGGTTTCCACGTAACGAGGTTTGTCGGCAGAATCGCCCAATGCATCGCGTAGCCGGTTCACCGCTGCGCTTAAGCCCCGATCAAAATCGACAAACGTATCGCTTCCCCAGAGTCGTTGCCTTAGCTCGTCCCGGCTGACTATCTCGTCTGGCTTTTCAATCAGAGCAACTAGAATCTTGAAGGGCTGGTCCTGCAGCTTGATCCGCAAACCGTGTTTTCGCAATTCCCCATTTTGATAATCCAGCTCGAACGCTGCAAACCGTATTTTACTTTTGGACATTTTACAAGCGCTACCCATGGAACTCAACAACAGCCACCCTGTAGCGTAACACCCGTTACATCGTCCGGCAACAGGGTAGTTTTATTTTTATTTTCAGTGGTTTCCTTCGTGATGTCCGCGTGATTCAATAATGACCCCTTTGGTATGGACGCGACCGTCGGCATCATCCATCATTGGTCAATGCGTTCCTCCTTTCGTGGCCTATCTTTGGCCACTTAACGAGGATGGCGTTTCGACGGCTCCGGCGATACTTCTGGAAGTCGTCAATTAAGGAGAGAACTGTAATGTTCAACGTGAGAAGTTTATTTGTGCCGACAGCGTCAATCATGGTGTGCTTCCTCGGCGTGTCAGCCTCGTATGCTCAAAATACGCTATGCTACACGCTGGAAAGCCTTCAGGGTTCCTATGGGGTAGTTGTTACCTATGGCGCGAACGCCGCGCTCGGGCTCCAGCCGGAATTTTTAGATGGAAAAGGGAATCTGACTCGTACTGGAATCAATAACCAGCCGACACTTGGATCGTCAACAGGAGATCGGACGATCGCAAACGTTACGAGCACCGGTAAGTACACGGTAAATTGTGATGGGACCGGCACAATCGATCGGGTTGTCACGCGGGCGGATGGCACCACGGCAATCGCCTCGGATGACTTCCTGATTACCAGCGCAATTGTGAAAGACGGGCGGTTTGTAGCTACAACCATCGTAGACGCCCAGAGAGACCCAAGCGTGATTGTCCCGGGTGGTATTTTTGTGACCCGAATTCATACGCTTAGGCCGAACGATCAGACCACCGGATGCTTCACCATGGATAGCCTGCAGGGATCCTATACGGTTGTCGTCAACTATGGCGCCAATATTGCGCTGGGTCTGCAGCCAGAGCTGTTAGACGGTAAGGGCAATCTAACCCGTACCGGCATCAATAACCAACCTACCGCTGGATCAGCAACTGGAGCAAGAACAGTCGCGAACGTTACGAGTACGGGAACCTACACGGTAAATTGTAATGGGACGGGTACGATCACGCGCATCGTCACGCGACCGGACGGCAGTAAGACGACCGCATCGGACGACTTCCTCATCACCAACGCAATCGTGAAGGACGGGAGGCTCCTTGCAACGTCGATTGTCGATGCCCAACGAGATCCCAGCGTCATCGTCCCCGGGGGAATCTTCGTGATTCGCACGCATGCCCTGATGCCAACGATTCCGACGACCGGTACCGGTCCTGTTATCCCGCCCACACAGACGCAAACGGCGGCGATTGCAGGTCCTAAGAACGCTACTGTTACCTCGCGCTCAATTCAGTTGGACGGTTCTCAATCAACAAGCGCCGACGGCAAACCCCTCACATACCTATGGACCGTTCCTCAAGGCGCCCCCTCGGCCGCCATTTTAGGCGCGGCCACGGCTACCCCCACCGTGCAGTTTGCGCAAGGCCGTGCGCGATACACGTTTCAGCTTACGGTAACGGATTCCGTCGGCAAGTCGTCAACCGACATTGTGACTGTGGACTACCAGGGTTACTGACGATTTGATTTGAAAGCGATCTCGAATACGGGGCAGAAGCAGGGTGTGGCTTTTGTCCCGGAACGCGGAATTGGAGTGGTGTCTACCGTAACCCCTTCGTCCGTAAATACCCGACTAACTCCGCCGGATGATCGGTCTGTATGCCCGCCGCACCTCGATCCACCGCGTCCCGCCAAGCTGTGGCGTTATCGGCCGGGCCCAGCCGGTCCACATAGATCGCCACTTTCGCAGCCTTGGCCACCGCAATAGTCTCGTCGTTGAAATCCCGCGCGTCGAAAGCAACCACCTTCAGTGGCATCGCCGCCAGCAACCGGCGCAAAGTGGCCGCGTCGCGCGCCTCCGGCATCACCAGCAACTTGGGCCGCATTGCCGCCAGTTCCGATAAGTAGGATTCGCCGCCGTAAATCACCACACGTTCCGCCATGCCATGGCGCTCAATCGCAGCGACCGCGTCGGCCGCGGTAATACTCTTGCTATCCACATACACGCTCATGTTCTTATCCCGAGCCAACGCCAGCGCTTCGTCAAACGTCGGAACCTGGGCCTTGCCGCCCACCCGGAGTCTGCGCACCTCATCGAACGTCATCGCCGCGACCGGGCCATGCCCACCAGTCATGCGGTCCACGGTGGCATCGTGCATCAGCACCAATTTCCCGTCGGCGGTGGTGCGCACATCCACTTCTATGAAGTCGGCCCCAACTTCCGCCGCCGCCGCGAAAGCCTCCAGCGTGTTTTCCGGATGCCGCAAATGTTCGCCGCGATGGGCGATCACCACCACCCGCGGTTGGGACCAGAGAATGTTCGCCAACAGCGCCATTAAAATCATTCGCCTCATGATCCATTGTGACCCACGATCTCGGTATAATTCATCAGACATGGCAAAACTTGGTTTTATCGGATTAGGAATCATGGGCCACCCTATGGCCCGTCACTTATTGGCCGCGGGGCATGACGTCGCCCTGTGGTCCCACACTATCGCAAAAGCAACTGAACTGGCTAGCCAATTCCCGGGCAAGGCCACTGTTGCCGGCTCTCCAAAGGAAGTTGCAGCCGCTAGCGAGTGCACCTTCTTCATCGTCGGCGATACGGCAATGTCCGATTCCGTCGTATTTGGCGAAGATGGCCTGCTGGCCGGAGCAAAGCCGGGTAGCGTGATCGTGGACGCCTCCACTGTCGCGCCTTCTTACAGCTTAAGCTCCTCCAAACGCTGCGCCGAAAAAGGAGTGCATTACTTCGATGCCCCTTGCACTGGCTCGAAGCCCGGCGCCGAAAAGGGCGCGCTAACTTTCATGGTCGGCGGCGACAAAGTGGTGTTCGAAAAAGTGAAACCGTTCTTCGAACCGATGGGTAAGAACCTCTACTTTTGCGGCGGCCCCAGCATGGGCATGAATGCCAAGCTGACCCAAAACTTGATTCTTTCAAATATCCTGCAAGCCTTCAACGAAGGCATGGTATTGGCCACCAAGGCGGGAATGGATCCTCAGTTGATGCTGGAGGTTTTGGAGAATTCAGCCGCGAAGAGTGGGTTGATTGCCTTTAAGGCTCCGTATGTCTTCAAACGCGACTTCTCTACCAACTTCTCGGTCAAGTGGATGCATAAGGATATCGGACTGATGCTCGATTCGGGCAAGCAGCAGAACGTACCCCTCCCTTTGACATCCCTCACCCACCAAATGTTCCAGGCGGCGATCTCAAGTGGGTACGGGGAAGAGGACATTTGCGCCACAATCAAGGTGCTTGAGGGTATGGCCGGAGTGAAGGTGGAGAAAGTTTAATTAACATTTCCAAAAATAAGACTTGCATTTCCAAATCCCATATCTTAATATTGGAATTAAGCCGGGGGGGCAACTCCCACCAAAGCGAGACTAACCTCATAAAGACCCCTGAAGCATCCCCCCCGGCGCCCGTAAGGGTTTTTCCTTGGGAAGCTTCACACAACAAGGGCACTCACTCCATCTACATTCTGCGACCCGCGTGATATGATTCGATATGGCTGACTTCCGTCATCCTCCATCGGCATGAAAAACCTCACAATTCTCGGTTCGACCGGCTCAATCGGCACTTCCACTCTAGATGTTGTCCGCCGCAATTCCCAACAATATTCGATTTTCGCTTTGGCTGCCGGTCGAAACGCTAATTTGCTGGTCGATCAGATCCGCGAATTCAATCCCAAAGTAGTTGTTGTGGCTGACGATTCCGTATTACGGATTTTGAAAACGAAACTAACCGGAGCAAATCTACAGATTCCAGAATTGCGAACGGGACCGCAGGCGCTAGTTGAGGTAGCTATTGCCCCTGAAGTGGATTTCGTTATGTCCGCAATCGTGGGGGTTGCCGGGCTTGAGGCCACCTACGAAGCTATTTGCCATAAGAAGACCATAGGCCTTGCTAATAAAGAAGTGCTAGTTGCTTCGGGCGAACTGGTAATAGCTGCCGCCAAGAAGCACCAGGTGGAACTATTACCGGTAGACAGCGAGCACAATGGCGCGCATCAATGTCTTCGTGCGGGCCGACGGGCCGAGGTCACCAAGCTGATTCTTACTGCCTCCGGCGGGCCGTTCCGATTAACTCCTAAAGAAAAACTGGCGGATATGACGCCGACCCAGGCTTTGAATCATCCAACATGGAAAATGGGCCGGCGTATCACTATAGATTCGGCAACTTTGATGAACAAGGGCTTCGAGGTTATAGAAGCCTGTTGGCTCTTCGATTTTCAACCGAAAGAGGTAGAAGTTACGGTTCATCCGCAGTCGAAGGTACACGCCATGGTGGAATATAAGGATGGCAGCGTGATAGCCCAAATCTGCGCCACTGATATGCGAATGCCGATTCAGTATGCCCTAACTTACCCGGACCGGGCGGAAGCGCCGGTTCCCCGCATGAATTGGGCCGAATCGCATAGTTGGCAGTTCGATCCTCCTGATTTTGATAAGTTCCCCGTGTTGCGTTTGGCTTACGCGGCGCAGGAAACTGGTGGTACGGCCACTTGTACTTTGAACGCGGCTGATGAGATTGCCGTAGAAGCTTTTTTGGAGGAGCGCATTCCTTTTACCGGAATCGCTCAGGTGGTGGAGGAAACGCTGAATCGCGTACCTAATCGTCGCGCCTCCAGCGTCCAGGAGATTTTGCACATCGATCAGATGTCGCGCCGTGTGGCCTCGGAAGTGGCGAGGGAAATGTCGTTAGCAATCGCGTCGGGCCGGTAGAAAGCTTAGAGGAAGTTTATTTATGGAAATTTTGCAAAACATTGCGGCGGTGGTTCTGCTGCTCGGAGTGATGATCCTGTTCCACGAAATGGGCCACTATTGGGCGGCGCTGCTTTTCGATGTTCACGTCGAAGCATTCAGCTTCGGCTTCGGCCCTCGCATTCTGGGTTTCCGCCGCGGCGAGACCGACTTCCGCGTCTCGCTGGTCCCGTTCGGAGGCTACGTTAAGATGCTGGGCGAACAGATGGGGGACGAGACCACGGTTGTCACCGATCCGCGATCGTTCCTGGCAAAGCCACGCTGGCAACGTATGGTCATCGCCTTTGCCGGCCCATTCATGAACGTGGTTCTTTCCGTCGGCCTGTTGACTGGCCTGTTCATGTACAAATACCCGAAGGTGCAGGGCGCCGACGAACCTTTCATCGTGGGTTGGAATCTACCCAACTCTGTCGCCGCCCAAGCAGGGATTCAGGAAGGCGATAAGATCCTCAAGTTCGACGATGTGGCTACCCCAACCTTTAAGCAGTTGCAGATGTTGGAACTGAACGCCATTAACCGGCCTGTGGCGGTGGCTATCGAACGCCAAGGCAAGCCAATCTACCTGACTCTAACTCCCAAGATGGATGATAAGAAACCGGCTCCTCCCGTTGGTTGGCTACCGAAGTATCAACTACTGGTGCAAGGTGTTCGCTCCGAGATGGACGCGGCTCGTGTTCTGAAACCAAAGGACATCATGCTCGAAATCGACGGCAAGCCGGTCTATGCGGTGCAGCGCCTTCACTACATTTTGAAGGAAGGCGGGGGCAAGCCGGTTGAACTCACCTTCTCCCGCGATGGCCAGATTCACAAAGAGATGATCACGCCGAAAATCTCAACTATAGAAGATGGGACAAAACAGTACCTGCTAGGGGTGAACCTAACCCCACGATACGTGTTCGTTCAATTGCCGTTCACAGAAGCGGTACGCGAATCGCTGCACGACAATTGGAACGATGCTGGGCTGATCTTCAACTCGCTCAAAGGCATCGTGGAGCGGCGGCTGTCGGCTAAACAATTGTCCGGGCCAATCGGCATCGCCAAGCAAGCAGGCGAGGCTTCGCGCGAAGGCACCGCTTACTACATCGGCTTCATGTCGATGGTCAGCATGAACCTCGCGATCTTAAACCTGATGCCGATTCCGATCCTTGACGGCGGGTTGATCTTAACGTTGTTGATTGAAATGCTGATGCGCCGTGACCTAAGCCTCCAGTTCAAGGAGAATGTCTTCAAGCTGGGGTTTGTGTTCTTGATGACGCTGATGGCTTTTGTGATTTACAACGATATCTCGCGCTACGCGGGATGATCGGACTTCGCTGTAAATATGCGTACAACCGTCGATCTTCCCGATGCTCTATTCCGTAAGATGAAAGTCGCTGCCGCATTGCGCGGGGTAACCCTCAAAGAGGTTATCATTCATGCCATCGAAAAAGAAGTGAATGCACTTGCGCTGAAGATGCGGGCGGGAAACTCAATCAACTTGAACGGATTTGATTTCGATGACCTACTTGCCTGACGTTAACGTTTGGATCTCGCTCGCCGCAAGCGGCCATCCACATCACCAAATTGCAGGAAAGTGGTTCGAAGGTTGCAGCGATGCGGTTGTCTTTTGCCGTGTCACGGAAGTGGCACTATTCCTGGCTGCCGCCAACGCAAAAGTGATGGGGGAAGAGGTGCTCGATGCCCGGCCAACGGATTTCGAGCGATCCTGGCGCCATACTGCGATCCGAGGGAAGATTGGGCCAAACCTCTGGACCGATGGTTACTTGAAAGTTTTTGGCAAGCGTTGGATTGCACATTAGTCACCTTCGATGGGGTGTTGAGCCGCCAAAGAGGGCGAAGTCTCTGCTGCTTTCTCCTAACCCCGCCCACTGACCGCTTACCGCAACTGTTGTGAGCTTCGGACGTTGCGTCCCAATTCCATGGCGACCGCTGTGCGAATGCGTCGACATCCGCCCAATTCGTCAACTGCTAATCATGCGAAGTATTGGTGGCTGGCGCCATTTTTAGAGCGACACGCTTCAATATAAATCGCATGAAGAAATTGTACTTGCTGTCAGGCAGGGCTCCGGCCAGCGGCTTGATTCGCGCCGGATTCCAGCCAGTCTCGTTGCGGAATTTAGCGATCATGGCTTCCACCTCCGCGGCAAAGCGCGCACGCCGCAGCGGGTTACTTTACTGCATCCTCCGCACCCACTCGGCTCGGTGTTACGGAGAGGAAGGCGTTCGGCCTTGCGTCCAGCAAGTCCAATTGTTCAGTTCCGCGGTCAGCTATCCAATTGGAAAGTAATCCCATTCAAAACTCTTATCGACCTCATCAATAATTCGAGATGCGTGCGATCCATCCTCATGATAAAGCTGGTAGGCCGCTCTGTTTGCGGTGCTGCTCGATCCCTGTCTATTCGAGGTTGACCATGTCGTCAAGATTATTGCTGGGCGTTCTTTGCCTTTCCTTCACTCTATGGGCTCAGCCCTCTCCGGCCAAAGACCTGGCGGCGGAAATTGCCTCTCTAAAATCAGCTGTTGCCGCAGCCCAATCGGCGGGCGATAACGCTTGGGTGCTAACCAGTTCAGCGCTTGTTTTGATGATGACTGGCCCAGGACTGGCGCTATTCTACTGCGGTTTGGTGCGGCGCAAGAACGTGTTGGGCACCATGATGCAAAGCTTCATCATGATGGCTTGGGTGACCATACTTTGGGGCGTATGTGGTTATAGCCTTGCCTTTGCCGAAGGTTCGCCTTGGATCGGGGATTTGCGTTGGTTGTTTCTTCGCGGGGTGGGCCGCGCGCCAAATCTGGATTACGCCCCAACCATTCCACACCAAACTTTCATGGTGTACCAAATGATGTTCGCTATTATTTCCCCGGCGCTGATCACAGGGGCATTCGCTGAGCGCGTGAAGTTCAACGGCTTGCTAATATTTTCGACGCTGTGGCTATTTCTTGTCTATATTCCAGTGGCGCATATGGTTTGGGGTAAAGGCGGATTCCTGAATCCGTTCCTTGGCGGAACTATTCCCGTATTTGATTTCGCTGGAGGAACGGTGGTGCACATTACGACCGGAATTTCCGCTTTGGTAACAGCTCTTTATTTGGGCGCGCGGCATGGCTATCCCACCGAGGCGATGAAGCCGCATAGCCTGGTGCTGAGCTTTATCGGCGCGTGCCTTTTGTGGGTGGGCTGGTTCGGCTTCAACGCAGGCAGTGCGCTAGGCGCATCTGGCCTGGCAACCAGCGCATTCGTTGCCACTCACTTTGCCTCAGCCGCGGGAGCGTTGGGTTGGCTTGCGGCGGAAACTTACAGAATGGGTAAGCCCTCCGCTCTTGGAGCCATCTCCGGTTCCGTCGCGGGGCTTGCCACCATCACCCAGGCCTCCGGTTTTGTCGAACCCTTTCCCGCCGTGCTGATTGGGCTGATGGGAGGGGTGATCTGCTTTACGATGGTGGCCGTAGTGAAGTCTAAGTTCGGATATGACGATTCCCTTGACGCATTCGGCGTGCACGGCATTGGGGGCATCATCGGATGCACGATGACGGGCGTGTTCGGAACCAACCTGATCAATGATGGCTTGAAGCTGGCCAACGGCCAATCGGCCCCCATCGGGTGGGTGGATGGTAATGCCAAGCAGATTGTGAATCAAATGGAGGGCGCTGCCATCGCCATCTTTGTCGCTGTCGTTGGGTCGCTTGTGGCGCTGAAGATTGCCGATATGGTCAGCGGTTTGAAGATGTCCGAAGCAGAACAGGCCGATGGTATGGATGTTGTGATACACGGCGAAGAAGGTTACAGCTTGGACAGCTAGCCCAGGCTCCCTCCTCACGCGAGCCCACATAAGACGAAAACCGGTTTATAGCTAGGTAGTTGACTTAGCCCCAAAATAAGGGAAGAAACAGAATTTAGCAGTACCCAAGTCACTTCCCCTTATTAGCCCTGGAGGGTACTTTAACTATGTGCCCCCCACGACTATAAATGCCAAATAAACCTTCTAAACTTCTGTCCAGGGTCACGTTTCCCTTACCGTTTCTTTTACTATGGGTTCTTCTTTTCTCTTCCGTACCCGCGAACGGCGCGATCATTAATTTGGTCCAAAACGGTGGGTTTGAAACCTTAGCTTCACCCAATACCGGTATTGGGACGGCCGGGGGTTACATCTGTCAAAAACCCGCTACGGGTACAACGGGCACTTGCACCTCAAATATTGCCGGCTGGGCCTCAACTTGCCAAGGTACTTCGTGTGGCACCTCAGGCACAGTGGCTTCACTCCTCTTTACGAACACGACGGGTTCAGCTTTCAATGGCGGCATCGGCCTGGCTTTCCCCACTGGCAGCGCCACAAGTCTCTTTAACAGCAGAGTGGATGCAAACGGCGTGAGGCAATCGGTTGCGAGTGGTGTTACTGGGGCAAATTTCCTGGCGATCGATGGTGACCCAACCTACAACGCCAGCATTTTCCAGACAATCGGTGGGCTGACCATAGGGCAACAATACGTCCTGCAATTCTGGCAGGCGGCGGCGCAACAGAAAGGCACTACCGGGGTTCAAACCGAGTATTGGAAGGTGACATTCGGTGGCACGACAATTTCCTCAACAGTGATGAACAATCCGACCGGGGGATTTCAGGACTGGACTCAGCAAACCATGATTTTTACTGCCTCCATGACCAGTCAAATGCTTACCTTCCTGGCGCTTGGCACTCCGAACGGCGGGCCGCCCGTTGTACTATTGGATGGAGTTACTCTTGTCGCCCCGGAACCTGGAACCTTCGTACTTTTCGGAGGCGGTATGCTTGCCCTCTTGGCGGTGAAAAAGAAACGCTGATCCATGCAACTACTCAGTCAAGTCCAAGCCTCGCTTGTTTCTCTCGCATGGGATTCAGTCAGACTGTGCGCCTGGCTGATCTTGCTGATGGTGATCTTCGTCCCCCTTGAAAAGTTTTTCGCCCTTCATACGCAGAAGGTGTTTCGCAAATCTTTTGGAGCGGACCTGCTCTTCTACTTCGTCAGTAGCTTACTTCCAAAGCTGATTCTGATTCTGCCCCTCACTCTCATCGCCAAAGCTACCCACTATTTTTTACCGGCATCTTTCTACGAATCCATTGCCTCTTGGCCACTCTTGATCCGTGCTTTGGCTGGGTTGGTAGTGGGCGAAATCGGGGCGTATTGGGGACATCGCTGGTCGCATGAGAACCAGTTTCTGTGGCGCTTCCATTCCATCCATCACGATGCCGAAGAATTGGATTGGCTGGTTCATACCCGCGCCCACCCGGTAGATATGGTGTTCACCAGGCTGTGCGCGTTGGTCCCGATGTATTTGTTGGGACTGGCCCAGCCCATGGCCGACCGCGTGGATCTGGTTCCTGTACTGGTTACGATTGCCGCCACTATGTGGGGCTTTTTCATCCATTCAAATATCAGTTGGCGCCTAGGTTGGTTGGAAGGATTAATCAGCTCACCCGCGTTCCACCATTGGCATCACACCAATGATGGGCCGGAGGTTGTCAACAAGAATTATTCCACTATGTTGCCTTGGTTGGACAAGTGCTTCGGAACGTATTATCTGCCCCAGTCATGGCCCGGAAAATATGGGATAAATGCACCCGAGCCTCCAGTTGACTCACTCGGCGCAATTACAGACTCCGCCACTCCCCTCGCTTAACTTTCCGTCCGCACAGTTGTATAGTGAATGACACAGACCCCAAGTTAGGAGAACTTTACCTTCATGCAGAGAAGACAGTTTCTACACCAAGCCGCTTTAACCGCCTCGTCCCTCGCTGGCCTCGCAGCCACGCCTGGGCCGATCAAAGTCGGTATGCTTGGCACACAGCACAGCCACACCATCGGTAAATTGAAGGTCATGCGCGCCTCGGCCGACTATCAAGTGGTTGCCGCATGCGAGAATGACGCAGCGGCAAAAGCCCAAGCGCTGAAGGATCCCGCCTTCGAAGGCCTGCGGTGGGTTAAAGAAGACGAGTTGATTCAAGACCCGTCCCTCCAATTGATCGTGGTGGAATGTTGGATCTGGGAAGCGGTCCCGTGGGGCAGGAAGGTGATCGCCGCCGGCAAGCATCTACATCTGGAAAAACCGCCGGGCAACAAGTGGGAACCCTTCAAAGAACTTGTGGAGGAAGCGCGGCGCAAGAAGCTGCTGCTGCAGACTGGCTACCTTTGGCGCTTCCACGCCGGCTTGGTCTCGGCCATCGAAGCGGCGCAAAAGGGCTGGCTGGGCGACATTTACATGGTGCGGGCCTCGATGGATTCCGATCGAGGCTCGACCGAACGCGAACGGGAAGCACGCTTCAAAGGCGGCGGTCTGTTTGAGCTTGGGGGCCACGTCATCGACCGCACCGTGGAACTGCTGGGCCGTCCGAAAAAAGTGCAGACTTGGTTGCGCCACGATACCAGCGTCGCCGACAAATTGGCTGACAATAACCTGGCTGTCTTTGAGTACGACAAGGCGTTGGCCATTATCACGCAAGCCGCGAAGAGCCCTGCTTCGAGTGAACATCGCTATTTTGAAATCGTCGGCTCCGACGGCAGCATCCTGGTGTTCCCGGAAACCAATCCGCCTCGCATGCGGGTCCATCTGCGCAAAGCCCAGGGGCCTTATAAAGCCGGTACGCAGGAAGTAACGCTGCCGCCGCAGCCACGCTTCGCCGCCGATTTTCAAGAGTTGGCGCGGGCGCTTAAAACGGGGCAGCCGCTGAAGCATTCTTATGAGCACGAACTACTCCTGCAGGAAACATTGCTGCGCGCTTCGGGAGAACTGGCATGAGACGCCGCGACTGGATCAAAGCGGCCGCGCTAGTCCCCTTCGCCGCCGTGCGCGGCGCCGCCGCAAACGACGCTATTAAAGTGGGCTTGCTGGGCGCCGGTAACCGCGGCCCGTTCGTCGCCGGGATGATGGCCAAGAATACTCCGGCGCGCATCGTCGCTATCTGTGATGTCTTCGAGGAAAAATTCCCGGCGGCTAAAGCTACCATTGGCGTCGACAATCCGAAGCTCTATACCGATTTTCAAAAGATGCTGGCCAGCGATATCGATGCCATCATCATCGCCACGCCTGTATTCCTACATGCCGAACATTTCGAGGCGGCGCTTAAAGCGGGCAAGCATATCTATCTGGAGAAACCCGCGTCCGTCGACGTGGCCGGCTGCAAGCGAATCATGCGAGCCGCGGATTCGGCGGATCGAAAGTTGAACATCACTTTTGGATTCCAACGCCGCCACGGACAAGTCTATTTGAAGGCGAAGAAGCTTGCGGACTCCGGAGCCATCGGCAAAGTGCGGCTCGGTTTTGCTCGCTTCATCAAGAGTGAATCCTTGCGGCCAGGATTAAATCGTGGCGTGCCGCCGCAATCGATGAACGACAAGATCAAGAATTGGAGTGATTGGAAAAACCTTTCCGGCGATCTGATCGTCGAAAACAACGTGCACTCGGTGGACGTGCTGAACTGGTTCCTCGGCGGTCGTCCGGTGAGCGCCATCGGCTCCGGTGGAGCGACGGTGAAGACCAAGGGCGACAGCCGCGACCACAACTTCGTGGCGTATGAATATGCAGACGGCGTGCAGGGGCAACTCTCTGGCACAACGCTCGCGCCCCCCGGTTATCGCGACGTGATGGAGCAGTTCTTCGGCGAGACGGGTATGGTGGAGACTTCGGAAAATCATTGGCGCCACTTCAAAGGCAAGGGCGATGAGGTGACGGAGAAATCGCCGCGCAACATTACGATTGATTCGGTGGCGGAGTTTGTCAGCCGCATTCAAGAGGGCAAGCCGGCGAACACCGCGGTGCGGGGGGCGGAAAGCACGCTCACTGCGATACTCGGCCGCATGGCCATGGACAAGCGCGCGGAAGTGACTTGGGATGAGATGATGCGTCAGGGGTAGAACCACGCCTAACCTAGAACGTCGCCTTCAACGCAAACCGCATCCGCCGTTCCGTTGCCGCTGCAGACGTAATCTCCGTGAACCCACCCGTCGCCTTCACCGTTCCATCCGGATTGCGCGACGCCGAGGACACCGTCGCTCCCGGGTTGGCAAAAGTCGGAGTGTTACTCACATTGAACACTTCCCAACGGAACTGTAGATTCACCCGCTCCCGCACCTTGAACGAACGGAACAGGCTGCCATCCATGTTCGTCGAGCCGGGGCCAAACAGGATATTCCGCCCACTGGTGCCGAACCGCTTTTCCGTCACCGGCATAAACGCATTCGGATCGAACCAGGAAACGCCACGCCCAATGCCGCCAAACACTTCAATGTCCGCCTTCACCTGATCGCCCGTCTGCGCGTTGCCAATCGTGTTCACCGAGGTAGCCGACGAGGCGATGGTGAACGGACGACCTTGCATCGCACTGAATGTTCCGTTCAACTGCCAGCCACCGGCCAGCTTCGACGCAAAGCCGCTGGTCAGCATCTTCTTGCCTTTGCCAAACGGCAGCGGCTCCACAAAATAGGCCTGCAAGTTCTGCGGACGGTTGAAACCCGCCTGCGCCTTGTTCCGGCCCCACATGGAAGGGCCGTTCCAGCTCAATCCGGAATCGCTGTTGTCGGCGTAGTTGATCGCCTTGGAAAATGTATAGGAAACGCCAAACGCACCACCGGCGATGCGGCGAGTCAGCCGCGATTGCAAGGAATCGTAAGTGGCGCTGCCAAAGGGCTTCATCATCTTAATGTCGGCCGTGCGTCCGTACCTGATGTTCAGCAACCTGCCCGCACTACCCGTATCCACCGAGTCCGACGCATTCAGATTGACAATCGCCGTTTGCCGCACCGCCCGCGAACCGGCGTAAGCAACCTGCCCCGCGAAGCCCCAACCGATTTCATGCTGAATGGTTACGTTCCAGCTCTTCAGATATCCACGATCGTAGTTAGCCGGAAAAGTGGTATCGCCAACGTTGGAAGGCAGCGTTATCGTACCCGTGCTAAGATCCGGTCCCTTCACTTCGGGCAAGCCGTTGCGTAGCGATCCCGCAGCTTGATAAGTAGTCGCCCCGGTGATTTGCAGGGAAAGCACGGACGGATACGCGTCCCGCAGATAACGGAAAGAACTGGGGTCGATCGTGATGCCGAATCCGCCGCGCAGTACCGTGCGTTTGGCCATGCGGTAGGCCACGCCAAGGCGCGGCGCGAATTGTCCCAGGCCCACGTCAACGCCTGTCGAAGTAGGCACATCACCGACGCCACCCACAAGTACCTTGTCCGTTGCCGGGTCGTAACGTTCCCCGCCACGGTGATCGCGATGGGCGAATGGGTAGCGTTCAAAACGTGTGCCATAGCTGATGTTCAGCTTTCGGTTCACTTGCCAACTGTCGCGGATATAAAGCCCGAACGAGGGCATACGCACTGCCGATGGATTCACATACTGAACGTCCTTCCCCATGCCATTCGGCAGACCCAGAAGGAAATCGGCCCAGCCGTTGTAGGTGTTGGGCGCCGCGCCTCCGTTCAGTGCCGTGCTGCCGCCAGTGAAGTTAAATCCACCACGCGGGCCGTACGCTACCTGGGGCTGAAAGTGGTTAATTGTGTAGTAACTATACTCCGCGCCCATTCGGATGGAATGGGCGCCGCGCATCCAACTTACATTGCCTACGGCCGTGTATTGGTTATCGCGAAAAAGGAATGGATTCGAGACGTTAGGATTTCCAAAGTTGGAAAACCCGCTGACGACGAACCGTGGAATGCCGCCCTGCAAGCGGTAACTGCCGTTCGTGCCGGGAATCTTCAAGACATCCAGCCCCCAATTCTGGTCAATGTCAATGCTCTCTCCGTTCAGCCGCAAGCGGGTAAAGCCGACGTTGGCATCCACAAGAATCCTGGGGCTAACGGTGTAAGTGCCGCCTACGGCCGTGCTCTGAATCAGACCCTTGGCGTGGCCGGGTTGGCCCCCATTCAAAGCATCGCCACCGGCGATTCCGAATGTCGGCGGATCGTACACATCGCTGGGTGAAAAACCGTAGCGCGTAAATAGCGTCATCTTTTCGGTCGGGTTATAATTCACTTTGAAATCGGCATTGTAGCGGTTGAACTTGTAACTGGCGCTGGCAAAGTAATCGTTGGAAACACCGGCCAGCGTGGCTGTGGGCAGCATCTTCGCCATCGTTACCGCAGCCGGATCAAAGCGGCTAGCGGGAATCTGTCGATCTGGAAACAACGTTCGTCCCTTTCCGTCAGGCGTACCTGTCAACGGATCGAAAATGTTCGCGCCATAGGGCGAAAAGTCGCCCTTCTTCAGCGGTTCCGTTGGGACCGTCTTCAAACCTGATGCGTTCAACCGCCGCACTGTTTCCTCAAAACTTGCGAAGAAGAACAGCTTGTTTTTCTTCACTGGGCCACCAAAGGTTCCGCCAGGCTGGTTCATGATGTTCTTCGCCGGATGGTTCGGATCGCCCGAACAAGTGTAGAGGCAATAGAAGTAGTTCCGCGCCTTCAGTGCGCTGTTGGTGTGATACTCCCACACCGAACCATGAAACTGATTCGTGCCGCTTTTGATGGTCACGTTCATCGCCGCCCCGCCCGCCATGCCATACTCGGCGTCGAAACTATTGGTCACAACGTTGACCGTCTGAATCGCCTCGGCCGGTGGAACATAGGCGACAATGTGGGGCAGCCAAGGATAGCTAATCGTCGCTCCTTCAATGCGCGTGTTGTTGTTGGAGTGGGAAGCCCCATTCACATTCGTGCCCATCGATCGCTGCGGATTTCCGGCATCGGAATGCAGTTCTTCGGGCGGTGTAAACCCAGGCAGTAATTTCAACAGGCTCTGGAAATTACGGCCCCCGTCCATCGGTAGGTTTTCAATCTCCTCTTTGTGGATCTGCGCGCTCACCTCGCCGCGTTCGGTTTGCAGCACGCTGGCCGCTGCTTCTACCGTTACGGTTTGGTTCACCTGCGCCACTTCTAACCGGACGTCCAAACGGCTGGCGTTAGCCGCATCAATCCGAACGGAGGTGCGCGTAAAGGGAAAGAAGGAGGCGAAGGATACGGTGATCCGATAGGGGCCGGCTTGCAGATCGTTGAAGCTATAAACGCCGCGTTCGTCCGTCATCGCCGAGCGAGAGATGCCGGTATCCGTGTTGGATACTTCCACTTTGGCTCCCGGCACAGGTGCTGAGGATGGGTCGGTGACATTCCCGGTGAGCGATCCATACAGCACCTGCGCTTCGACGGGAATCAAAGCCGCCAGTCCCAACAACGCGGCGCGTAAAAAAAGACGAGACATCATCGCGGACCTCCAAAGCAGAAAGCGTGACCCTAAAATGTTCGAACAAGCCATGTATTCACCTGTCTTCCCAAACATTCAGAGACCTTAATATATCAGCTATTGCTTTTTTTATGCACTGGCACGAGGATCTATGCCCGAGCCAGAGATACGTCAGCGTCTCCATCAGCCAATCCCGATTCTCCTGGATTTCCTCTCGTTACTGGCGATTAACTTGATCGAACAATGCCGCGAAATTCGCCGCACGCAGGGAAAAACGGGCTTCTTACAAAGGTAGAACTGAAGGTTCGAATCCAATTTCGGCGATGTAGTAGCCATCCTCATCGCGTTCGATAATCACGTCGAATTGCCGTGGCATGAAACCTCTCTCCCTATTCTACTTCCCCAGCCCCGCCGCCCAGTTCTGCACCACCACCATCCGGTCCGGCCGCGTGGCACCCGCAACCGGCTCGTAGACCAGGAATCGCTGGCCATCGCGGCTGGGCTGGACGTAGGGAGCCGTGGCCACCTCGGGAAGCCGGAACAGCGGCTGCGGGCGGCCCGCGCGCACTCCGTCAGGCCCCAACTCGATGCCCGCGGCAGTCACCCCTCCATCCGGGGTGGTCCAATAGAGTTCCTTGCCGTCCGCCCGCCAGGCGGGGAATACGCCTCCCGCCCCCGACACCTGCCACTTGCCGCGCCTCTCTGGATAGCCCTGAATGAAGATCTCACTTCGACCGGATTCATTGGAGCGATAGGCCACCCAGCGGCCATCCGGCGAGAACGCTGCAAACGCATTTGGGTAGCTTGTTTTCAGGTAGACCTCGGGCTTGGCTTCCCCAGCGGCATGCTCCGCCGCCAGCGGCAGTTTCGTGATCTCGTTAAACCCAAACAGCAGCGCCTTGCCGTCGGGCGACACCGTGGTCACCAGACCAGGACCGGCCAGCAGCAACGTCTCTTCGCCCGAGCCGTCCGCCAGCTTGCGCTGGATTCCCTTGACGTTCCCATAATAGAGGATCTTCCCGTCCGCCGACCAGCGGGGAGTGGTGCCGCCGTTGAAGCTGATCCGCGTGCGCAGTCCCCGCCCAAGGTCCATCACGCAGATGTCGTCGGCGCTTCCGGTGAGTCTGGCCGTGAAGGCCACGCGCGTCCCATCCGGCGAAAGACTGAAGCTAGTGAACCCGCCGCCCAGCGACGGAAAGGGCTCACCCATCGTCTCGAGCGGCTTCCCCGCACGGTCCCGCCAACCGAACCGCACTTTGGAATCTCCCGTCCCCG
>JANXXI010000033.1 GCA_025350695.1 Acidobacteriota bacterium
GCCTAACATCGCTGATACTCTGGTCAATAACTATACTGCGGGCGGCCCTTTCTACAAACTGCAGCTGATTCCCTCAATCAAGATCGACCACAGCTTTAACAACAGCGTCAAGATTTCAGGCTATTACTCTTGGCAGAATACCGACAAGTCCAATGGAGTGGATGGTCTCCCCGAACCGCTCTCGTTGGTTCGAATCCAGGTCATTCGCAGCAAGACTGTGCGCTTTAACTATGACCAAACTCTGAGTCCAACCCTGCTGCTGCACATAGGCGCGGGTTACGTTCGCTATAACAATCCAGATACGGTGCCACCGGAGAGTTCGGCATTTGATTCCGCCTCTTTGGGTATTCCGAATGCGCCCGGCACAGGCTTTCCGCGGTTAGGCGGCGGAACGCTGGGCGGCAATGTATATGGCGGAATGGCGTTGGCGATGGGTCCTGGAAACCGCGGTCTGTACGTTACCAACAAACCGACGGCCACAGCCCAACTAACTTGGATTCGTGGTAACCACAGTTACAAGACGGGGGCGGAATACAAGCATGATTCTTTTACAAACATTAGTTACGCCGGGCTGAGTCCTTCTTACACTTTCAGTACAGCTGAAACCGCACAGCCGCTCTACGGGCAAGGCTTACCCAGCGGCACTACAATCGGCCACGGGTTGGCCAGCTTCCTGCTTGGCCTCTATGACAGCGGATCTATCGGCAACGTGCTGGCCCCTCAATACCGCCGCGCAACCTGGGGCGCCTTCGTCCAGGACACATGGAAGGTGTCTCGAAATCTGACCATCGACTATGGGCTTCGTTACGATTTGCAACAGCCTAACAAAGAGCTGTGGAACCGTACCAGCACTTTTAGCAGGCAGGTTGTGAATCCCAATGCCAATGGACGGCTGGGTGGAGTTCTTTATGCCGGTTATGGGGCGGGTCGCTGCAATTGTACTCTTGTACCTATTTACCCTTATGCAATCGCGCCGCGGTTAGGCGTTGCCTACCGCTTGAACAAGAAGACTGTGTTTCGCGGCGGGCTGGGAGTCAGCTACGGGCAGGTATCAACTTTCGCTTATATCGGCGGCGGAAACAGCCAAGGCATGGGCTTCAATACTCTTACGTTCCCGGCTGTAGGAAACGGTGTCGCGGCTGGAAAGATTTCTTCGCCTTTGAATTACACAGTGCAAGCTCTCAATGCCGCCAATTACGATCCGGGTCTACTTGTGGCCGCCGGCTCCACGGTTCAGAACGCCCCCGCCACCGTGGATCCCAATGGCGGCCGCCCTTCGCGTACCGTTCAGTGGAACATTACATTGCAGCGCGAAGTAGCCGCGGGTCTTTCGCTTGAAGCTGCATACGTCGGGAACCGTAGCGCATGGCTTAACGCCGGTGGCGGACTAACCACCTATAACGCAATTAACGCATCGCTTTATCAGGGATTGGGCCTGGACCTTACTAACGGGGCCACGCGTAGCCTGTTGACCTCGCAGATTTCTTCGGCCACCGCAGTTAACGCAGGTTACAGGAAGCCCTACCCTAATTTCCCAGATAGCGGCACTGTCATTCAAACCTTGCGGCCGTTTCCTCAGTACAACGGCATTGGGACGCTATGGGCTCCGATGGGCGATTCCTGGTACAACTCTCTGCAGACCAAACTGACGAAGCGCTATTCCAAGGGACTGACGTTCACTGCAAGCCATGCGTTCTCGAAGGCACTGGACAGCTATTCAGGCAATGGGTACGTGTTCAATCGGAAAGATTTCAAGGGCCTTTCGCCGAATGATCGTCCGCACATTCTGAGTATCAGCGTCAATTACACGATGCCCGCTTATGGCTTCGCAAAGAAGAACATGCTGACCCGGACCATGCTTGCGGGTTGGACGATCGGCGGGGTTACCCAATACAGTAGCGCGGCATTGCTGCAGGCTCCGGGATCCAATAACGGGATCGGAACTTACCTTCCTGGAAGTTCCTCGCGGCAATTTCGCGTACCTGGTCAATCCTTATACTTGAAGGATCTCAACTGCGGCTGCTTTGATCCCACCGTCGAGACTGTCTTGAATCCTGCAGCTTGGAGTGATCAGGCGCAGGGTGTGTTTGGCAGCGGCACGGTTTATTATTCCGATTTCCGGGGCCAGCGGCGGCCGGTGGAGTCGGTCAATCTCGGGAAGAAATTTCCAATCAGGGAGAGAATGTCTTTGAGCATTCGCGCCGAATTGTTCAACCCGCTGAATCGCAATGAAGTGCTTTCCGATCCGGCTACGGGCAGTCCGGCACTGGCGCCAACTCGCTCTCCGGCTGGTTTGTTGACCGGGGGATTCGGTTACGTCAACTATACGGCGATCTCGTCTAACAGTGTCGGTGGAGCGCTTCCGTCACCCCGAACGGCGCAGATCGTGGCGCGGTTCGAATTCTAACCCCTGCGTTTTCGACTTCCCCCTGGAAACCCCAACAGCAGAACGGGTTCGGAGCATCCCCCGATTTTCATCGGGGGCTAGTCGCGCTTCAGGCCTTCCTCGAACTCGGAGAAATCCACTCTACCGGTAGACATACTACCAAATAACAATCGCGTACGATCAAAGGACAGCGAAGCAGTCCCGCCGGGAGTTCAGTGGGAACGAATGACTTTGGGGTCCTTTTCGTAGCGGTAGTCAAAATGACAACCTTGGCAAGCATCGAATAGATTGCCACCCTTTTCAAAGAGCGCAGCGACGTTCTTGGCTTTGGCGGCCTTGTGAACTTCGGCCCCTGCCTCACGCAACGCCCGTGCGCGATCCATCCAGCGGCCAGTGTCCTTAGCGCGGCCTTCCATCATTAATAGATTTCCGGCTTCGGTTAGCGTGACGGCGCTTGCTTCCACCAGTATCCATTCATCCTCTGATTTTGGCATGCGTTCTTCGACGCCTTTGGCGGTATAGATAGTTCCCGACGCTCCCCAAACGGTTTGCGCGCTGGGAATGACCATGCCGTGCATCACCTCTTCAAGGGTCGCCACCGCTTTGATTGGCGGACCTGCGCTCGCCTGTGCCGGAGGCTTCCCACAACTGCTCACCAACACCAGCAGCGACGCTACGCAAAGCTGCCCAATTCTAATTGACGTATTCGACATAGTTTCTATTCCCGCGTGGTTACTCCTTCTTGTATACTCTTTATGCTGGCTGGGCGCAATCAATCATGGACATTCTTCCATTCATTCAATGGCTCGAAGGCACGCCCGGTAGCCTGTTCATTCGTGAGTCCACGCTTTTTTACCCCTTGGTGGAATCGACGCATGTGCTTTCTTTGTGCCTTTTTCTGGGACTGATCGCCATGCTCGATTTGCGTTTAGTTGGGGTGGGGCTGCGTGGCGTTCCGGTTTCCGAAGTAGCTGGGCGGCTGCTGCCACTGGCATTTGTTGGCTTCGCGCTGATGGCAATCAGCGGACTTCTTCTATTTTATTCGGGTCCATTGAAGGCCTTTCAAAATATTTTCTTTCGCGTGAAGATGCTGCTAATCGCGCTTACCGGCTTGAATGCGCTCCTGTTTCATTTCACCATCTACCGCCGCGTTGCTTCCTGGGACCAGGACGCATCGCCACCAGCCAGAGCCAAACTGGCAGGCGTTCTCTCATTGATTCTTTGGTCCGGTGTCGTGATTTGCGGCCGGATGCAAGCGTACAACTGGTTCAAATGATGCTGATGCTTCTTGCAACAAGCTGGCAACCGCTCTTCCAATGGTTTGAGGCAACCACCATCGGGACGATCGTGCGGGAATCGTTGTGGCTTTTTCCTGTGATTGAATGTGTCCACTTGCTGGCGCTGGCATTATTGGGCGGAGCTGTGCTGGTTCTGGATCTGCGGCTACTGGGGTTCGGGTTGACTGCCCAGCCTGTGGCCAGTCTGGCGCGCCGGATGGAGCCGTGGCTAATTGGCGCGCTGATTACCAGCATCGGAACGGGCATTCCGATGTTTCTTTCCGAAGCGATTAAGTGTTACTTCAGCCCGCCGTTTTTCTTTAAGATTTCGGTGCTGGTGATTGCCACCATCTTCACCTTCACGGTGCGGCGGCGCGTGGCCAGCGCGGAGCCCGGACGTATTGCGCAGGGGTTGGTGCGGCTCACGGCCGCAGTTTCGATCACCCTGTGGTTTGGGGTCTCCTTCGCCGGTCGATGGATTGCTTTTTATTGACGAACCCGTTTTTGATTCACGAGTGATACGATGATCAATGTGATTAACAGACCGCTGCTATTGACTCTACTGCTAGCTACTTCGGCAGTTTGGAGCCAGCCTCGAATTTCGGCCCTGCCCAGGCTCGCCAATGGAAAGCCCGATTTTAATGGCATCTGGCAGGCTTTAGGGCCAGCCAATTACGACATCGAAGTCCATATGGCCAGGCCCTCAATGATGATACGGCAAGGGCCGCACGGACCATTGCCCGCCGTTCCTCTGCTGAGGTTAGGCGCGGTTGGCGCCGTTCCCGGGGGAATGGGTGTGGTGGAAGGTGGCGTAATCCCTTACAAGCCCGAGGCGCAGAAGAAGCGCGAAGAGAATCGCGCCAATTGGTTGGACCGCGACCCAGAAGTGCGCTGCTATATGCCAGGGGTGCCCAGGGCAATCTACATGCCGTTTCCGTTTCAGATTCTGCAGAATCCCAACCAGTTTTTTATCACCTACGAATTCGCCGGAGCCTTTCGTGATATCTATTTCAAAAATCCAGGCCCGGCGGAAACCGATTCGTGGATGGGCCAATCCGTAGGGCGTTGGGAAGGGGACACACTGGTCGTGGATGTGACCGGACAGAACGATCAGACTTGGTTTGATCGCACGGGAACACACCACACCAATCAGCTTCACGTGGTGGAGCGCTATACGCTAACGTCGCCCAACCACATCCAATATGAAGCTACCATTGAAGACGCAGAGGTATTCACCAAACCTTGGAAGATCAAGCTGCCGCTTTACCGGCGCATGGAAGCCGATGCCCGCTTGATGGATTTTAAATGCGTTGAGTTTGTGGAAGAGCTGATATTCGGCGAGTTCCGCCGCAAGCCGCTTGAGAGGAAACAGTAGGGAGGATTTATGCGTACTCGTTTGTTGATCGCCGCCACGGTTTTTGCCGCAACGGCAGTAGCTCAGAAGAGTGGACCGAGGACGGCCGATGGGCATCCCGATCTATCGGGAATGTACGACATCGCCACACTGACACCGCTGACGCGTCCGGGATTTCTGGGCGAACGCATGTCGCTCACCGATGCCGAAGCCAAAGCGTTGGCGGAGAGCACGGCAGCCAAGAACGCGAAATTGAATGAACCGAGCGACCCCAATCGCCCGCCTCCACCCGCCGGCGGAGACGGCAGCGAAGGCCCCGCTGGAAATGTTGGCGGCTATAACACGCTGTGGGTTGACAGCGGTACGGGCGCATTCAAGATTGATGGACAGTGGCGCACGTCGATCGTAATTGATCCGCCCAACGGACGCCTCCCGCCCATGACGCCGGCGGCGCTGAAAATTGGCGCGGCAAGAGGAAAGATGAATCGCCCGAATCGTGGTGACGCTTGGTGGATGGCCGATAGCTCGTCTCCCGGTCCCTACGATGATCCCGAAGTACGGCCCACGGCTGAACGTTGCTTGCTTGGTTTCGGCGTAAGCGCGGGGCCTCCTGCACTGCCGGTGATGTACAACAACCTGAAGCAGATCGTGCAGACCAAAGACAAAGTAATGATCCTCAACGAAATGGTGCACGACGCGCGCGTGATTCGTATGAATTCCAAGCACGAGCCGCCGGAAATCCGTCGCTGGCTGGGTGATTCGATTGGGCACTGGGAAGGCGACACGCTGGTTGTGGATACGACAAACTTCAACGACCAACCAGCGCTGAGCGCCAGCCGCAATATGCATGTCATCGAGAGGTTCACCCGTGTGGACGCAAAAACCCTGCGCTACAAGTTCACAGTGGACGATCCAACGGTTTGGACGAAGCCTTGGACTGGCGAAATGGTTTGGCCCGCCACTGACGCGCGTATTTACGAGTACGCCTGTCATGAAGGCAACTATTCGTTTGCCGGTATTTTGCGTGGCGCCCGGCGTTTAGAGGCGGAAGCCGCAGCCAAGACCGCCCCTAGGAAGTAATATTAAGGAGGAGCGTGCTCATGAAATTTAATTTAAGATCTACCGTTGTGCTTGCCGCTACTTTGGCATTGGCCTCCGTGGGCGCCCTGCGGTTGTACGCCCATCATGCTTTTGGCGCGGAGTTTGATCCTAATTTGCCGGTGTTGCTTAAAGGGCCTGTTGTACGGATTGAATGGATAAATCCGCATACGTGGATTCACGTTGAAGTGACGAAGAAAGACGGCGCGAAGGAAGTTTGGATGGTGGAGGGCGGAACTCCAAATAGCCTTTTACGCCGCGGATTGAAGCGCGACACGCTGAAGATTGGGCAGGCTGTGGTCGTCGATGGGTATCAATCGAAGGACCGTTCCACCCGGGCCAACGGGCGTGACATTACCTTGCCCGACGGCCAGAAGTTTTTCCTGGGTTCTTCCGGGACTGGTGCACCGTATGATGCGCCGGCTAAGGACCAGAAGAAATAAGGCGGGTCCGCCTTCGCGTGCATTGGCGCAGCCGGAGCGCCAACGCCGTTGGATAGGAAAGCACGACACGGCGACCCATCCAATGCTCGCAATCCGCTGCGTGCCGAAGGCGTCGAATCTGAGCCGCCTTCGCCTACGACTCAGTGAAGGTGGACGCAGATCCGGCTCCGAAGGATTTCTACCGGTCTGTGATCTAGTGAGAACTAGGCGACGTGAACTGGTTCGGCGTAAAGTAGGTCGCCCGTCACCCCGTCGAAGTATTGAATCACAACATGGGGCTTCGGATAAGCCACCCATCGAACGCTGCCATCAGCTTTGGGGTTTTGGAACACATTGTTGATTTGGGCGACGGCGTAGATGGGCCTCCAGCGAAGGCGGGCGGGGACATCGTTGCGAATGTAGCTTGACCAGCGAATTTCGCACTTACGCCCTCGAGAATTGAACATACCGTTGGCGGGCCGTGAGCCCTCGCTGATGGCCGGATGATTTTGCGAATTGTGCGGACCAGCGGCAAATTCCCAAACCCGATCCGTAACCTTCACGGCGAAGCTATTATGCAAGTCACCGGTCATCACCATCACCGGCTTTCCCAACCCTTCCCAGAATTTCAGCAATTCCTCGCGTTCGGCCAGGAACGCCGTCCAAGCATCGTCCTTTCCCGCAATGGGATCAGCCGAACCCGGCGCCCCCACGTGCGGAATCATCAGGTTCACGGACGACGCGAGGAAAAAGAAATCAGCGTCGCTCTTGGCCATCGAATCCTTCAGCCACTTATGCTGCGCTTTGCCCAGCATTAGAGGTCCTGCAATTTCAGGATGCTCCATGTTGTGCATGTCGCGCATGCCGCGCGTGTCGAGAAGATAGACTTCTACATTTCCCACGCGGAAGCTGGAGTAGTTATGCCGGCCAACTGAGTAGCTGCATTTACCGGTTTGAGTAAATGGTGGTTTCACGCGAACTCGATGTTGATCCAAAACCGCGTCAATCTCATAGACGCCAGCGTTCACATCGCCCGCCGGAGCATTCTTGCCAGGAGGAACACCGGCGTTCGGTCCGCCCCAATGCACGTGCAGGTTGGTTGCTTCGGCCATGTTGATGGACTTGAAGTCGGCGGCAGGGTCGGTCAGGACGTCGCCATTTACGCTGGCTGCGCCGAAGTGCATATCTTGTTTGGTGACCAGGGGATTGCTGCCGGCAATGTAGTCATACCAGCCACGCAGTGCGATATCGCGAAACACCGCTTCTTGCGTTTTCACTCCAGCGGTGCCCGTTCCGTAAACGTCGTTCAAAATTTCGTGATCGTCAGGCGTGAAGTAGCCCGGCACTTCACGATGCCAAGCGCTCATGGGCTTTCCCCGCTCCAGATACAGCTTGAAGTTTTCCCAGACGCCGGTAATACTGGGCGCTATTTTGGCGATGCGCGGAGCCTGTTCCGGTTTGACGCCGCACTGTTCGCACCACTGAGCGACGGTGAAGTCCCGCTTTTCTTCGTACACCCAATCGCCATTCATGATTTGGAACAAAACCTTGCTGCCATGCTGGCGTCGCATGGTGCGGTAGGCGGGCAGCGTCGCGCCCAAGGTTCCGCCGGATTTTTGATTGGCGCAGGAACCGAACTGGAAACTAAAATTGAACAGGCCGCGTGGGTTGGTTTCCGGATCGCGGTAGTCGCCAGGTGAAGGAACAGTTTGAAAGGTTCCAGCGCGCTCGGCTGAAGTCGTGCCCTCAAGTCGGTAATAGTAGCGCGTGCCGGGCTTCAACCCCGTGATGCGAAGCCAGGCCGAAAGGTCGTGGTCGACGCTGGTGGAGATCGCCGGAGACAACTGATCGAGCTGGTCCGCGCTTGTTCCATATCGAATGCGAAACGAACCTGCGCGCGCGTTTCGCGCCCAAACCCAAACTTCGTTTGAGCCAATGTGGCCAAGGAACGGCCCGTGAGAGATGTTGGCCTCCACCGTCTGTGCGTTTGCCTGGAGGCCCGCTCCGCCAAGGAGTGCAGCCTTGGTCAGTTGTCGTCGGTTCAGTTTCATGAATAGTATTGTATTGAATCGGTGTATCCATTCGCTGAGTTTTACTGTTTCCGTTATTCTTGTAATGCGCGTTTCAACTTCTTTGGCCGGATGTCAGAGAGTCCGGTCCATAACCTTCGCATTCCATACTTTAGGCTCGCAGCCAAATGGAAACCGGAATTTACAAAACTAATTTGCACTTAGTGAAGCGTATCCAATCATAGTCATTTGCTGTGGGACCATTGGGCCACGTTGGACGAAAACAAGCGCCACTCTTTTACGTCGGTCATCACTATGGACAGGCTGTTTGGAGCAGACTTGGAGCCTTGTTTGAAAAGCACTTCGAACATGTTGGAAAGGCGGCTTAACCCTATTCGACGGAGGCCACTGTGCATAGCGGCGCCAGAACCACATTCGTGGCGCGGGATGGGTCGAAATTGCCAGCGCGAATAGACGGCTTGTCGTTGAGCTTTAGGCGAGGCCGAGCCTGCGGCCCAATTCGGTATTGACGGCCCGTGCGGCCCTATGTCGCCCCCTTCGCCCTCGACTTGTATAATGAAGGTCACGGAGATATATAAATAATGAAATTGGCGAAAGCGGCATTTGTTCTCACCTTAACGTCGGCAGCGGCTTCGGCCCAGGTCAATGTGGGCGAACAGAAGCCTGAACCCACCCTACCTTTCAAGATGACGACAACGGCCACCTTTGGACTGCCTTGGCGGATAGCCTTCCTGCCCGATGGCAAGATGTTGGTCACCGAAAAGATCGGACCCATTTGGCTGGTATCCCCAGAGGGAGAAAAAATCGCGCCCTTGTCCGGTACGCCCCCCGTCTACTGGCAGGGCCAGAACGGAATGCTGGGCGTCTTCGTTTCTCCCAAGTACGCCACCGACCAAAGCATCTACATTACCTACATCGAACCCGGTGACTACGGCGGCGGCCAGGCTTTGGCCCGCGCCAAACTCGTCACAGGACGCGTCAATAGACTGGAAGATTTCACCGTGCTGTGGCGCCAAATGCCCAGAGGCAAGGGCGGTCAAGCAGGCGGGCAGATCGCTTTCTCGCCCGATGGCCAATATATCTACATGTCGGTTGGCGACCGCCAACGCATGACCCCAGCCCAGGATCCCAACCAGCCCGTAGGCAAGATTCTGCGCCTGACGCTTGATGGCAAACCCGCCCCCGGCAATCCCAACGCCGGCAAAATTGGCGCCTCCACCATTCCTTTGATCGATCCGCCACGAGACACGGAAATGGCCAAGACCGCGAAGACCGTCAGCACCTATACCTTTCCCGCTGAGAACCTGACGCCGGCCGAAACCTGGGCCAGTGGCTTCCGCGCACCCTATGGCTTGGCGTTCTCGCCCACTGGCGAATTATGGGAGGTTGAACATGGCCCGCGCGGCGGCGACGAACTGAATCTGATCGAGAAGGGTAAGAATTACGGGTGGCCCCTCGTCTCCTACGGCAAGAACTATAACGAGGTTGCCATTCCCAATCACGACACGCGCCCCGACTTGACCAAGCCTGTACTTTATTGGGTGCCGGTGATCGCCCCGGGCAACCTGATGTTCTACCGCGGCAAGAAAACCTTCCCGCAATGGGATGGCAGCGGCTTCATCAGCGGCATGGCCAGCATGTGTATCAATCGGATCATCTTCGATGGGAAAGGCGGAGCCAAGACCGCCGAGCGCTACGATATCGGAAAGCGCATTCGCGATGTGGAACAAGGCCCCGATGGCTCGCTCTGGATGCTCGAAGACGCCAATCCCGGCGCGCTGATCCACGTGACGCCAAAGTAATTACCCGGTCGGCGCACTTTTAACTCCACCGAACGCAAGCCCTCGATATACTTCGAGGGCTTGCGTTTTCTGCTTCGGTCCCATGCCATGATCGTGGCGCTCTAACCTACGGCCCGGCGACAGCAATTACAGATGGTATACTCATTGTAGATACATGAAAGCATCAACCCAGATTTCACGATGGGGGAACAGTCTCGGACTGCGTCTACCGAAGGCGATTGCCTCCGAGGCCCGCATTGGTGAAGGGGACACCGTCGAGGTGTCGGTCAAGGATGGAGCCATCGTCGTCCGAGCCGCAAGTCCCACCTATTCACTTGACGAACTCATCGGGAAGATCACTCCGCGCAACCGGCACGGGGAAACGGACTTGGGTGCGCCTTCCGGGCGTGAGCAGTGGTAGTCCAACCTTACGTTCCCGACGCAGGTGATCTGGTATGGCTGACGTTCGACCCTCAAGCCGGTCACGAACAACGCGGCCACCGCCCAGCCCTTATTCTTTCACCGCGTGGGTACAACGCAAAAGCCCGACTGGCGTTGGCCTGTCCGATTACGAGCCAGGTCAAGGGTTACCCATTTGAAGTCGCGATGCTACCTGGAGGAACGATTACCGGCGCAGTTCTCGCCGATCACATCGAGAACCTAGACTGGCAAGCTCGTAAAGTGGTATTCGAATCCAAAGCGCCTATCGCCGTAGTCACCGAAGTGAGAGAAAAGTTGAGGCCCCTCTTGGGCCTTTAGGTTGTCGCACTTCACTTGGGGCGCAAGCCGAAAAACCCCAGCCTCCGCCTCTCGACCTCAGCGTCCACTTCAACACCGTCGCAGAAGCCGACCGCACCCTCACATCAAGCAGCTTGCCAAGCTGATACGATAATTATCCGATGCTAAATCGCAGACAATTCCTCGGTGCAGCCCTGTCCCCAATGGTTGCCCCCGCCGCCGATCGGCCACCCAACATCGTATTCATATATGCCGATGACCTTGGCTATGGCGATCTAGGCTGCTACGGTGGGAGTCTCAATACGCCTAATCTTGACCGCATGGCCAGAGAGGGAATGCGTTTCACCCACGCGCTTTCCGCCAACCCGGTCTGCTCGCCATCACGCGCCGCGCTACTTACGGGCCGTTACCCAACCCGTGTCATGGT
Source organism: Acidobacteriota bacterium (assembly GCA_025350695.1). GTDB lineage: Bacteria > Acidobacteriota > Terriglobia > Bryobacterales > Bryobacteraceae > JANXSF01. Next base: position 11,514 of record JANXXI010000033.1, read on the forward strand.
GCCCAGGGTGCTCTTCCCGACGGACACGGCTGGTCTTCCGGATTCCGAACAGACGCTGGCCCAACTGCTCAAGACCAAAGGGTACAAGACTATGGCTGTCGGCAAGTGGCACCTCGGTCATCTGCCGCAATTTCTGCCGACCAGCCGCGGCTTCGATCACTACTTCGGCATTCCTTACTCGAACGACATGACGCCGCGCTGGTTGATGGAAGATACCAAAGTTATCGAAGAGCAAGCCACGCTTGAAACCTTGACGCCGCGCTATACGGAACAGGCCGTGAAATTCATCGAATCGGCCAAGGATGCGCCGTTCTATCTTTATTTCCCTCACACTTATCCGCACATCCCGCTGGGCGCTTCCGCTAAGTTCAGAGGTAAGTCGAAGAACGGCATTTATGGTGACGTACTCGAAGAACTGGATTGGAGCGTGGGCGAAGTGCTTGGAACTTTGAAGAAACACAACCTTGACCGCAACACGCTTGTCTTCTTCTCTTCCGACAATGGCCCCTGGTATCAAGGGAGTTCCGGTAAATTGCGCGGCCGCAAAGGGATGACGTGGGAGGGTGGCGTTCGCGAACCCTTCATCGCCCGCTGGCCCGGCAAGATTCCGGCGGGTAAAGTTTGCAATGGGCTCACCTCAATGATGGATGTGTTTCCAACGGTGGCCAGTCTGGTCGGAGTACAACCCAAGAACACGCTTGATGGCATTAACATTTGGCCGATGCTCTCCGGACAAAAAACGGAATTGGAGCGCGAAGCGTTGCTCTATTTCGATAATTGGAATCTGCAGTGCATCCGGCTCGGGCGTTGGAAGCTACATATGACCCGCTACAATTCCGTTACCTATTCCCCAGTGCCGGCCGCAGGCCGCAAGAACTTGTGGCTTAAGACCGAAGAGCTTTACGATGTGGTTGCGGATCCGGACGAAAGTTACGATGTTGCGGACAAGCATTCGGAAATCGTCAAAGACCTTTTGGCCCGGGCCGATCGATTGATCGCCGGCTTTCCCGAGGAAGCACGCAAGGCGTACGCCGATGCAAAAAATGGTCCGCGGAGCAAAGCTCCGGCGGGACAAGTAACTAATTAAATAGGAGATTGGATTGAATGCGCTATTCCCTGTTATGCCTTAGTGTCACCGGATTGTTACTGGCGGCCGACAAGCCAGAAAAAGGATTCACTTCGTTGTTCGACGGCAAGAGTCTGAAGGGCTGGGTGCTGATGAACGGCAAGGGTCCCGGTTATGTTGTAAAGGACGGAACGATTCTTTGCCCGGAGGAAGGTGGCGGTAACCTTTTCACCGATAAAGAGTACGCCAACTTCATCTTGCGCTTCGAATTCAAATTCGAACCCGGAGCGAACAACGGCTTGGGAATTCGGGCGCCGCTTGAAGGCGACGCGGCATACGTGGGTATGGAACTGCAGATTCTAGACCACGATCACGAGAAGTATAAAGGCAAGATCAAACCAACACAGCGTCACGGCGCCGTGTACGACGCGATTCCACCGATTGCCGATGGCTTGAAGCCCGCCGGCCAATGGAACACCGAAGAAGTAATTGCCGAAGGGAAGAAGATCAAGGTAATAGTGAATGGCGTTCTGGTGACCGATGCCGACTTATCGACGGTGACGGATGCAGCGGTTTTGAAAAGGCATCCAGGTCTTGCCCGGACGAAAGGCCACATTGGCTGGTTGGGTCACGGGGCTAATGTTCAATTTCGAAATGTGCGGATCAAGGAACTTGGAAATTAGAGTGCTTTGATCGTTGAGCGGCGGCTCTAAGTGCTGCCTGGAAGTCGTCCAAGAACTCAAGGATTTCGCAGCACTTCTGGCAGGTCAGTAGATGGGTTTCGATTGGTTTCTGCTCGGCGGGCTCCACCTTGCCAAGCGCATACCGCTCGATTTCTTCTTCGGTAGGGTGTGTGCGGGTCTCCGAGGGGGCGGTTGGCATTAGATTTCGAGTCGCCTTTTCGTCCTATAGTACTAACCTCCCCATAGTACTACCACGAGTCACCGGTGAGATGCGATTTAGGTCAAAAAGAGAGCCGGGAGGTTTTCGACCTTCCGGCTCTGTTTCGTTTTGTTTGGAGTAAAGCGTGGGCTTTTCCCAAGCCAAAGGTCGGTCTTGTTAAACTGTCTTGCGTCGGCGAAGGGTTCCGAGGGCGAGCAAGCCTGAGGCGAACATAACGTAGCTGGAAGGTTCCGGCACAGCGGAGATTGAACCTTGAAACGAAGTTGGGTCGCCAGATTTGGTGGAGGTTGCGCGGATTGTGTAACCATTTGCCGGAGGGGCATTAGGGTTCTGTGGGGTCTGCAACTTGTACACGATGCTTGTATCGCCGGCGTAGGTGATGGTTTCAATCTGGCTGGCGCAAGCGTTTGACGCGACAAAGCAAATGGTTGCGAATCCGTCGGAATTACCACCCGTGATCCCTAGGGAACCGGTCAGAATGCCGCTGAAGATACCAGTGGACTGGGCGAAGGGGCCAGTTTGATTGATGGTGATGTCAAGCAATAGGTTGCTCAAGAGGGTGATAGCGGTGGACGGGCCGCCAGTAACGATGATGTCCCCATAGTTGGCCGAAACCAGCGGATTTGCGTTTACCACGGTGGACGGCTGCGCTTCATACGTTAGGGTTAAGCCGCCAACGGTGGCGACATTGCCGACTGCGGTGCAATTGGCAACACCATTGCACTTAAAGACGCCTGAGGTTCCGTAGGTAACCACTGTTGCATTAGCCACGGAAATGGCGCCTAGAACAAACACCGCCAAAGGTGTCAATGTCGTGAAAATCTTTCTCATAATAAGTCCCTCCTGGGAAAATTGCAAAATTAGAATTTGAAATGCACTTGAGGATGGGGTTCAGCGCTTGGAATATTTTCGACGTCTGCCTTTCCGGTGCAAGCCCAATTTAGAGTCAATTTACGGCTGATACAAGCCCGTCCGAGTCCTGTTTTGGGAGGAAACCGTAAGGATAAGATTTGATGGGTATTCCAGGACTTTTAATCTATTCCTGGTTTAGAATGAATGGCTTAAAGGTAGAGTTTGGGGAACTGAGGTTTTTAAAATACAAGAAGCCGTACTGGCGAACAACACGGCTTCCCTTCGACTTTCATTGAATAATGATCCTACTACTAGCTGCGACGGCGCAATAGTCCAAGTCCACACAAGCCCGAGAACATCATCAGGTAAGTTGATGCTTCCGGAGCGTCCGCCATCTGAATTGAACCCTGGAACGACGTAGGATCGAAGTTGCTGGCATCCTGCGTGGCGCGAATCGTATATCCGTTAGCCGGAGGAGGATTCGTGTTCGGCGGGGTCTGGATCTTATACGTGGTGGTTCCGCCGCCCACGCTATTGTAAACAATAGACTCAATGGCGTTGGGGCAAGCGTTAGCTATAAAGCATATGGTTGCAAAGCCTGAGGAGTTTCCATTGACAACGGAAACTGTACCGTTGGCAATTCCTTTCCAGCTCTGGTTGGAACCAGCGTTGGCCGGACTTCCCTGTAGAAGAGTGATGGTCAAAAGCAAATTAGTTAGATTGACGCTGCCTCCATTGGGGCCGCTGACTCTGATTTCCCCGTAATTGGCTGAAACAATCGGGTTCGCGTTCACGGTAGTGCTGCCCTGGTTGACGTAGGTGACAACGAACCCATTAATGGTTGCGGTGTTTGCGCCGAGCACGCAACCGGCAATGCCGTTGCAATCAAATACGCCGTTGGTTGAATAGGTTACCAATGATGCATTGGCGGGACCTGCGGTAAAAACACCCAAGGCGAAGATGCCCATGGGTAGCAAAGATTTGAAATAGTTCATGTAAGTGATTCCTCCAAAAGATTCCGAATTCTGAGTGGTACAAAACCACGCAAACACTAATCGAGTGGGGGAAGCCTCGCAGCGAAAGCGCACTAAGTAGTCATGGATAGATTACATTAAAGGGACCGTGATTTCAAGCGCTTTTAGTCCTTTATGTCTATTATTATCAATGGCTTATAGGGAACATACGCACCAGTACGAGACCCCAAAATAGTAGTCTTGGTACGATTATTACTGCTATTAAGCTCCCCTCTATCTACGGCTTTTACCAATCGGTTTGTTGAGTTAGATAACCTCTTCGGGATACTATCTTCATGGACCAATAACTTATCATGTCGACCCGCCGCACCTTCTTACCCATCTTGGCTGCCGCTGCCACACCATTGCCTGCCTCTGCCGCCACGCGTCGCGTTATCGACACTCATACCCATTTCTACGATCCCGCCCGTTCCCAGGGCGTACCCTGGCCCCCAAAGACTGATCCCCTTTTATATAGGAGAGTTCTACCTAACGAGTTTCAACAACTAACCAAAGGGCACGGCGTGGTTGGAACCGTAGTGGTGGAAGCCAGCCCGTGGTTTGAAGACAACCAATGGATTCTTGATCTCGCGTTGGAATATCCCATTCTTTGCGGGCTTATTGGCCATCTGGAGCCTGGTGCCCAGGGCTTTGCCGGTAAGTTGGGAATGCTGACAAAGAACCGTTTGTTTCGCGGAATCCGGCTTAATGGAGACGCTATTGCCAAGGGTTTAGCGGATACCACGTTCGTCAGTGATATCCAGAGGCTTGCCGACAAGGGATTGGTTCTAGACGCCATTGGTGGGCCTGAAATGTTTGCCTCGCTAGTGGGGCTTCTGGATCGCGTGCCGAAATTAAAAATCTGCATCAATCATTTGCCATTTGACCCACTTCAAGATCCAGCGGCGCAAGCCGGCGCCCTTTCGGCGATGGCCGAACTGGGGAGACGCCCACATGTGTACGCTAAGGTTTCCGGCGTTCTAAGAAAGCGGAACTATTCCGTTCCAAATCGCGCCGACGCCTATCGGCCGCAATTGGATGAATTGTGGAAGACTTTTGGTTCGAAGCGCCTGATCTATGGCAGCAATTGGCCCGTGAGTAACCGTTTGGCGGACTACGCCACCGTGATCGGGGTGGTGCGTGAATATTTTGAAGGGAAGGGAAGCAGCGCGGCGCAGAACTATTTTTATCGCAACTCGCAGGACTGTTATCAGTGGATCAAAAGGCGTTAAAACGCTTGCCCCTGGACCTCAAAAGCTTCCTTCAAACGCTTCCACGTGACGGCCAGTTCCTCGATATGGACTCGAGTCTCACCGACAACAGTCATAAAATTGGCATCGCCAAACCAGCGCGGCAATACATGCATGTGGATGTGCCCGACCACTCCGGCCCCTGCGCATTCCCCAAGATTCATTCCCAGGTTAATCCCTTGCGGTGCGTAAACCGCCCGTAAGGCAATCTCGGCGCGACGCACTAGTTGCATCAACTCCGTAAGCGCGTCCACAGGTGTTTCAGCTAACGAATCTACATGGGCGTGAGGGATGACCATCAAATGCCCATTGGTATAAGGGTAGAGGTTTAGTACAACAAAATTGTGCTCTCCACGAAACACAATTAGGGATTTCTCGTCATCTTGCTTCCCAAGCAGGTCACAGAAAACGCAGCCCGAACCTTGAGCCCCGGTTTCCGTCGAAGCCTCTTGCTTGGTAACATAACGATACCGCCACGGACTCCATAGTTGATCCATGGATTCTGAGACGAATTAGGAAGCGGCGACGGCGGGTTGCTCGTCGTTCACCAAGTCCTTCAACTCTTTGCTGGGTTTGAAATAGGGGATACGCTTGGCCGGTACTTCCACGCGTTCTCCGGTTTTTGGGTTACGTCCCACTCGAGGCTGCCGTTGCCGGGTGCGGAAGCTTCCAAAGCCTCTGATCTCGATTTTATCGCCCGTTCGCAGGCTCCTTACCACGCTGTCAAAAATAGCCTCCACAATAACTTCGGAGTCTTTTCTTGTCATTTCCACCACTCGCGAAACTTCTTCGATGAGATCTGCTTTTGTCATTACTATTCCTGTTCCTTGCCTTTCATCGCTTCTTCAATGGTGGAGGTAGCAGCCTCGGCCTGCTTTTGGTATTCCTCCAAACGACTTTTCTCCTCGTCCTCGGAAATGGCCCGCAGACTGAGTCCTATCTTCTTCTCGGCTGGATTCAGCCGAATCACCTTGAATTCAAATTCTTCATTTAATGGAAGGCCGCTTTCACCCTTGCCTGCCAACTGAAGTTCCGAGTTGTGGCACAACCCCTCCACGCCTGGGGCGACTTCAATGAAAACTCCAAAGTTCGCGGCGCGGCAAACTCTACCCTGGACAACATCGCCAATCACATGGGATTGGAAGAACGACTCCCACGCATCGGGCTGCAGTTGCTTCACGCCGAGCGACAACCGCCTGGAGGGAGCATCTATATTAATAATAACAGCTTGGACCAATTGGCCTTTCTTCAATAACTCCGAAGGGTGTTTGATCCGCTTCGTCCAAGACAAATCGGAAATGTGGACAAGTCCATCAATTCCCTCTTCAATTTCGATAAAAGCGCCAAAATCGGTCAACTTCCGGACGCGGCCTTCAACCACGCTACCAACTGAGTAGCGCAGGGCTACGGTAGTCCATGGGTCGGCTTCGAGCTGCTTAATTCCAAGCGAAATCCGCCGATCTTTCGGCTTAATGTCCAGCACAACGGCTTCCACCGAATCTCCCACATGAACCATCTTTCCGGGGTGCTTCATCCGGCGCGACCAAGTCATCTCCGAAATGTGAATCAAACCTTCGACGCCAGCTTCTATTTCGACGAAGGCCCCATAGTCGGTGATCGACACAATGCGCCCAACCACCTTATGTCCGTGAGGGAACCGTTCGATGACCGTGGTCCACGGATCGGGCGCCATCTGTTTCAGCCCAAGTGAGATGCGTTCCTTGGTGGGATCGAATTTCAAAACCCTCAACGTTAGCTCTTCGCCTACATGAATCACTTCCGAGGGGTGACCCACTCGGCCATAACTCATGTCGCTAACGTGCAACAATCCATCGATACCGCCCAGGTCAATAAAGGCGCCGTATTCGGTAAGGTTCTTAACCACGCCGCGCACTTCCGAGTCTTCCTGAATGTGTTCGAGGACGGTGGTCTTGCGATCAGAAATTTCGGTCTCAACCGCCATTTTGCGGGAAACCACAACGTTGCCTCGTCTGCGGTTCAACTTTACGATGCGGACGGGAATGTCGGTGGCAAGCAGTGGTTCCAGGTTATAAACGGGGCGAACATCAATTTGCGAGCCAGGCAAAAATGCCTCTACGCCAACGTCGACGATCAATCCACCCTTGGTGCGCGATAGGCAACGCGCGGAAACAATGAGGTTTTCCTTGAGAGCTTGTTCGAGCGTATCCCAAGCCCGCAACCGCTGCGCCCGCTTGTGGGATAGAACCGTGTAGCCTTCAGGACTGGATGCATGCCTGTCGACCATTACCTCAATAACATCACCGGCATTAACCGCGTGCCGGCCGTCGACCATCGTGAATTCTTCGAGCGGAACAATGCCTTCGGATTTGTAGCCGAAGTCAACAATAGCTTCTTTGTCTGTGAGTTTTAAGACGGTGGCCATCAGCACTTCGCCGTCGGAAGGAGGTGAAAAATTGCTATAGTCGTCGAGCATCTGCTCGTAGGCGACGTCCTCCGCACCGAATTCGCTGGGGAACAATTCGGTGGGGTCTGCTGCTGCGCTGGAACCATCCGGAGTTCCAGGTAGTGGATGCTCTGGATTCCCTGGGGTGGGGTGGTTCAGGTTGCTCGCCATGTTATGTTTCTCCGCCATCCTTGACCTAGTCTAGAGGAAGCCAAGGAAAAATTCGCCCCTAATCCCAAGAAGGCATTAGGGATTAGCTATTTCAGCAATATAGCGGAAGGGGAGGGGGAAGTCAACCGGGGGTGGCGTGGGGGGCGGCGTGGTGTGGCTAGTCCAGGCTTACGAAGCCGAGGGTCGTTCGGTTCGTTTTCCAAGCTTTCTTTTGATCTCTCGATCCATGAAATACATGGACCACTACAATTCCATTGCTTCGGTTCTGATAGTAGATTTTAAATTGTTCTGATGGAAAAGCCAAGATCGATTTCCCAACTTGTTCCGCCGGACGCCCCATATCGGGATGCCTGGCTAGGAGGATGATTGTCTCAATAGTGCGAGTCAGGAGGGACTAAGCAAGTTCTAAGCTAGCCTTCCCTACCACGTGGAATGCTATCTGGACGAGATCCCGCTCCGCATCCCGCGACAAGCGGTTAAGGGGTCATCCTTGTTTTTTCCGGCGGGCGGGTCTCACGGCTAGCTCAGTAGTTTCAAGAATCCCAAGGAATATATGGTTACAGCTAATCCTTTGACCGCGATGGTGAATAGGGATCCAGGCGCACACACACGAAAATTCAGTCTAGGACGGCTGTTCAGGCGGCAATAGCTGAGGAATTCGCCTAAGCACAAGTCCATAAAAGACCCTTGCATAGTCCCTCGCAGATCAACCCGGCAGCTTGCTCTCGCCCATTAACCACGCATCAACCCCCCGCGCCGCCTTGCGCCCTTCCGCAATCGCCCAAACCACCAACGACTGCCCCCGCCGCATATCGCCCGCCGCGAACACACCCTGAACTGAACTCATGTAGTTCTCGTCCGCCTTCACGTTGCCGCGCGCGTCAAGCTCCACACCCAACTGCTCAATCATGCCTCCCCGCACTGGACCAACAAAGCCCATCGCTAACAACACCAGGTCGGCATCCATCTCGAATTCCGATCCGAGGATTGGTTCAAACTTCGGAGCCGGCCCCACCCGAACGCCATGCAACTTCTTCACGTTGCCATGTTCATCGCCGGTGAACTTCGTCGTCGCCACGGCCCAATGACGCTCGCCGCCTTCTTCGTGGCTCGATTCATTGCGCAATTGCAGTGGCCACAAAGGCCACGGCGTCGATGGCGAACGTAACTCAGGTGGCTGCGGCATAATCTCGAATTGACGGATCGCCTTCGCCTTATGCCGGTGCGAGGTGCCCAGGCAATCCGCGCCGGTATCACCACCGCCTATGATGATTACATTCTTACCGGTAGCCAGGATCTGGTCCGGAACCTGGTCTCCTGCCACACGCTTGTTCTGTTGCGGCAAAAACTCCATGGCAAAGTGAATGCCCTTCAACTCGCGGCCAGGCAAGTTCAAATCGCGGCCCCATTCCGCCCCGCCGCTCAGCACCAAAGCATCGAATTCAGCGCGTAACTCTTCCACCGAAACATTCACGCCAACGTTCGAGTTGACGCGGAATTCCACCCCCTCGGCTTCCATCTGCAATACGCGCCGGTCAATGTGGTGCTTCTCCATCTTGAAATCGGGAATCCCATAACGTAGTAACCCGCCAATACGGTCGTTCTTTTCAAGCAGAACAACATTATGCCCGGCGCGATTCAACTGCTGCGCTGCGGCCAAGCCAGCTGGTCCACTGCCAATCACCGCAACTTTCTTGCCAGTGCGGAACGACGGCGGCTCTGGCTTGATCCACCCTTCATTCCACGCATGATCCACAATAGTGCGCTCAATGGTTTTAATCGCCACCGGCGGCTCGTTGATGCCCAGCACGCATGCCGCCTCGCAAGGGGCTGGGCAGATGCGGCCGGTGAACTCTGGGAAATTGTTAGTGGCGTGCAACTGCCGAATCGCATCGCGCCAACGGTTCTGATATACGAAATCGTTCCAATCCGGAATGATGTTCGTCAGCGGGCAACCGGTATGGCAAAAGGGAATGCCGCAATCCATGCAACGACCGCCTTGTAGGCGCACTTTCTCTTCGTCGAACGGCTGGTACACCTCAAAGTAGTCGTTCACACGTTGCGCTACCGGACGCCGTGCAGGCGTCTCCCGCTCATATTCAAGAAACCCTGTTACCTTACCCATGAACCACCTGCTTTCCCGCTTCTACGTTTACACCTGCCACCGTCGTCATAGCCTCGGCGCGCCGAGCCACTCCCATCACTCGCTTGTATTCGTGCGGAAACACTTTTACGAATTTTGAAAGCATGCCGGACCAGTTTTCAAGAATCCACTTCGCCCGCGGCGAGCTAGTCGCGGCGAAATGCTTTTCAATCAAATTGCGCAATGCCTGGATATCAAGGGCCGATTCCACCGGCTCCAAATCCACACCGGCGCGATTGCAATTGTAGTTGACGAACTCGCCGGAATCATCGAGCACGTAGGCGATGCCACCACTCATGCCCGCGGCGAAGTTACGGCCGCAGCGACCCAGCACAACCACCATGCCCGAGGTCATATATTCGCATCCATGATCGCCAACGCCTTCCACCACTGCCGTTGCGCCAGAGTTGCGAACCGCAAAACGTTCGCCGGCCATGCCGTTGAAGAACGCCTCGCCGGAGGTTGCGCCATAGAGCACCACGTTACCAATCAGAATGTTCTCTTCCGGTATAAACGAAGAGTTCCGCGGCGGGTAGACAATAATTCGTCCGCCGGACAGGCCCTTGCCAACGTAATCGTTCGCGTCGCCTTCTAACGTCAGCGTCACGCCCTTCATCAGAAACGCGCCAAACGATTGCCCAGCCGTACCCGTGAAATTGAATTTCACCGTATCGTCGGGCAACCCGGCTGATCCGTACTTCTTCGCGATCTTACCGCTCAGCATGGCGCCCACCGTGCGATGCACATTACGCAGCGGCAACTTCAATTCAACGGGCGTGCCGTTATCAATCGCTTCCTTCGCGAAGTCGATCAGCTTATAATCGATCGCTTCCGACAAGCCATGATCCTGGGCGATGATGCAACGGCGGCCAACTTTCGATGGCACCGGTGGATTGTACAGGATCGCGGAAAGGTCGATCCCGCGGGCCTTCCAATGGTCCAGCACGTCTTTCATTTCGAGCAGATCGACGCGGCCCACCATGTCGTCCACTTTGCGCAAGCCCAGCGACGCCATGATTTGCCGCAACTCTTCCGCCATGAAGAAGAAAAAGTTGATCACGTTTTCCGGCGTGCCTTCAAACTTTGCGCGCAAGGCCGGGTCCTGCGTGGCGATGCCCACTGGGCAGGTATTCAGGTGGCATTTGCGCATCATGATGCAGCCCATCGCCACCAGCGGCGCGGTGGAGAATCCAAACTCTTCAGCTCCCAATAGGCAGGCGACTGCAACGTCGCGGCCCGTCTGCAGCTTGCCGTCGGTCTGCACGCGGATGCGGCTACGCAGATCGTTCATCACTAGAACTTGCTGTGTTTCGGCAAGACCAAGTTCCCATGGCGCGCCGGCGTGTTTGATGGAAGTAAGCGGGCTTGCGCCGGTGCCGCCGGAATCGCCGGCGATAACAACCAAATCAGCATGTGCCTTTGCTACACCGGCAGCCACCGTGCCCACGCCCACCTCAGCCACCAGCTTCACCGAAATTCGCGCTTCCGGATTGGCATTCTTCAAATCGTAAATCAGCTGCGCCAAGTCTTCGATGGAATAAATATCGTGATGCGGCGGAGGTGAAATCAAACCCACACCGGGAATGGAATGGCGTACGCGAGCAATCGTTTCGTCCACCTTATAACCCGGCAACTGGCCGCCCTCGCCGGGTTTTGCGCCCTGGGCCACTTTGATCTGCAACTCCTCGGCATGCACCATGTAGTTCACGGTGACGCCAAAGCGTCCGGAGGCCACCTGCTTGATCTT
>JANXXI010000103.1 GCA_025350695.1 Acidobacteriota bacterium
TGTTTGAGGCGCTCGAACGCGGGCGAGTAGCGTTATGCTTGGCGGAGTCCGAGAAGCTGGTTGTTCCGCAACGGGTCACCGCTCAATTTGTGTACTTCCGGTTGCGGAATGAAGAATATTCGACGCCGGAGCTGGCTGAGATTGCTGAGCGGGTTAAGGGATTGCTGGCGGATGGCAGGGATGTTTACGTGTTCTTTAAGCATGAAGAATCGTCGGCTGGGGCGTACTATGCCGAGCAACTTCTGAAGACATGCGGCTAGCCTTCTTTGTGGGAGTTTATTTATCATTGCGCGGTAAACGTGCCCATATTCGTTAGCCCAACCGAAGCGATAGCTTGGTCATGGGTCGCCATGAAGACGGTTTTTGGTCCACGGAACGAAGTCGAAAACAACACAGGCACCGACCAACTCAAGTTGACGCCTGTGCCCGTTATCGTGGCGGCGGCCACGTTGATTGTACATTGATTGTTACTCAACGATCCGCTGCCGACGACCGCACCCGAAAAGCTGCCCCCCGCTTGATTCAGGTAGATTGTCCGGTTTGGGCGATCCATTAGAAAGAAACATGCCCCGTTTCCGTCAAGCACGGTGTTGATCAATACTTGAGACGTGACAATATCGGTAAATCCATTGGGATCGGAGAAGTTAAAATTGAAAGTTGCACTCGATCCTGTTCCGCCGTTTGGTGCAAAGCCTAATAGCGTGGGAGGTTGATTGGAAATCCTCGACATTGTTCCGATTTGGACGAAACCCGAGTTTAATCTGGCTTGATCGAATGCAAGTGCGTAGATGTTCTTTGTGCCCGACACCGACGGCTGAAGGGTGATTTTTAGCTGAACAGTTAGGGTATTGCCCACACCAGATGTTGTGAAATCGGAGCCTACAAGACTGCACGTGCTGTTTGAAAGGACTCCAGTCGATCCGAATGGAACCGTGGTCCAAGCGGTCGTGCTGTCAGAGGCAAGCGCAACAGTCCTTGTACTAAACTCAACAGATAGATAACAGGCATTAACCCCGTTTAGCGAAGTGTTAACCACAATCCAGGCTGAGTAGATGTCGGCGTACCCATTCGGGTCGGACATCGCGACGCTGAAAACCGCCGGTGTTGCTGAAGTGGAAACCACTGGCGTTGTCGCAACGGTGGGCGGAAGATTGATCGAGCCCAAAGTGAAGGTACCTATGCTTAGCCAACCGCTGCTATTGGTCGATTGGTCGATCACATTTCCGAAAATAGTCTTGACTCCAGTGAAGGACGAAAAGAAATTGATATCTACTAGAATTGAAATTCCCTGAGTTACGGCCGTGACCCGAAACGTCGACAACGGAATTGAGCACTGCGCGTTTTGCAACACCGTGGAGCTGCCGGCCAGACCCGAGGGCCCCACTCCCACTGTGTCCATATAGACCACATTCGTTCCCGGCGCGTAGCTGAAAGTGCAGCTTCCCGCTCTCACTGATGTCGTGTTGAAAATGACATTTACCGAGGAAATATCGGCTGCCCCGTTGCCGTCGGTAGCTAAAAATTGGTAAGTCCCCGGTGACCCACTTCCGTTGGTTGGGTTTACTGTGATCTTTGGTATCTCATTTAGCTTCAGTAAGAAAGCACCATTGGTTCCCGCGTTGGAGGGAAGGTAGGCGGATAAAATGGGAAAATCCGTCGACAGGGTCTGGCCGGCCAAATAGGCGAACTGGAAGCGATCGACCACTAGCCCAGTCGCTTGGTCAGCCCCTGAACCCCCAATATAGGTCATTACGTCAAAAGCCGAACCGTTCGCCCTAACTTTACCGTAGAAAGCATCGTAACTTCCTCGATAGGTGGAGTTTGGAATCACATCCGCCACCGGAAGATTTCGAGAGGTTGTTGTGCCCGCTAGATGGAGCACATTGCTGGTATCAACCGCGATGGCTTGAATGGAATCGAGCGATTTGCCGCCTAAGAAGCTGGAGAAAATAGAGCTACCCGCGGAACTCAATTTCATGAAGAAGCCATCCTGCGAGCCTCCGCCAAAGGCTGATTGGGCGGATCCGGCCGTTGTCACGAAATCGGAAGAGCTGGTGACACCGGCGGCGTAAATATTATTCGAGGCATCCACGGCCAGCGCATTCACTTGTTCTGGATTGAAGCCGCCTCCGCGCGAACCTCCGATATAGGTGCTGAAAGTCAAAGTCTGACCTGACGGCGGGAACTTGGCAATAAAGCCCGCCTGTGCGCCGGGCCGTACACTTTGTAAGGCGCTGGCAGTAGGCAGATTTTGAGAATTGGTGGAGCCCCCAATCGAAGCACTAAAGGTGTTATCCACTGCGATGGCCAGGGCCCGGTCTTCACTACCGCCACCGAACAAAGTGCTGTAGATCACAGCCCCCGTGCTTTGATAGCTCACTAGAAACGCGTCACTGCCCCCCGCGTTGATAGATTGGTAGGCATTTGACGTTGGGAAATCACTGGACTTTGATTCACCGGCGGCGTAAATCACTCCTCGCGAATCAACCGCTACAGCATTAACGGCATCGGAATCCGACCCCCCAAGAAAAGTAGAAAATTGCAAAACCCCCAAAGAATTGAACTTCAGCAGGAAGCCATCCCGCACTCCTCCAAATGTTGTTTGCGACGCGTTAACAGGAAAGTTTGACGATTGCGTCCACCCTCCGACTACAATGTTGCCACTTGGGTCCACGGCTACCGATGTAGCTCGATCATCGCCCGATCCTCCGAAATACGTAGCCCAAAGCAATTGTTGCCCATTCGCCGAAAGCTTTAGGATGAACGCATCGACGCCACCGCCGGAAGACGCACGCGCCGCTTGCAGAATAGGAAAGTCCGTCGATTCTGTCCAGCCCACCAAAATCGCGTTACCGGCATTGTCGACCGTAATCCCTGTAACCGCATCGGCTTGGCGACCCCCAATGTAGGTGCTGAATGTCATTACTGGATCGATCACCAGCCGGTTGTTCAAATTTCGTCCATCCACCCGAAAACCTACCCGGCCATCCTCCCGCAGTTCGTATGACGCTTTTCGAGGGGTCCGCTTACCGGTGGCATCCACTTCATAGGCTTCGGGAATATGTTCGTCAAACCACTCTCCGCTCGATTCGATTCGCAATCGTCCGGCGGCGCTAATTCGCAAATTCGTAGCGTCCTTGTAATACCACTCAATTCTCTGGTGATCGGCTCCAGCTTCCACGTGAAACTCAGACTTGACCACTCCGGATCGACCCTCATAGATCAAATCCACACTCTCAAATAGGCGTGCATAGCGAATTTTCGAATACGTGGATTGCCCCTGACGCCATTGGCTGGGATCGGGACCCATGATGAAATTCAACTTGCCCGGCAACTCATCTTCCCCATGGAGTTGGGCGTCCACCGATGGTTTTGAAAACCGCATGGTCAGGGTTTTGCCGCGTTTCCCGTAAATCACTTCCTGAAGTCCAAAAGAAATGGAGAGATCCGTAGCCTGCCCGATGAAACGCGGTTGGGCTCCGCCTTGATCGAAAAAATAGATCGGGACGGCTGGCGTATTGGTCTTAGCGTACGAACTGCTTGCAGGCAGCAAACAAGTACAGCTTAACTTCAGTATTGTCTTAAACCAAATTGTTTGGAACCAAAGTCTGTGAAGCGACATGATTAGATCGACACCCTCTATTGGTTGGTTTTCAACCGGCCAGTGCCGTAGGCCGTTAATCGCCCCGGCACACTCCGCGAAATAAGTACGCCCGATTGATTCGGCTCTCGTTCCGCTCTCCAACTCTTCCCCAATAGATCTATTCGCCCTAATTCCAGGCTTCAATAGGAAAAATCCAATTGCGTGGCACTTTGTTACAATGGACCGTTCCCACCGCTGCTAATGCCCCCCATTTCCACGAAGAATGCGCAAAACGAAGAGCCTGCCGCCCGCCAACTGACCCTTCGCGCCTTCGAGAAGCCCGTCGCTCTCGCAATCCTTACTGCCGCGATAACCGTTACCATGTTTTTGCGGTTCATGACCTTAGCCGATCGCATGACGCACTGCGATGACACCGGCTTTCTTGTAAACGCCCTGCCTGCCTCAAGCGCCCTCGAAGCTGGTAATCTTGTCGCCAAAGCATGGACCTATGGCCCGGGCCAGTTCGTGCTGGGCTATCCTTTATGGGCAAGCGCCCCCACATGGCGGCAAACGGTCTTTGCGGCCCGCATCCCCAGCGGCATCGCGGAAATGCTCGGTTTGCTTTTAATCGTCTGGCTGCTCTCGAAAATCGGATTCGGCTTGAAGCCCGGGCTGCATTCCCCCCGTACCGCGCCGTTCGCCGGCCTGTTTTCCGCCGTACTTGCCTTGTGTTCCTTGCGCGCCATGATCGAATCCCAGCAAGGGTACCCCTATGCAGCCGCATGCGCGATGGTTGCCCTTACCGCAGCGCTGCTGTATCAATTCACCGCTGCCTGCAACGGGCTTCCCTTATCTAAATTGCCCGTTTGGACTGGTATACTGGCCCTCACTGGCGGACTCTTTGTCACTGTTAGCTATCAGATTACGATTTCGATCGCCGCCAGCATCCTCGCTTTGTGGATCATTGCGGCGCCGCAGCTTCGAGAGACGGGCGCTTACAAGAAGTTCACTGTTGCGGGAATTGCCGCAGGTGTCGGATTGTGCCTCACTGGTTTAGGTATATTCGGCTTGATCTGGAATCTATACCTCGGTGATCATATCCGCAATAATCGCGGTATTCCTGTCTGGGCTTCGTTCGATGTCATTCATTGGAACGGCGCCTTCGATTATGCGCGCGCCATACTTCTGAAGTGGATCTACTTCGCCGGTTTCAACACAACGCCAATTTGGGTTGCGGATTCCAGACAGTTGGTTCCAGGAATACTCGGCGCCATCGTACTTGTTCTGGCTCTATTCGGTCTCGCTTCCCTTAGCCCAACGCAGCCTTTATGGCGCCGGTTACTGGCAACCTATTGTTCGCTGCTGCTGGCCACCACATTCCTCCTGGGCCTTGCGGGAAAGGCGCCGTTCGGCGTCACTCGCCATTCTCACTTCCTGTTGCCCGCGCTCGTCATCTTATCCGGCTTCGGGGAAGCCAATTTACTGGCCCGCCTGCCGCGCTTTCCACGAATGGGCTGGATAGGCGCCGCCATGGCCACCGCCGTACTGGCGCTGTTCTGTTTTGGATTCACGGAATTCAACAATGCATCGCGCAATCGGTTCGACATTCCATTGCTCGCGCAACTCGCTCATGATCGAAAACCAATGCGCATCCTCGCCACCGGATGCACCTTCGATCCCCTGGCGGCACAGGCTGCTTCCCACGATCAGCTTTTTACGTCTCCCGTCATTAACGACTTGACGGAGGACCAAGCGGAGCCGGCCTTCCGGTTGATGGAATCGAATAACGGACCCGCATCGATCTTCCTCGTGAATCATCGCGCCGACCCCTATCCGCTGAAGGCCCTTGCTCTGCATCCCGCGTTGCGGTCAAGGCTACTGGTAGGCATTCAGCCAATCGGCAGCACCGAATTGGTGGGCATCGTCAATGGCGGAAACGGTTTCTACGTTCGGGAAATTTCCAAGGGGATTGCCGGAGAAAGCGTTCCATGCCAAGCCACCTGGCTTGAAGGATGGTACAACCGGGAGAGCGATTCAAAGCAGAACGATTGGTGGCGCTGGTCGAGAGGCGATTCCTCGCTGCGCATCAGTACCGGTCAGGCTTTTGAGTTGACCTTCGATGGCGGACTGATGCAAGCCTTTGGACCGCAGACGATCGATGTATTCGTCAACGGCGTCTTGGCTCTTACGTTGGAGGCAAAGCCTGCACTTGATTTTTCCGTAAGTCTTGCGGCAGGAGACAACCTCGTGCGGCTGAAGGTGCGGCAACCCGGCATCCACCTTG
>JANXXI010000108.1 GCA_025350695.1 Acidobacteriota bacterium
GCCTCGGTCCTGACCAGCGAACCACGAAAAACAGGGGGATATCTTCATATCCCCCTGTTTTCCTCACTGTCGAACCGTATCGATCCACCCTAAGCTGTTGACTTCTCTATTGTTAGCTGTCGTCCTAAAATAGACACACCCCTCCAGATCGGAAGTTCAATGCAAGTGGCGGCGAACCAGGGTTCTTAGGTTGCCGGTCTCGCCGCGCTCCGTTCATCATCTCGATGTGCCCGCCATGGCTTCCTGCGCCTCGTCGCGTCTCATGATCGCATAGTTCGGGCAACGACGATCCGCGCTATCCGTCTTCTTAATAGCAGACGATCCGCGCTAACCCTGCGGACCAGTTTGAGTTCGACGTGCTGGATAGCTAATGCTAAAGAAGCTCAAGCAACTCGAAAAGCGCGTCCCCCCGCCCACAGAACCTCTGGTGATTCAGATCTATGCAGTCCTGGAGCTGTGCTGCGGAATATTATTGGGCTCTCATAAGGCGCTAAAGGATCAGTGAGGGATTGCCGATAATCTTTACAGGACCATGGTGTGGTGATTTGGTGTCGCAAACCTGTAACGGGAATGGCTGTTGTTTTCTGTAATGCAGGCGATTCGTACTCCGCTCAAATCTCCATATCCCTTCTGTAGCCTTGACGGGCTCTTCCTTTATTTCCCCGTCAAGGCTTTTTTAGTCTTAGTACGTGCGGGTCAATAGTCCGATCGAGAGCCTGAAACATGTGCGGTAATGGTGCGGGGCTAATTGGTTTCGCGCTGGCGGCAATGCACAACCGAAGGAGAAGCTCCCTGAATGCTACAACCGCGCGGGCGAGTCGATGAAAAAGAGAGCCCAAATCCTTGCTCTTCTCCATGGCATTTTGTCCGTTGTCTGCCGTTAAGTTGAGACAATTTGACTAGCACCCTGATTTCCATTTCAGTATAAAGCTAATATTTACTGTGTTTTAACGCTAATACCTATTTGGACCTCGGCGTGCAATTCTGAAAGCATGAGAAAGCCCCGATCATTAAGAAAGATGGCAGTCCAAGTAGTGGCGGGAAAAGCTAACTGCGTTCGGCGGCTATCCCAAGTTAACCAAAGACCTTCAAAAGATCAGTTTCAAATCTACGTTGGGTTTTGCCGACAAGGTGGTGGGAGGTGAGTGTAGTGTGGGACAACAACGCGGATTTGGGCAGCAATGTTGGCTGGGGTGAGAATGTAGTTGTGGGTGAAGGCGTTGTTGGGGAACGGTTGGACTTTCTTCGAGACCCGTCGGTTGTATGGGGCAACAATGTCGTTTGGGACGATGGTACCCCAGTGGGTGTGGCTGGCCCTGTCAAGGATTTTGGGTAACGGCGCCACAAAGTTCCAGACGTGCTGGCCCACCATGGAAGAAGCATCATAGCCAAGCAGTTGACATTCCACACGGTTGACGCGCAGTACAATGCCTTCGCTGTCTATTTCGTGATAGGCGATTGGCGCTTCCTCCTAGAAGACTCCGGAATCGAGCCTCGCTTTCGCGGAGCGCTTCTTCCATGCCAAGGGACCGGCCATCAAGCAACGCGTTTCCCAGTGCGCCTTTCGTATTCATTTGGTTGCTCTATCGTCGGAGTGGTAAGTATTCTTTAAGAGAAACTATAAATTGATAGATGAACTCGCAATATTTTTGAGATATCCTTCGAGATTGTTGAAACAAGTAAGCGGTCCTGCGGGGACAGCTTACTGGCGCGCATGAGCCGCCTCGCAGGTACGGTTGCAGCCCGCGCAGCCAATGTCGAAGATGGCCTCTCCTCAACGGATGCCACCGTTTGAAACGCGGCGGAGGCATTCGAAAAGTCTCTTGCCGTGAAACCCACTGCGACCGGCTATACAAATCTTGGCACCGTCGATTCTCCAACCCACTTGAGTGATTGATGTGGTGGAGGGAGAACGATATGAACATTGGACTAACGCTAATCATTCCCGAAGACGAAGAAGGAAGCTACCAGCCGCTGGCAGTAGCGGGCTCGCTGAACGAAGCCAGAGAAACGGTGGCCCCGCAAATTCGCGCCCTGAAGCGAATTAACCCGGTCGTGCACCAGAAAGTATGGGAAGTTTATATCTGTTAACTAGAAAGTACCGCAAGCCCTGGCGGCTGGCGGGACTGGGCTGAAGCCGTGGAGAAAATAGTAGGGCAGAACCCGCACCCGGACCAACAGGCTTTCTTCACTCTAAGATGGTAGTCTGATAAAAGGAGCCTTTGAAATGACGAAATGTATAACTGCCGCTCTGCTCGCTAGCTGTTTTCCTCTGGCTGCCGTAGCGGAGAATCCGCCCAAGAAGGCGCCTGAGCAAAAAGAGAGCCGTCTGGTTCGCGACGTTCCGGAGGATGCCAAGGAAGTTCGACCCGATATCTACCGGCGCGAAGAGAACGGGAAATTTTTCATTTACGTTAAGTCTCCAATCGGTGTTACAAGGGCCGAACAGTCCGAGGACATGCGGAAGCTGATCGATGAAATGCCTCCGATGGGAATTTACGCGAAAGAAGCAAAAGATGAGTATTCTTTCGACCGCCAAACGCCCTTTGGAAAAGTCCATTGGGTTAAGAAAAAAGAAAGCATCAAGCGCGAAGACAAGTTGAATCAGGATGAGAAGGATGCCCTGGAATATGCCCGTGCTCTGAATGAAAAAGTGGAGGCTAAGGCGAAAGGCAAGTAGTCGCTATAGTTTGGCGGAAAAATTTAGGTAGAAGATATGTTCTGCTCAACGGGTAAGGTAACGATGAACCGGGCACCTTGGCCCGGGCTGCTTTGAGCGGTGATGTCTCCGCGATGACGTTCCGCTATACGGCGGCAAACGGAAAGGCCGATTCCTGTTCCTTCAAATTCCGTACGGCCATGGAGCCGCTGAAACACCTGAATCCGGTCTATATGATTTCCGTTGATGTAATTGCGGGTGAATACTCCCAGGGTTCGTACCCCGGAGATTTTTTCAAGCACGGCCTGCCTGCTGGTTGGGCGTTCGTCCGGCGCCACAAAGTTCCAGACGTGCTGGCCCACCATGGAAGAAGCATCATAGCCAAGCAGTTGACATTCCACACGGTTGACGCGCAGTACAATGCCTTCGCTGTCTATTTCGTGATAGGCGATTGGCGCTTCCTCTAGAAGACTCCGGAATCGAGCCTCGCTTTCGCGGAGCGCTTCTTCCATGCCAAGGGACCGGTCGAGCTCAAGCAACGCGTTTCCCAGTGCGCCTTTCGTATTCATTTGGTTGCTCTATCGTCGGAGTGGTAAGTATTCTTTAGGAGAAACTATAAATTGATAGGATGCGGGTGAGTCTTCGTCTCTGAAACATTTAAGGTCGCAAATGTTTTGGCTCTTGTCCACTCAGCCCTTCACTTCGGCTCCAAGAAACCACCTGAACTGTTACGAGTGAGGAGTGAGACTAGAGGGGTTCCCGAAATTTGAGGCACTGAGATCCTTAACTTTGCCGAGCCATTCATCTGTTCCAAATACGTACCAAATCTATGTAAAGTTTATTATTCGTAACACTTTACTGCAAGGTTGGTTCGTCTCCCGAGCTCCCAATTCCCATTGGGAAGGTCACTAATTATTACTAGGTACATTCCCGTATTGAAACATGAATCGTGGTAGTACAAACTATTGGCAGGAGCCAGAAGATGCAAAATACACAACGTTTCTCCCACAGCCTCAGTATCAAAAGACTTCGCAATAGCGGGGGCTACATGCTTTTGACCACTGCCATATCGATAGTTGGCGTTGTGGGAATGGCCGGTTTAGCCGTTGATGTGGGCCGGATGTATGTGGCGCGCGACGAATCTCAAGCGTATGTGGACGCCGTTGCTCTCAGTGCGGCCTTGAAGCTGGATGGCACCAGTGGTGGAATCACCAATGCTCAGAATGCGGCTACGACCGTTGCCGCAGTGGACAAATGGAATTTTGGCAAGAACACTTTTACTTCCGGTTCGACAACCATGCAGTTTGCTAAGGCTTTGGCTTCCAATCCATCCCAGCCTGATTCTTCCACTTGGGCGTCCAACCCATCTAATCCCTCCGGATATGCCTTCGTCAGAGTCGCCGTCGGCGTCGATGTCCCCATCACTTTCATGCAAGCCATAAACCCCAACGCAACCCAAAGGGTCGGCGCTTCCTCCACTGGCGGCCAAGTGCTTATCAGTACCTATATCGATGGACTCCTTCCGTTCTCTCCGGTGGCTCCTAACGCGGCGGACACCACCAACTGGGGGTTTCAAAAGAATGGCACACTATACACGATTCGCTACCCATCCCAAGGTGGCCTTGCGGCCGGCAACGTCTGCGCGGGCGATGCAGGCGCGCCTTGGCTGAATTCATTGCCGTCGCAAGATCGCGGATATTGGGGAACAAACAGCGCCTCCGCCATCCGTGGGGAAATCGTCAATGACGACCAGGTTCAACCGTTGACAATCGGTGACCCGGTGCCCATGGTTGGCGGCGCAAAAAACACCGAAGGTGACGCTCTAGATATAAGAGTTTTAGAAGATACCGATCCGGATGCCACGAACTTCCAATCTTACGTTTCTCGTGGATGGGGCAACGGCCGCCGGATCATAGGCTTGCCCGTCAACAACGGGCCCGCAAACAACTTCACGGCGATGGCTGTCCGCGCATTTTTCCTTCAACCTAGCGGGGTCTACAACGCGGTAACCGGCAATGATCCTATTTGCGCCGAGTATATTGGAGCCTACATTCAAGGAAGCGGCATCCGTAGCGGAACCACAAGTTTGGCAGGTGGCTTTCAGGTGAGATTAGTGAAATGAACAGGAAGACACTCATCATTGGCAAGCGAACCCAGGAGCAAAAGGGCTCGGTGATTATCGAGTTCGTTCTGACGATGCTGCTCTACTTCGCGCTATTCGCCGGAATTTTCGGTTTCGGCTATTCCCTCAACGCATACAGCATGGTGCAGAATGCCGTTAGAGATGGGGCACGGTATGCTTCCCGAAAACCATACGATTCAGCGACGGCCACTCCAAGTCAAACCTTTCTTACGGCAGTCAAGAACCGCGTGGTTTATTCCGACCCGGCGGGCGGGACAGTTCCCGTCGTTAACGGACTTACACCGGCGCATGTTCAATTGAGTGTGGTCATGAATGGTAGCGCACCAATGCAAATGACCGTATCCATAAGAAATTTCAATGTCGACGCAGTCTTTTTTCAGTACAATATGGATAATTTTCCAAGTGTCACGTTCCCGTATTTGGGGATACCGACGCCCCCTTAGCCATATAGCCTTGACAACTTGGAACCCAACTTTTATTTGAAGAGAACGCCAAAACGGGAGAATTAAATTGAAGATCTCTACTAGCAGAAAAAAGGGACAAGCCGGCAACGTCATTCTGGAAGCAGCGCTTACTATGACGGCTTTTAGTGGGATACTGCTTGGCCTGTTTGATGTAGGCCAGTTGCTATACGCGCAGGAAACCATTGCAGAGCGGGCCCGCCAAGCCGTGCGGTGGGCGTCCGTGAATACTTGGGACTCTGACGCGCGAGATACTGTCGCCAATATGATCGTCTATGGCAGGCCGGAACATCATGAGGACGATAACGGAGTTGGGATTTACGGTCTATCCACTTCCAACGTAAGCGTAAACCGGCCCCAGCCGGACTTTTCCGCCGGTGACCGCATCGTAGTTGTGGTTTCTCCGATCCGAGTGCCCACTTTTTCCGGTAGCATTATTAATGGGACTAACAGTTGGCCGACGCTTAGAGTGACTGTGTCCCAACCCTACGAAGTTTCCGATGGTTCTTCACACTAGGCGCTTCGAGCTACAATTTCGTTCGGTTGGAGGGGCTCGCGGGCAGTCGGGACCTAGACTAATTCCTTAACTTCGCACTAACGGGCTGCTCCAACCGGAACTGAATTACACTCTCGGCAGGCACAACGGCTGCGTCTCCATGGGTAGAAAGCACAACCGCCGTTCCAGCACCGCCACCCGCGCCAGCGCCAATCGCCGCGCCCTTACCGCCACCAGCAATGGCTCCGACCGCTGCGCCGATGCCGCTCAGGATACCGATCTTCGCAATGTCTTTCTTCTTCGTGCCCGCTGCCTCATGCCAGTAGGTGCTCGCAACTACCGATCTCCTTTCTCCCGCCACCGGCAAGGATACGAGGCGCAGTCCAATGCGAGCCCTGCCCTTCACCCGTCCGCCGGGATCGGAATCCGCCACGGCCAAAGTTACCTCGGCCCCGCGAGGCGCCAGAACAATGCCATTGACAACCAACGGCGCATCGAGGTTGGCTTGAATCGTCTCCCCGTTCCTCGCCTCGCGTGTGCTTATCGTTGTTTGTGTACGAACGCGCACCATGGAACCTTGAGGTAAAGTGGCGATCCGTGGGGAAGCCATCAAGCTTGAAGCCATGCCACCATCGGCCAACGTATTCCTGGGCGTGGCGTCGTTTGCTCGAATCGGCGCTGCTGCTCCCTTCGGGGATGCACTTACGCTTGTGGATAGTTCCTTCGCGCAACCTGTCAGTAACGCTAATCCGCAAATGCCCACTAACGCCAAACTTTCTTTAACATGGAAGGTTCTCATAAACTTGCCTCACCCTGAATCCCTGCATGCCTGTGGCCAATGGAAACTCCTTCTATGTAATAGAAAACATGTTACTTATGACCTTAGTGTCCGCGCAAATATTGCCGCAGTGACGGTAAAAATTACAACAGGGTGACGAACGGGTATAATTCCATTAGAGAGTCCAGCATGAACCAGTATGATCAAACCGTCTTAGCGGCAACCCGGCGCCAATTCTTCGCTCAAGGAGCCCGCGGTTTGGGCGGTTTGGCGCTAGCTTCGCTGCTCTCCGAAGCCGCCCCGGCGCGCAACGAAAAAGTGATGGGCGGTCTGCCCGGCCTGCCGCACTTCGCACCGAAGGCCAAACGGGCCATCTATCTCCATCTGGTAGGCGCTCCGCCCCAGCACGATTTATTTGATTACAAGCCCCTCATGAAAGACATGTTCGATAAGGACTTGCCCGAATCCATCCGCAACGGTCAGCGCCTCACCACCATGACCTCCGGCCAAAGCCGCTTCCCTATCGCCCCGACGATTTTCAAATTTGCTCAGCACGGTAAAAGCGGCACGTGGCTTTCGGAGTTACTGCCCCACACGGCAAAGATGGTGGACGACATTGCCGTTATCCGTTCCATGCACACCGAGGCCATTAATCACGAACCGGCCATCACCTTCATCCAAACCGGCAGCATGATCGCCGGCAAACCCTGCATCGGCTCGTGGATCTCCTACGGCCTGGGCAGCATGAATCAGGATCTGCCCACCTTCGTTGTGATGAACGCCACGCATTCGAATTCCAAGGCCAACGTGCAAGCCATTTCCGCGCGCCTGTGGAGCGCCGGTTTCCTTTCCGCGCAGTATTCCGGTGTCGCCCTGCGCTCTGGCGGCGATCCAGTTCTTTATATCAACAACCCCGATGGCGTCGATCAGCAAGTGCGCCGCCGCATGCTTGACGCTTTAGGCGAACTGAATCAAATTCAGCATCAAAAAATCGGCGATCCGGAAACGGTGAGCCGCATCGCGCAGTACGAAATGGCGTATCGCATGCAGACCTCGGTTCCCGATTTGACCGACTTATCGAAAGAATCCGAAGCCACTTACAAGATGTACGGCGAGGACGCGAAGAAGCCCGGCACGTTCGCCTATAGTTGCCTGATGGCGCGACGTCTGGCTGAACGTGGCGTTCGCTTCACGCAGATCTACCATCGCGGATGGGACGTACATGGTCAGTTGCCCGAAGTGCTGCCCAGCCAATGCATGGACGTCGACCAAGCCTGCTGGGCGTTAGTGCAAGATCTAAAACAACGCGGCATGTTAGACGACACGTTAGTCATCTTCGGCGGCGAATTCGGACG
>JANXXI010000128.1 GCA_025350695.1 Acidobacteriota bacterium
CAAAAGTTGAATCGAAGGGGAACCAGGACGGATCGGTCTCACTTCATGTATCGCTTTGGGGCAGGAATGGGGAAGCAGGTATCCCAGGCGCGCCCAAGGGCGTTCTTGAAGGGAACTTCAACTTCAACATCTCAAAGGACGGCACGGTCAGCCTGGTAAACCAGGGATCTTCAGCTACGACGTTCCCGTCATGGGGGATTTATGGTTGTGGCCAGAGCGGCGGCGTGCAGACCGTAAAGGAGATTCCTGAAAACAAGATCGAGGATCTCCAGAAACCGCCGGTGCCAATCCGATGAGGCACGCATGACGAAAATGTCCATCTGGATTGGGCTTCTGGGGCTGCTGATCGGCATAGCGGTGAGTGCGTACGCGCATAGCGGAAACGGGTTCGAGACAGCCCCCGTGGTCGTTTTGGGAATGATTGTCGCCACTCTAGGCGCGGCAGCATCGGGCGTTTTGATTTTCATGCTCGGTAGGCGTGGAAACTTGGTTTCGGGCATTGGCATCTTCTCTGCGGCTATCCTGTTTGCCCTAATTCTGGTTCCGATTGTTTGGCCGTATCCAAAGGCTCCTGGGCCAGTGCCGTTGAATGAGCAGGACCGTAAGGCTGAACCAAAATGACAGAAGAGTTCACCGGCAAAGAAAGAGATGCCGAAACCGGCCTCGATTACTTTGGCGCTCGGTATATGGCGTCGGCACAGGGGCGGTTCACAAGTGCCGATGCGCCGTTGGTGGATCAGTCGCCTGGAGACCCGCAAAGCTGGAACCTCTACAGCTACGTCCGCAACAATCCTCTGATCTTCACAGATCCAACAGGCAACGACTGCGTTTATGTGAATAGCGGCGGAACAGGCATTGATAGCATCAACAATCAGAACACCTCGAAGGATTACGGAAAAACGGGTGGGTACTGGGTAGACGGCACAGTCACCAATGCTCGGTTCGCCCACGGGTCTTTGATTCTCACCGGAACGACGAACGGGGAAAATCGAACTTCGGCATCTTATGGTCTCGGACCGGACCCTGGTCTTTTGGCTTTGCAGCGGGGCACACAGCTTGCGGAACCGGGCGGCAACATAGCTACGCAAGGACTGATGCTTCTGCTAAACCTTTGGCCCGCTGTCCAGTGCTTTTTTTGCTGTTCAGCCTACTGTCTCTAAACTTTTGTCTCACGTTAGGGGACAACCCCAGTAGCTCTGCTCCTGCGGGTGACCAATTGAGTCCCCAAGATATGCTCCGCGCCCAAGACTTGACGACAGTGCAACGAAAGTTCGAGGCGATTTTTGTCGGCCTCCCTGACGGGAGGGTAATTAGGTTCAGGTTCGGCCGCCATCACTTCCAGCAGTTGAGCGACGGCGGTAAACTGCGCCGGACCAAGCTGGTCAAGCAACTGATGGGCTTGTTGTCTGTCCATTCTTGTTCTCCATGTTCGATCAGGCGCGGCGGGCGGTCTTCAAGGCGGCCACTTCGAGGAAGGTATCAATGGTGCGCAGCAGTGTGGTTTGCTGCGTTGCCGGCAGGTCCTCGATCCTCTCCAGACGCCGCAGCACTTTGCGGCTAGGCTTGCGCGCCGTGGTCTTGGCGGTGTTGGGGTGCAGTAACTCATCAAGGGAAACATCAAGCGCCATGGCGAAGCGCACGGCCATCTCGGCGGTGAGGCGCAGGCGACCGGTCTCGTAGTCGGTGACCAAAGTTTGGACGATGCCGATTTTTCCGGCGAGTTCAACCTGAGTGAAGCCGCGCTCCTTGCGGATGCGGGCGGCCCGTTGGCCGATGGACTCTTTGCCCCAGTCAAGAGGCGGGAGGCTGAGCTTGGAGACGCGAGGCATGACAGAGCCAGTGTAAGGGGCAAAAGTGGGTTCCTTGCCTTACTACGGTATCATACGCTATTCTGCAAAGCGTAACTATTTTCTGTTGCGTCTTGACAGGTTTTTCGAAGGAGGCCGTTTTCATGGCGAGAATCCCCGATAGCGAGATCGAGCGGCTAAAGAAGGAAGTGCCCGTTGAGCGGCTGGTGATGGGGTTCGGGGTGGAACTCAACAAGCACGGGGCGGAGTGGATCGGGACGTGCCCGTTTCACGAGGACAAGACGCCAAGCTTGGTAGTTTCGCTGAAGACGAATCTGTGGCATTGCCTGGGAGCCTGCAACGTGGGCGGGTCGACCATCGATTGGGTCATGAAGACGAAGGGTGTGAGCTTCCGGCATGCCGTTGAGCTTCTCCGCGCCGATCATTCTTCTTTAGCCGCTGGCGAAGCTCGCGTGGTGAAGAAGGGCACGACGGCGAAGCTGGACGCGCCGGTGAAAGCCGAGGCGGATGACCAGGAAGCTTTGCGCCAAGTCGTCGCCTACTATCACCAGACGTTGAAGGAATCGCCGGAAGCGTTGCGGTATCTGGAATCGCGCGGGCTGACGCATCCGGAGATGCTCGAACGTTTCCAGATCGGCTTTGCGAATCGCACGCTGGGTTACCGGTTGCCGGACAAGAACCGCAAGGAAGGCGCGGAGCTTCGCGGGCGCTTGCAGACGTTGGGCATCATCCGCGAATCGGGGCATGAGCACTTCATGGGCAGCATCGTGTTTCCGGTGATCTCGCTCGAAGGCTTTGTGACGGAGATGTACGGGCGCAAGATCACCGCGGGCTTGCGCGTGGGGACGCCGTTGCACACGTACTTGCCGGGTCCACATCGCGGTGGAACGAGGAAGCGCTGCTGGCGGCGAAGGAAATCATCCTGTGCGAGTCGATCATCGACGCGCTGACGTTCTGGTGTGCGGGGTTCCGCAACGTGACGTGCTCGTATGGAGTGAACGGTTTCACCGAAGATCACAAGGCCGCGTTCGCCAGGCACGGCGTCAAGAATGTGTGGATCGCCTACGACCGTGACGAGGCGGGCGAGCAAGCAGCCGGGCGGCTAAAAGACGAACTGACGCAACTGGGCATCGGCTCGCATCGCGTGCTGTTTCCGCATCGCATAGACGCGAGCGAGTACGCGCTGAAGGTCACGCCTGCCGCGCAATCGTTGGGCCGTGTTGCTCAACGGCGCGGAGTGGATGGCGAAGAGCGAAGCCCCCGCGCCCATTATTCCTTTAGCCGCCGAGCCGCAGGTGGCCATCAACGGCGACGAAATCACGCTCGAGCGCGAGGACCGCCGTTACCGCGTCCGGGGCCTGGGCAAGAACACGACGCACGAAATCATGCGCGTAAATGTGCTCGTCTCGCGCAAAGACGACTTTCATATCGATACGTTCGACCTCAACGCCGACCGTCAACGCATTGTCTTCATCAAGGGCGCCGCCGAGGAGATGCACGTCAAGGAAGACGTGATCCGCAAGGACATCGGCTGTCTGTTCCGCAAACTCGAAGAGGTGCGCGACGAGCTGGTGAGGAAGGCGCTGACTCCCACTAAACCCAAAGTCGTGCTGAGCGAAGAAGAACGCGGCGAAGCACTCGAGTTCCTCAAAGACCCGCGCTTGCTCGACCGCATCGTGGAGGACTTCGAGCGCTGCGGCCTGGTGGGCGAAACCACGAACAAGAAGATTGCCTACCTGGCCGCCGTAAGCCGTCATCTCGATTCGCCGCTGGCGATTTTGGTGCAGTCGAGCTCGGCCGCCGGCAAGAGCACACTCATGGATGCGGTGTTGCAGTTCGTGCCGGCCGAGGAACGGATTCAGTACTCAGGCATCACCGGGCAATCGCTCTACTACATGGGCGAGACGGAGTTGAAACACAAGGTGCTGGCGATTGCCGAAGAGGAAGGCGCATCGAAAGCGGCGTATGCGTTGAAGCTGCTGCAATCGGAAGGCTCGTTGTCGATCGCGTCAACAGGCAAGGACCCGGCGACGGGGAAGCTGGTTACGCATCAGTACCGCGTGGAAGGTCCGGTGATGCTGTTTCTGACAACGACGGCCATCGACCTGGACGAAGAACTGCTGAACCGCTGCGTGGTGCTGACGGTGAACGAAGAGCGCGAGCAGACGCGAGCGATTCACCGGATGCAGCGTGAAGCGCAAACGCTTGAAGGCTTGAAGCGCAGGCTCGAGCGCAAGGAGATTGTGCGCCGGCATCAGAACGCGCAACGGTTGATTGAGCCGTTGTTCGTCGCCAACCCGTTCGCCCGCGAGATCCAGTTTCCGGACGGGCTGCCGCGCATGCGGCGCGATCACGCCAAGTACCTGGCGCTGATTCGTTCGATTGCGTTGCTCCATCAGCATCAGCGAACGGTGAAGGAATCGCACGGAGTTCGCTACATTGAAGCCAAGCGCGAGGACATCGAAGTGGCGGACCAACTGACGCAAGACCTGTTGCGGCAATCGCTTGATGAGTTGCCTCCGCAGACGCGGCGGTTGCTCGGGCTGATCGTCGAGTTCGTCAACGGCCGTGAGGGTTTTCATTTTAGCCGCCGCGATGTGCGGGAAGCCACCGAGTGGGGCCACACGCAGTTGAAGATCCACCTGCATCGCTTGGAAGAGCTTGAATATCTGATCGTGCATCGTGGCGGGCGGGGTCAGAATTATGTGTACGAACTGAACTGGCCGGGGTCTCAAGGCGAGAAGTCGGGGCCAAGTCGGCCCCTTGTCGGTGGGTTGTCGGCCACCGGTCGGGCCGCTGAAACCCGCATGAACATTGGCGCAAACGGCGTTTTCCACCCTCCAAGCGAAAAACGCGTAGATACGGTGGCGTGATGGCGCGCGTCGTACGAAAGCGTAAACCGGTTGAAGAACCGAAGACGGTGTTGGCGGTTCTGATGGAAAAACATCTCGACGACCTGCGCTTGAAAAACTACTCCGAGTACACGGTCAAGGGCCGCCGGGTGCACATCGGCTTCTTCCTCGACTGGGCGCATGAGCGCGGCATCACCGAGCCAGTGGAGGTGACGCGCACGGTGCTTGAGCGCTACCAGAAGCATGTGTTCGATTACCGCAAGGCGAACGGTGAGCCGCTCGGGTTCGGCGGCCAACATGATCGCATCGTGCCGTTGCGGGTGTGGTTCAAGTGGATGGCGCGGCATCATCACATCCTGCACAATCCGGCGAGTGAGATCGAACTGCCGCGGACTCCGCAGCGCTTGCCCAAGGCGGTGCTGTCGGCAAGCGAGGCTGAGTTAGTGCTGGCGCAACCGAACATTCACGATGTGCTGGGTCTGCGTGATCGCGCGATCCTGGAGACATTCTACTCGACGGGAATGCGGCGCTTGGAACTGGCGACGTTGAAGCTGTGGGACATCGATCTGGAGCGGGCGACGGCGACGATTCGTTTGGGCAAAGGCAAGAAGGACCGGTTCATTCCATTGGGTGATCGCGCGGCTGCGTGGATCGGCAAGTACATTGTTGAATCGCGTGTGAAGCTGGTGAGCGAGCCTGACGATAAAACCGTTTTCCTATCGAACGCGGGCGAGCCGTTCTCGCTCGATCACTT